>NZ_JAVDVA010000023.1:0-146214 GCF_031456635.1 Streptomyces sp. 3330
GGGGTGGGGGGGGGGGTGGGGGGGGGGGGCCCCGGGGGGGGGGGGGGGGGGGGGGGGGGGGGCCCCCGCGGGGGGGGGGGGGGGGGGGGGGGGGGGGGGGGGGCGCGCCCCCCCCCCCCCCCCCGCCCGTGGCGGCGTCAGCTGCCGGCCGGGACCTGGGTGGGCACGTCGAACCAGGAGCCGGAGAGCTCTCCGACCTGGCTGTCGTCGAGCGCCCCCTGGAAGAACCAGACGTCGTCGATCACGCCGGGGAAGTATTCGGCGCCCGTGGCGCCGGTCTTCGTCCGTCCGATCTGGAGCGACTTGCCGGCCTTGGTGGTCAGGACGTTCTCGCCCCAGGCGATCATGTCCTGGCAGGAGGTGTCGTCCGCCGTGCCGTCGGCGTCGGAGTCCTCGCACGCGGCTTCCTGGAGCACGCCGTTGACGTACAGACGGGCCTGCTTGGCGAAGCCGTCGTAGACCAGGGCCAGGTGGTTCCAGTCGGTCACACCGGTGAACTCCGTGCTGGCCAGGCGTACCGTCGTGGCGCCCGAGGCGTCGGCGTCCGGCAGTTCGATCTCCCAGCTGCCGAGCCCCTCCGGGTCGTTCACGGCCGGGACGAAGCGCATCGAGAACGGGCTCCGTCCGGTTCCCTCCGCGCTGACCACCGCCGCGTTCTGGGTGGGGACCGAGGCGGCCTGGGCCCAGGCGGTGACGGTGAAGCTGGCGCTCGTGTCGACGGGGACCGCCGGGGCGCTCGCGTAGCCGGCCTTGCCGTCCAGCTCCAGGCCGCCCTCCATGAACCCGGCGCCGATCCTGGCACCGCCCGCCAGGGACAGGGCGGCCGTCCGGCCGGCGTCGTCCGGCGAGGCGGAGCCGGTGACGGCGTCCAGCTTCCACCGGGCGTTGAGCAGCGCGCGCTGCTTGAACAGCTGCTGCACCTCGTCGGCCGACACCGGCCGGTCGAAGAGGCGTACGTCGTCGATCTGGCCGGGGAAGAACGAGGTGGCCTTCCCCTCGAACGCGCTCGCGCCGATCTGCACGGCGCCTCCGGCGTACCAGGTCGACGGCAGGGCGGTGGTGCCCGCCAGGGTGCCGTTGACGTACAGCGAGAGCTTGTCGGCCTCGGTGTCCTGCACGCCCACCAGATGCGTCCACTCACCGCCGTACGCGGTGGTGCCGTCGGGCTGCATCGCCCGCACCACCGTGGAGTCGGCGGTGTCGGCGCTGTGCTGGTTGAACACCCAGCGGTCGAAGGAGCTGGAGTAGTACAGCTCCGGCCCCGTGACCGCGGCACCGGCCTGCGAGGCGACGCTCGCCGCGTGGCTCGGTTTGGTCTTCGCCAGCTTCACCCAGGCCGAGACGGCGAAGCTGTACGAGGTGTTGAGGTGCGGGTTGCCCGTGGTGGCGTAGTCGTCGGTGCCGTCCAGGGTGAGCGCGTTGCCGTCCACTCCGGCCGCGCCGGTCGAGGCGCCGCCCTTGAGGACGGCGGGGCTCACGTCGGCCCGGCCGCTCAGTTCGGTCGCGTCGGCGGCCTCGTCCAGGTGGAAGACCATGCGGGCCGGACGGCCGCCGCTCGTGTTCGCGCTGTAGAGGCTCGACACCTCGGCCGGCGACAGGGGCTTCTCGAAGGTCTTCACCTCGTCGATGGCCCCCGGGAAGGGCGACGACGGGATCCCGTTGAGGAAGCTGCCGCCGATCACCATGCCGCGACGGGCGTTCCACGCCGTGCCGTACGCCGTGGTCCCGGCCAGCGCGCCGTCGACATACAGCTTGAGCAGCTTCTCACCCGCGGCGTAGACGCCGACCAGATGCGTCCACTTCCCGGCCTCGGCCCCGCCCGCGGCGGACTGCATGGCCCGGACGGGGGTGCCGTCGGCGGTGTCGGCGCTGTACTGGTTGAACACCCAGCGGTCGTAGCCCTTGGAGTAGTACAGCTCGAAGCCCGGCGCGTTGTTGCCCCGCTGGGAGGCGACGACGGCCGCGCCGGAGGGCATCGCGGACAGCTTCACCCAGGCGGACACCGAGAAGCTGGTGTCGGTGTCGACGGTGGCGATGTCGGAGGCGGCGTAGTCGTCGACCCCGTCGAACTGCACCGCTTTGCCGAACCGGCCCTCCACGTTCGGCGTGGGGCCGTTGTAGAGGGTGGCGGTCTGCTCGGGCGCGCTGCCCGCCACCTGGGTGGCGCCGGCCGCCTCGTCCATGGTCCAGTCGGCGCGTTCGACCTGCCCCGACTTGACCCGGAACTGGTAGGTGCGGATCTCGGAGCCGTTGCCCGCCGCGTCGAACGCCCTGGCGGTGACGAAGTTGAGGCCCGGCTTGGCGGGCAGCATCTTCGCCGCCCTCGCCGCGCCCGCCGCCGTGGTGATCGTGTTCTTCGAGGTGGGGTCGCCGTTGATGCCGAACCAGTACTTCGTCACGTCGGTGTCGGCGGCCTTGAGCTGGAACGAGCCGTAGCGGCCGACCCCGTCGAACCACGGGTCGTCGGGGTTCTCGGGATCCGAGGCCGGATACTCCGCGGACGTGACCGCCGGGGCCTTGGGGACCTTGGTGTCGTAGGTGAAGTAACAGCCCGTCGGGTCACCCGCGCTGGACCACGGCGAGTACTGCGCCCCGTCGTAGCTGCGCGCGTACCAGTTGATCTGCTTGTTCTCGGGCAGGGTGGAGGGGAGGGTCAGCGAGAAGCCGGATCCGGACTTCTTCAGGCCGGTGCGGGCGGGCTTCCAGCGGGCGATCGTCCCCTTGCCGTCGCCGGAGTCCCAGGCGGCCTCGATCTGCACGCCCACGGTGTCGCCGTCCGGGTCCGTGACGCCGTTGGCGTAGATCTTGCCGAGGGTGCGCACGCGCGGGGCGTCGGCCGGCTTCTTGCAGGTGCCGCCGTACTCCATGGTGAGCTGCGACATCTTGATCTGCGTCGGCGGACGGTTGTACTTGACCCGCAGATACGCCTTGTCGGAGAACCGCTTCCAGCCGTAGATGTCGGACTCGCTCGCGGCCTGCATGCCGAACGTCATCGTCGACGACTTGGCGTTGGCCGCGGTCTGCACGGCCGACTTCACGTCGAACTCGGCGTCCTTGGCCGAACAGCCCTCGAAGCCGTGGGCGAAGGAGTCCGTCCTCAGCTTGTCGATCCAGAAGCCGTCCGCGTTCTGCGAGTTCCACGTGGTCGACGAGGAGATGTCCTTCGTGCGCCACAGCTCCACGCTGCGCGCGCTGCACGACGCGGACCACACGTTCCGCACGACGAACTCGGCCTGCAGGATGGTCTTGCCCGCGAACTTCGACACCGGGATGCGGTAGAAGAGCCGCTTGGTGTCGTAGGGCTGGCAGTAGGCCCAGCCGCAGTAGCC
This sequence comes from Streptomyces sp. 3330, assembly GCF_031456635.1. NCBI lineage: Bacteria > Bacillati > Actinomycetota > Actinomycetes > Kitasatosporales > Streptomycetaceae > Streptomyces > Streptomyces sp. 3330. Next base: position 3,330 of record NZ_JAVDVA010000023.1, read on the forward strand.
GAGACCGGCGTTGTTCTCGCCGTTGAACTTCCACTGCGGAGACGACGCCCAGTACTTGGACGCCATCGTCCACGCGGCGGCGCGCGGCGAGTACCACTGGGGGTCGATGAACACCGGGTAGGTAGTGTCCTCGCCCTTCAGCACGTCCGCGTCCGGGGTCAGGACGAGCTCCCCGCCGCCGGCCGGGATGTCCACCCCGACCGGGGCGAGCTTCGCGGACTCCCCCGCGGCGGGCTCGTCGTCCGGAGCGGGCGCGGCAGCCGAGGAGGCGGACGAGGCCGGGGCGGACGAGGAGGACCACGCCGCCTTCGCCGCCGTGGCCGACCCGGCCGGCCCGGCCGGGGTGGTCTTCCCGTCGGGCGCGGCCTGCTCCGCCGGGGCGGCCTCCGGCGCGGTCTGCTCCGCCGGGGCGCCGGGCTGTGACGCCGTGCTCCGCCGCGGCTCGGCGCCCGGCTGTGGTGCCGTGCTCGCCCGCGGCGCCGTGCTCGGCCCGGGCGCCGTGCTCTGCCGCGGCGGCTCCCGGGTGCTGGAGTCCCACATCACGGGCTTGGGCGCCTCGAACACCGCGCTCCCGGCGCCCTCGTCGACGGCTTCCAGGCCGCCCTCGGACGTCTCGCGGACGTCCATGCCCTCCGCGGAGAGTTTCAGCCGCAGCCGGGTCAGCTCGGGGTCGGCGGCCGCCTCGGCCGACTTGACGACGAGCAACTGGGTGAAGCCGTCCTCCTGGGCGCCCATCCGCAGGTCCACGTCCGGCAGGACGTCGCGATAGGTCGCCGTCGCCCCGTCGAGGACGGGGGCGGGCAGCTCGCCCGGCCAGGTCAGGGCCAGTTCGCGCCCCGCCTTCTCCATCCGCACCAGCGGCGCGTCGCCGCCGCCGGAGAACTCGAGACCCACGGTGGTCGCGCCCGGCGCGACCGCCCCCTCCGAGGTCTTCGCCAGGTCGGTGTCGACCGGCTTCCACTCGCCCCCGACCCGGGTCCGCACGGGGCGCAGATACTCACGCGCCTCCAGGTTCCCGTCGGGCGTGGCGTACACGTCGCCGCTCTCCGAACGGAGAGAGTCGACCTCGACACTCTTGCCGGACCGTTTCGCCTCGGCCAGGGCGTCCTGCGTGGTCGGCGCAGCGCCCTCGGCCGAGGTCTTCGTCCGTACCGGGGCCGTCGGGGCGGCGGCGACCGCCGCGGTCACCGGCGTCACCCCGACCCCCAAGGCCGTCACCAGCGCCAGCGCCAGCGCCAAGGCCGACGTCCGGGCATGTCTTCGCGTCAACACGCGCCCCCGCATTCACAGTTCACAACACGACTCAGTGAGAAAGCACTGAGGAAAGATGGTCAATGACGGAGGTTAAGTAAGAACTTGATGAAGATCCATCGAAATCAATGCGACATGTCCGGCGTCTCCCCCTCGGTGGATGTGAGAACCGACACGGTTGCGGCAAGATCCGTGGAGATTCGACGAAAAAGCGCCGTGCGCGACTCCCGACGGCCGCGCGATCGCTTCCCGCGGCGCCCTGCGGCTTGCTGCGCACCGTCCGGGAGCAGCACCCTGGTCAGGCGGCCATCCCGCCGATCCGCCGGAGTGAGGAGCGACCCCTTGTTCTACTACGTGCTCAAGTACGTCTTGCTGGGCCCCCTGCTGAGACTGGTCTTCCGACCGCGGATCGAAGGCCTCGAGCACGTTCCGGAGTCGGGTGCGGCGATCGTCGCCGGGAACCATCTGTCGTTCTCGGACCACTTCCTGATGCCCGCGATCCTCAAGCGCCGCATCACCTTCCTCGCGAAGGCCGAGTACTTCACGGGTCCCGGCATCAAGGGCCGGCTGACCGCGGCCTTCTTCCGCAGCGCGGGCCAGATCCCGGTCGACCGCTCCGGCAAGGAGGCGGGCCAGGCGGCGATCCGCGAGGGCCTCGGCGTGCTCGCCAAGGACCAACTGCTCGGCATCTATCCGGAGGGCACCCGCTCGCACGACGGCCGCCTGTACAAGGGCAAGGTCGGGGTCGCCGTGATGGCGCTCAGGGCCCGGGTCCCCGTCATCCCCTGTGCGATGATCGGCACCTTCGAGGCGCAGCCGCCCGGCAAGGTCATCCCGACCCTGCACCCCGTGGTGATCCGCTTCGGCGAGCCCCTCGACTTCTCCCGGTACCTCGGCATGGAGAACGAGAAGGCGGTGCTGCGCGCGATCACCGACGAGATCATGTACGCCATCCTGACGCTCTCCGAGCAGGAGTACGTGGACCGGTACGCGGCCGACGTCAAGGCGGAGGAGGCCGCGGCGAAGGCGGCCAAGGCGGAGAAGGAGCGCAAGTTCCCGCGTCTGCCGTCGCGTTGACGTAAAGCGATGAGCTGATGTTCCGTCAGTACGACGGAAAGGGCGGCCGGATCACTCCGGCCGCCCTTCGCTGTCGTGCGAGCGGTGCTACGGCTTGGGCGTGGCGTGCGGCGCGCAGGTCACGTCCGCGGTGTCCAGCTTGCCGGTGAGGAGGTAGGAGTCCACCCGCGCGTTGATGCAGGTGTTCACCAGGCCGGTCACTCCGTGGGAGCCGGCGTCCTTCTCGGTGATCAGGCGGGAGCCCTTGAAGCGCTTGTGCAGTTCGACGGCGCCCTCGTACGGGGTGGCCGCGTCATCCGTGGACTGCACGATGAGCACCGGCGGCAGGCCCTTGTGGGTCTTGACGTCCACCGGCGTCTGCTGCTTGACCGGCCAGAAGGCGCACGGCAGGTTCATCCACGCGTTGGCCCAGGTCATGAACGGGTAGTCCTTGTGGAGCCGCGTGTTGTCGCTGTTCCACTTGCGCCAGCTGGTGGGCCACTTGGCGTCGGTGCACTCGACGGCGGTGTAGACGGCGTTGCCGTTCTCCGAGGAGATGTTGCCGGCCGTGTCGGTCAGGTCCGGGGCGGCCGCGTCGACGAGCGCCTGGGTGTCCCCCGCGAAGTACTTGCTGAAGACCGTGGCGACCGGGATCCACGAGGAGTCGTAGTACGGGGCGCTCTGGAAGAAGGAGATCAGCTCGGCCGGGCCGACGATCCCGCCGATGGGGTTCTTCTTCGCGGTGGCGCGCAGTTCGAGCCACTTGGCCTGGACGGCGTCGCGGGTGGTGCCGAGGTGGAAGGTCGCGTCGTTGGCGGCGACCCAGTCCTGCCAGTCCTTCCAGCGGCCCTCGAAGGCGATGTCCTGGTCGAGGTTGGCCTCGTACCAGATCTTCTCGCGGGAGGGGTTGACCACGCTGTCGACGATCATGCGGCGCAGGTGGCCCGGGAACATGGTGCCGTAGACGGCGCCGATGTAGGTGCCGTAGGAGACGCCCAGGAAGTTGAGCTTCTTCTCGCCCAGGGCGGCCCGGATGACGTCCAGGTCGCGGACGGTGTTCGGGGTGGTCATCTGCGCCAGCACGGCCTTGCCGCTGCGCTCGGCGCACCCGTCCGCGTACTCACGGGCGAGCTTGATCTGGGCGAGCTTGTCGGCCTCGCTGTCCGGGACCGGGTCGGCCTTGGGCGCCTTCACGAACTCCTGCGGGTCGATGCAGGAGATGGCCGCGGAGTGACCGACGCCGCGCGGGTCGAAGCCCACGAAGTCGTAGGCCTTCGCCACGTTGGTCCAGACGGGGGCCTTGGTGGTGACGCGGCGCGGGAAGCGCAGGCCCGAGCCGCCGGGACCGCCGGGGTTGTAGACGAGCGCGCCCTGGCGCTCCCCCGCGGTGCCGGTGTTGCCGATGCGGTCGACGGCCAGCTTGATCTGGGTGCCGTTGGGCTTGGCGTAGTCGAGCGGCACGGTGACCCAGCCGCACTGGATCGGCTTCTCCAGGCCCCAGTCAGCGGGGCAGTCCTGCCAGTCGATGCCGGCCTTGCCCGCGCGCTCCGCCGCGAGCGCGGCACCGCGCGCCTCCCGGTCCTGACCCGCACTGCCGCTGGTCGCGCTCGCCGTGGGCGCCGCGACGGCGCCGGCAAGCATCGTCGCGACGACGAGAGCGCCTGCCGAGCCGAGCGCCGTGGTGCGCCTGTTCGGTCGTATGTCCTTCAAGTGGGAACTCCCCTACCTGGTGATGGCGGCAGAGGGATCCTCTCGGCTGTGAGGCACCTGAGAAAAGGTGTCGTTGACCTTCTTTGCCAATCCGATAACCGGAAAGTGATGTACCGCTCACCGGATGTCGACATGGTCGAGCGCCTCGTCCAACGCCCGCCGCAGCCGCAGCGCGTCGGGCGCGACGGCGCTGACGAGAGCCGCCGGACCGGCCAGCGGCATGACACCGGCGTACTCGCCGATGTTCCTCGCCTGCGCCGGCTCGTCGAGGAACTCAGGTTTCACGACGACGAGTTGACCCACGGCACGATACTCCGCGAGAACGGCGGGCCCGTCCCAGCCGCCCGGCGCGCCGGGACCGCAGGCCAGTTCCTGATCGAGGACGACCCGCCCGCCGACCCGCACGGTGAGCCGGCTGGTGAGCCTGCCCGGCTCCTCCCCCACCCGGCCGAGCACCTGCTCCTCGCGCAGGACGAGCCGGGCGTCGGCCCCGAGCTCGACCCGCGTGGCGACGTACAGGTCGCTCCCCTTCGCGGAGATCAACTGCTCGGGCAGCCAGCGCAGTTCACCGCCGTCGGCGACCGTGAGCCGTACCTCGTAGTGGGCCTCGTCCTTGGCCTGGCCGGGCAGGGCGATGGTGGCGGCGGCCGAACCGACGTGCAGCCGGGCTCCGTTGCCGACGTCGGCCTCGACGGCGAAGCGGTCCCCGCCGAGAGGCCCGCTCATCGCGCCGACGAGCAGGACGCGCGCCTCGCCGCCGACGCCTCGGGTGCGCCGCAGGGCGAGCGGACCGTCGCTCTCGAGGACGGGCAGCGAGGTCCCCCCGCGCCCGTCGGCCCTCGCCCCGATCCGCGCGGTGGCGTGCACTCCGCTCATGTCACGCCGTCCAGGCGGCGAACTGCGCCCGCACCCACGCGGCGACGTCCGTGACGCCACCCTCGCTCCGCAACGACTGGAAGACGAAAGGCAGTTCGGCCCGCTGGGCCTTGGCGTCGGCGGCCATCCGGGCGAGGTCGGAGCCGACGTACGGCGCAAGGTCGGTCTTGTTGACGACCAGCAGGTCGGCGGTGGTCACCCCGGGCCCGCCCTTGCGCGGGATGTCGTCCCCGCCCGCGACGTCGATCACGAAGATCTGCGCGTCCACGAGGCCCTTGGAGAAGGTGGCGGTGAGGTTGTCCCCACCGGACTCGACGAGGATCAGGTCCAGCGGCCCGACCTCGTCCTCCAGGTCCTCCACGGCCTCCAGGTTGGCGGAGATGTCGTCCCGGATCGCGGTGTGCGGGCAGGCGCCCGTCTCGACGGCCGTGATCCGCTCGGGCGGCAGCACGGCCTCCCGGAGCAGGAACTCGGCGTCCTCGCGGGTGTAGATGTCGTTGGTGACGACGGCGAGGGACAGCTCGTCCCGCAGGGCGCGGCAGAGCGCGGCGACCGTGGCGGTCTTGCCGGATCCGACGGGACCGCCGAGCCCGATCCGCAGGGCACGGCGGCTGCCGTCGGGGCGACGGGCGTCGGCGCCGACCGCGGCGGGACCGTCGTGGATGTGGTCGAGATGCATGACTGCGGCTCCTCTGGTCAGCCCCGTCCGGCGTTCGGGGAGAGGCCCTTCTCAGGGCCGGACGGGGGTCCTGGTGGTGGTCGGGGAGGGGTGAAGCCCTCGGGGGCGGGAAGGGAGAGGGCTGCCGGGGGCGAGGGCGGGGTCCCTCACGAGGCGAACAGGCGCACCGGCCAGCCGGCGTGTGCCTGCGCCCCGATCTCCAGCAGCGGCGCCGACGCCGCCGGCAGCATGTCGACACCCCGCGCCGGCACGGCCGACCCGGCGGACACCGCCCGGTCGACCACCAGATCCAGCTCCGGCGCCAGCCGGGCCAGCACCGCCGTGGCCTCGAACGGGTCCAGGCTCAGCAGCCGCACCACGGCCGTCGCCGGTCCGCTCACGCTCTCGTAGACCGCGCAGTGCGCCGCGTCCTCGGCCCCGAGCCCGGCCGACCGCGCGGCCAGTCCCAGCACCACCGGCTGGTGCGCTCCCTTGGGGAACTGCCGTGCCAGGGAGTCGAGTTCGGCGCTCGGCCAGGCAGCCCGGGCGGCCCGCATCAGCTGCCGGCCCAGCTTCCTGGCGGTCAGCCGGAGCGCCGGGGACGGGGTGCGGGCGTCCGCCGCCGCGTCCAGCGCCGCCGGGTCGCCCCCGGCCGCGGCCGCGGCCGCCAGCGCCGCGCCCACCAGCCCCGTGGTGTGCAGCCTCCCGCGGAGGAAGGCCTCCAGGCTCGTCGCGCCGGTGATCCGGCCCGCCTTGACGGCCTGCTCCGCCCCGCCGGAGTGCGCGTGCCCTCCGGCGGGGAAACGCCCGTCGGCCAGGACGAGCAGTGCTGCCCTTGTCACATCGATGTCCTCCGTACCGGATCAGAACAGGAAGTAGCGCTGCGCCATGGGCAGTTCGGCGGCCGGAGTCGCCTCGACGAGCTCCCCGTCGATGTGCACGGCGAAGCTGTCGGGATCGACCCGGACGCGCGGCCGGGCGTCGTTCTCCCGCATGTCCGCCTTGGTGACCCCGCGCGTGGACTCGATGGCCACGAACTTCTTGCCCAGCTGCAGACGCTCCGGCAGGCCGTCCTCGATGGCCAGCGGCGCCACGAAGTTGAACGAGTTCGACGCGGGCGCCCGGCCGATCGCGCCGTACATCGGACGCGGCAGGATCGGCTGCGGAGTCGGGATGGAGGCGTTGGCGTCGCCCATCTGCGCGTACGCGATCTGACCGCCCTTGATCACGAGGTGCGGCTTGACGCCGAAGAACGCCGGCTCCCACAGCACCAGGTCGGCGAGCTTGCCGCCCTCGACCGAGCCGATCTCGCGGGCCAGGCCCTGGGCGAGCGCGGGGTTGATCGTGTACTTGGCGATGTAGCGGCGCACCCGGTGGTTGTCCGCCCGGCCGTCGCCCGGCAGGGAGCCCCTGCGCCGCTTCATCACGTGCGCCGTCTGCCAGGTCCGCAGGATGACCTCGCCGACCCGGCCCATGGCCTGAGCGTCGGAGGAGATGATCGAGATCGCCCCGAGGTCGTGGAGGACGTCCTCGGCCCCGATCGTCGACGGCCGGATGCGCGACTCGGCGAACGCCAGGTCCTCCGGGACCGCCGGATTGAGGTGGTGACACACCATCAGCATGTCGAGGTGTTCCTCGGCGGTGTTCACCGTGTACGGCCGCGTCGGGTTCGTGGAGCTCGGCAGCACGTGCGGCTCGGAGACCACGGTCATGATGTCCGGCGCGTGCCCGCCGCCCGCGCCCTCGGTGTGGTAGGCGTGGATGCCGCGTCCGGCGATCGCGGCGAGCGTGTCGCCGACGAACCCGGCCTCGTTGAGGGTGTCCGTGTGGATCGCGACCTGGATGCCCGTCCGGTCGGCGACGGTCAGCGAGGCGTCGATGACGGCCGGCGTCGAGCCCCAGTCCTCGTGCAGCTTCAGGCCGAGCGCGCCGCCCCGGATCTGCGACAGCATCGCGTCCTGCGAGACGGTGTTGCCCTTGCCGAGGAAGCCGATGTTCAGGGGGTACTGCTCCATCGCCTCCAGCATCCGGGCGAGGTGCCACGGGCCGGGCGTCACGGTGGTCGCCTTCGAGCCCTCGGCCGGCCCGGTGCCGCCGCCGACCAGCGTCGTGACCCCGGCGGACAGCGCCTCGTCGGCGATCTGCGGACAGATGAAGTGGACGTGCGCGTCCACCGCGCCGGCGGTCAGGATCCGTCCGTTGCCGGCGATGATCTCGGTCTCCGGGCCGATGACCAGGTCCGGGTGGACCCCGTCCATCGTGTCGGGGTTGCCGGCCTTGCCGATACCGGTGATGCGCCCGTCACGGATGCCGACGTCGGCCTTGACGACCCCCCAGTGGTCGACGACTACGGCGCCCGTGATGACGGTGTCGGGCGTGCCGTCCGCGCGCGTGGCGCGGGACTGCCCCATGGACTCACGGATGACCTTGCCGCCGCCGAAGACCGCCTCCTCACCGGCGAGTCCGGGGCCGCCGCAGCGGTCCTCCTCGATCTCGATCAGCAGATCGGTGTCGGCGAGCCGGATGCGGTCGCCGGTCGTCGGGCCGAACAGGTCGGCGTACGCGGCACGCGAGATCTCAGGCATCGAGGGCACCTCCGGTCTCCCCGCGCAGACCGGGCACGACGCGGGCGCCGGCGAGGGGGACGAGTTCGACGTCGACGGGGATCCCGGGCTCGAAGCGCACGGCGGTGCCGGCGGCGACGTTCAGCCGCCGGCCGCGGGCGGCGGCGCGGTCGAACTCCAGGCCGGGGTTGGCCTCGGCGAAGTGGTAGTGGGAGCCGACCTGGACGGGCCGGTCGGCGGCGTTGAGGACGGTGAGCCGGGTGACCTCGCGGCCCTCGTTGAAGACGACCGGGTCCGCGGCGAACAGGATCTCTCCGGGAATCATCGAGGCCCCTTCAGACGATCGGGTCGTGGACGGTGACGAGCTTGGTGCCGTCCGGGAAGGTGGCCTCGACCTGGACGTCGTGGATCATCTCGGGGATGCCCTCCATGACGTCGTCGCGGGTGAGCAGCTTGCGGCCGGAGGACATGAGTTCGGCCACCGTGCGGCCGTCGCGCGCGCCTTCCAGGAGGTGCGCCGTGATGAGGGCCACGGCCTCCGGGTGGTTGAGCCTGAGCCCGCGGGCCCGGCGCTTCTCGGCGACGTCGGCCGCCACGTGGATCAGCAGCCTCTCCTGCTCGTGCGGGGTCAGTTGCACGTCCCACCTCACATCCTCGCTCCGGACCGTGCGGGGCCCGGTTGCCGCGGCCACGGGCGAAGACCCTGGTGGCATGGATCGGCAGGCTAGTTGGAGCGCATTTCGAGCAAGTTAACCGAGCTGTGATCGGTTCAGGCCCCCGACGACGGGGCCGACACGCTCATCAGCGCGCGCAGCCCGTCGCGCAGCACCTCCACCGGGGCGGGCCCGAACAGCGTCTGCTGGGCGAGGAATCCCAGCACGACGGCGATCATCGTGCGCGCCACCTGGTCCGGGGCCACGTCGGACCGCATCATCCCGGCCTCCTGGTACGCGACGACGATCCGCCCCCACGCCTCGCGCACGCCGGTGCAGCCCTCCTCCAGGAGGGCGGCCGGCTCGGCGTTGCGCAGCGTCTCCGTCCCCACCTGGATGACCAGCCGGGGGAAGGCGGGCCGCCCGTCGACGAGCAGGGACGCCCGGGAGGCGTGGACCCGGTCGAAGACCGAGGAGACCAGGATGTCGGGCGACGGCGGCGGGATGTGCCGGCCCTCCTCCTCGAAGGCCTCGCTGACCTCGTCGAGCACCTCGCCGACGATCGCGGCGATGAGCTCCTCCTTGCCGCTGAAGTAGCGGTACACCGCCCCGGCGGACAGATCGACCTCCTTCAGCACGTCCTGCATCGACGTGGCGTGGAAGCCGTTGCGGCGAAGCAGAGCGCCGCGCCGTCGAGGATCTGACGACGGCGGGCGTCGAGGTGCGCCTGGGATACACGGGCCATGCGCCACACGTGGAACGACCATTCCTTCTTGACCACCCGCCTCTCCTGGCGGACGGCGTGAGCGAACCTGAAACGAACGATCCTTCTTTTCAGCGCCACGACCCGGCCGTGTCCTCCACGGCGCGACCCGTCGCAGCTCGGCCTCCGCGGCTCGGCCCGTTCGCGGCGCCGCCCGCCTGTCCGTCCCGTCGACCCGCCTCCCAGAGGAGCCCACGTCCGCCACCCGGCGCCTGATCGCCGTCGTCCTGCCCGTCCCGACCCTCGCCGCCGTCGCCCTCTGGGCCTTCGCCTGGCCGGCCGCCCGCACCGCGCCCCGCGAACTGCCGCTGGGCGTGGCCGGTCCGCCCGCCGCGACCGCGCAGCTGGAGAAGCAGCTGACCCGGCACGGGACCGCCTTCGAGATCCACCGCTACGCCGACGGAACGGCCGTCCGGAACGCCGTCGAGAGCCGGACCGTATACGGCGCGGTGGTCGTCACGGCCGGGCGAACCGAACTGCTGACCGCCTCGGCCGGGAGCCCGCTCGTCGCCCAGCTGCTCCAGCAGGCGGTCGCGGAACGGGCGGCCGCCTCGGGCGCCCGGGTGCAGACGGTGGACGTGGTGCCGGCTCCGGCCGCCGACCCGCGCGGCTCGGCTCTCGGCGCGAGCGTGCTGCCGCTGGCGCTCGCCGGGATCGCGGCGGGCGCGCTGGTGTCCCTGTCGGGTCTGCGCGGGATCCGCGCCGTGTCCGGGCTGGTCGGCGCCGCCGCTCTGGTCGGCCTGGCCGCGGCGGCGCCGGCGCACGGCTGGCTCGGGGTGCTCACCGGCGACTGGTGGGCCGAGGCCGCGGTGCTGGGCCTCTCGACGCCGGCGGTGAGCGCGGCGGTGGCGGGCTGCGCCGCCCTGCTCGGCACGCCGGGCATCGGGGCGGTGTCGTTCGTGGTGATGTTCCTCGGGAACCCGTTCTCGGGGGCGGCCTCCGCGCCGCGGATGCCGCCCGAGCCGGTCGGGGCGATCGGCCAGTGGCTGCCGCCGGGCGCGGGTACGACCCTGCTGCGGTCGGTGTCGTTCTTCGACGGGGCGGCGGCCACCGGCCCGGCGCTCACGCTGGTCCGGTGGGCCGCGCTGGGCCTCGGGGCCGTCCTGCTGGGGGCCCGGCCGAAGGGGGACCGGCCCCGGCCGAGCCGGCCGGCGAGGCCCGACGGCCCGCGCTCGTCGCCTGACTCCCGCCTCTCGGCCCTTGCCCGTGATCCGACCCCGCACCACCGGGCCGTGCACCCCGGCTCCGGGACCGCACGGCCTTTCGCGTGCCGGTGCTCCGGTCCTGCTCCCCCGCCTCCTGCTCCCCCGCCCCCGCACGCGCTTCATGGCGCACAGGCGTGTCCCCTAGGACGGATCCGGCCCCCGGTACTCCGCCGTGACCCCGAACCGGTGCTGTTCGCGGGGAGCGGACGCGACCTCGCGCACGGCGGTGACCGAACGGATCACCGGCTCCTCCGCGGCCTTGTCGAGTTCGTCGAGCCGCTCCAGGTCGACGGCGGAGACGAGGGCGACGAGAGGCTTGCCGTGGCGGGTCACGACGACACGTTCACCGCCGTACACCACGCGGTTGATCAGGTCGGCGAGTTCAGCCCTGGCTTGCGTCACCGGAATCTCGTAGGCCATGACCCCATTCTAACGTAACGTACATCCTGTACATTTTTTACAGTTCCTGTGAGGCCGCAGAGGGAGGGGCTCCGATGAACCGACCGTCCGCCCGCCATGTCCTGCCCGGGTTCACCGAGCGCACGGGCTTCGGGCACCGGACCACGGATCCGTACGCGAAGCTGCTGGAGGAGCGGATCGTCTTCCTGGGGACGCGGATCGACGACGTCTCGGCGAACGACGTGACGGCCCGGTTCATGTACCTCGCGCACACGGATCCGGACCGGGACATCGCGCTGTACATCAACTCCCCCGGCGGCTCCTTCAGCGCGATGACGGCTCTCTACGACACGCTCCGGTACGTCACCTGCGACGTGGAGACCACCTGCCTGGGCCGCGCGGACGCGTCCGCGGCGGTGCTGCCGGCGGCCGGCACGCCGGGCAAGCGGTACGCGCTGCAGGGCGCGCGGATGACGATCCGCCGGCCGTCCCTGCCCGGGCAGGCCGAGGGGCGGGCGAGCGACCTGGCGATCCGGGCCGAGGAGCTGGCGCGGACCCGCGCGAGCCTGGAGGAGATGCTCGTACGGCACACCGGGCGGCCGCCGGAGCAGGTGACCGCGGACATCGAGCGGGACAGGTTCCTCCCCGCCCAGGAGGCCGTGGAGTACGGCCTGGTGGACGGGATCGTCCCGCCCCGCAGGGCCTCGGCCGGCACACCCGGCGGGCGGTGAGCCGCCGATGGTGCCCGAACTGCCGCCGTTGCCCGCGCTCACCCGCGCGGAGGCCGAGCTGATCGACGGTTACCTCGACGTAGTCGACATGCTCGGCCGGATCAACCCCGCCCACCAGGGCGACACCTACCGCGGACTGCGCGCCGCCCAGGCGCTGGTGACCAAGGCGGCCGCGCTGCGCGACGCCCTGGCGCGGATGCACCAGCGGGGCGAGAGCGAACTGCACGCGCCGACGCTCGCGCGGGCGCTGCGCGTCCTGGACGGGGAGCGCCGCACCGCGCGGGTCACGCTGCCCCCGCTCTCCGACAGTTGACCCGCCGGATCCACCTCCGGTCCGGCCCGCTCGCGCCCAGGACGTGACGACCGGACCGGAGTTGAAACGGCCCAGAAGAGGTACCCCCGTTCAGCGGAGCGTCTACGGTTCCCCCGACCCCTCCGCGGTTGCGCAAATGGGCGCTCTTCGGGCGGAATAGCGAGCTCCGCCGCTGGTGGGAGGCCCTGGAGCGCCTTGACACCTGATCGCCCATCAGGGTGTCCACCCGAACGGGTGAGTGGTGAGTAACCCCACAAATCCCCGGTTCCGTTGGGATTTTCGGACATCGGTGAGCCAAGATCCCTGACTGACGACAAGCCCCCGCCACAAGCGGCGGGGCGGTCCGGGCGGACGCCGAGTCCTGCCGCCGCCCGGATGACCGGTCGACAGGAGTGCATCGGCAGGAGTGGAGGACCCAAGCACGACGGGTCGCCGGAACGGTCACGCCATGACCGGGCCGAGCAGCCCTTGGGGTGAAGCCGCAGCAGCGGCCGGGCAACTTCGCCAGCCCGAATCCGACAGGTCATCCTTCACAGGCGGCTGACGAAGGGTTGCGCATGACTGCGCTCAATCGTGTCCCGTCGCTCATGGCCCGGGCCGGTACGGCCTCGGCTTTCGCCATCGCCGCCGTGGGCGGCTCGGTCGTGGTCCCGGGGCTCGCCCCCGACGCCGCGGCCGCCACACCGGCGACGAAGGCGCTCCAGATCGCGGCCTCCAAGAAGGGTGCTCCCTACAAGTACGGGGCCACCGGACCGAAGAGGTTCGACTGCTCGGGGCTCACGCTGTACTCGTTCAAGAAGGCGGGCAAGAGCCTGCCCCGGACGGCGTCCCAGCAGTACAACAAGACGAAGCACATCAAGGCGTCGAGCCGCAAGGCAGGCGACCTGGTGTTCTTCCACTCGGGCTCGAACGTGTACCACGTCGGGATCTACGCGGGTAAGGGCAAGATCTGGCACTCGCCGAAGACCGGCGACGTGGTGAAGCTTCAGAAGATCTGGACCAAGAGCGTCTGGTACGGGCGGGTCCGCTAGGGCCCACCAGGGTCACGGGCGGTTCTTCCCGGGGCGGTGGGGGCGTCCTGACGCGCCTTCACCGCCCCGGGAGCTCACCCTCCGCCGAGGCCGTCAGGGCGCCGGCCACCGGCTCCGCCACCGGGACGGCCCACGGGAGCTCGACGGTGACCGTCTTGCCGCCCTCCCGGGTGGGCCGCACTCTCAGCCTGCCGCCGCGCTCCGCGGTGAGCCAGCGAATGATCACCATGCCTCGGCCGTTGTCCTGCTGGACGGCGGCCGGCAGTCGTTTGGGGAAGCGCGGGTGGCTGTCGGTGACCCCGACGCGCAGGTGTTCGTCACGGTCGAGGACCAGGTCCACCGTGAAGGTGGGTGACTGCCCGAAGGTGTGCTGCACGGCGTTGGTGGCGAGTTCCGAGACGATCAGCCGGACGGCGTCGGCCATCTCCGCGTCCGCCGGAAGGCCCCATTCCCCGAGGGCGCCGGCCACGAAGACCCGGGCCGCGGAGACCGAGGCGGGATCGCTCGGCAGAGTGACGGATGCTTCCAGGTGATCTGCCATGGCGACGTCGACCCTTTCCCACGGGACCGGGAGCCCGACACGGCGCGGATGGTTCGAGTACGGTCCCGGACTGGTGCTTCTTCGCCAGACTGCCATTACCGGGCCGGTCACGGGTCGGATCCACCGAGATATGCATATATCTGTCGCCCAATGCGGTGAACTCTGCGACGGCAGAGCGTATTTGGTCGGCCCGATAGGAGTAAGGAGGAGCCCATGCAGCACGGTCCCGCGGTACGCCGCCGAAAGCTGGGCGCCGAACTGCGCAATCTGCGCGCCCAGGCGGGGCTCACCAGTGGTGAGGCGGCCCGGCTCGTGGGCTGGCACCAGTCCAAGGTGAGCCGCATCGAGACCGGCATCAGTGGATCGAAACCGGCCGATGTGCGGTTACTCCTCGACGCCTACGCCGTCGAGGATCCGCAACTGCGGGAGCTGATGCTGGCATTGGCGGGCGCGGGCGGCAGCGGCGGCCGGGACCACTGGTGGCACGCCTACCGCGGGGTGCTGCCGCCCACCTACCGGGACTTCATCAGCCTGGAGTCGCAGGCGAGCGCCATGCGCACCCTGGAGACGACGGTGGTGCCGGGACTGCTGCAGACGCCCGAGTACGCGCGCGCGGTGACCAGGGCATCCGTGGAAGGGGGCGACGAGGACCAGCTCGACACCCTCGTGGAGGTGCGGCTGGCCCGCCAGGACGTGCTGCGCGCGCAGCCGCCGCTGGAACTGTGCGCGGTACTGGACGAGGCGGTGCTGCGGCGGGTGGTGGGCGGTCCCGAGGTGATGGCACGGCAGCTCGGCCGGCTCGTCGAGGCCGCCCGATTGCCCCAAGTCCGGCTTCAGGTGTTGCCGTTCGCCGCCGGAGCGCATATCGGGGTAACTGGCCCTTTCGTTATCTTCTCATTTTCGCGCACTTCTGATCTGGATGTTGTCGTTCTAGACCACTTGACGAGTAGCCTCTATCTCGAACGGAAAGAAGACCTCCAGGCCTACACCGAGGCCTTCAACGCCCTTCGGGCGCACGCCCTTTCGCCCGGGGACTCATCGGATTACATCGCCGCGATAGCCGACGGCGCGTAAGGAGGCACCATGTCCGCATCACCGCGGAACGTACCTTCCAGTACCGATCCCGACCGACTTCCGGATGTGCGCTGGCTGCGCAGCAGCTACAGCACGGGAGCGAACAACTGTGTGGAGACCGCCCGGCCGGCCTCCGGCCCCTGGGCCGGTCTGCTCGCCGTCCGCGACTCCAAGGACCCGGCCGGCCCCGCCCTGCTCTTCTCCCCCGAGAGCTGGTCGGGCTTCACGGCCGTCTTCTCACGGGTCCCCTGACCGCACCGCAACCGTCAGAGCGGTCCACGGCCGTGTCACGCCGACTCATGGTCGTGTTTCGCCGATCACCTGTACAGCGCGTTCCAGCTCGGCCCCGGAGAGGTCCGCGCGCGCGGTGAGCCTGAGACGTGAGATGCCGTCGGGCACGGAGGGAGGACGGAAGCAGCCCACGGCCAGGCCTGCCGACCGGCAGTCCGCCGCCCAGCGCAGGGCCCCCTCCGGGGACGGGGCACGCACGGAGACGACCGCGGCGTCCGGACGCACCGCCGCCAGGCCCGCGGCCGTCAGCCGCGCGTGCAGCTCGCCCGCCACCTCACGCGCGCGTGCCGCGCGCTGGGGCTCCCTGCGCAGCAGCCCGAGGGCGGCCAGCGCCGCCCCCGCCGCCGCCGGGGCGAGGCCCGTGTCGAAGATGAACGTCCGGGCCGCGTTCACCAGATGCTCGATCACCCGCGCGGGACCCAGCACGGCGCCGCCCTGGCTGCCCAGCGACTTGGACAGCGTGACCGTGACGACGACGTCGTCGGCGCCCGCCAGACCCGCCGCGTACGGAGCGCCCTGCCCGCCGTCCCCGAGCACACCGAGCCCGTGGGCGTCGTCGACGACCAGTCCGGCGCCGTACGCCCGGCAGGCGTCCGCCAGGGCGGCCAGCGGGGCGGCGTCGCCGTCGACCGAGAAGACCGTGTCGGAGACGGCCACGGCGGGGCCGTCGTGCGTGCCGAGCGCCTTGCGCACCGCGTCCGGGTCGGCGTGCGCGACGACCTGGGTGGTGCCGCGGGCCAGCCGGCAGCCGTCGATGAGCGAGGCGTGGTTGCCCGCGTCGGAGACGATGAGCGACCCGTGCGGGGCCAGCGCGGTGACCGCGGCCAGGTTGGCCGCGTACCCGGAGGAGAACACGAGGGCCGCCTCGAAGCCGCAGTGCTCGGCGAGCTCCCGCTCCAGCTCGCCGTGCAGCTCCGTGGTGCCCGTGACGAGCCGGGAACCGGTGGCGCCGCCGCCCCAGGTCCGGGCGGCCGCCGCGGCGCCCTCGGTGACCTCGGGGTGCCGGGCGAGGCCCAGGTAGTCGTTGCTCGCCAGGTCGAGGAGCGGCGAGTCGGCCGGACGGGCCCGCAGCGTCCGTACGAGTCCGGCCCGGCGCCGCAGCCGCGCCTGCTCGTCGATCCAGCCGAACGCCATGGGTCCTCCGGGCTTTTGTAGGTAGCGGACAGACACTAGCGGTCCGGCCGCCCACCCACGGTGTGGCAATACCCACACGTCGAACCCGGTGTGTTGTGTGATCCCTACCTTGGCCCGGAGCGGGTGCGTAGGACAGGATCGGCTCTCATGGACCTGCTGAACACGCTGGTGGACAAGGGGCTTCGGCGCGAGCTGCCGACCCGCGAGGAAGCGCTGGCCGTGCTGGCCACCTCCGACGACGACGTGCTGGACGTGGTGGCCGCGGCCGGCCGGGTGCGCCGGAAGTGGTTCGGGCGACGGGTGAAACTCAACTACCTCGTCAACCTCAAGTCGGGGCTGTGCCCCGAGGACTGCTCCTACTGCTCCCAGCGGCTCGGCTCCACGGCCGGGATCCTGAAGTACACCTGGCTCAAGCCGGAGGAGGCCTCGCAGGCCGCGGCGGCCGGGCTGGCGAGCGGGGCCAAGCGGGTCTGTCTGGTGGCGTCCGGGCGCGGTCCGACGGACCGTGACGTCGACCGGGTGGCCGGCACCATCAAGGCGATCAAGGACCAGAACGAGGGCGTCGAGGTCTGCGCGTGTCTGGGCCTGCTCTCCGACGGCCAGGCCGAACGGCTGCGCGAGGCGGGCGCCGACGCCTACAACCACAACCTCAACACCTCCGAGGGCACGTACGGGGAGATCACGACCACCCACACGTACGCCGACCGGGTGGACACGGTGCAGAAGGCGCACGCGGCGGGCCTGTCGGCCTGCTCGGGCCTGATCGCCGGCATGGGCGAGTCCGACGAGGACCTGGTCGACGTGGTCTTCTCGCTGCGCGAGCTGGACCCGGACTCCGTTCCGGTGAACTTCCTCATCCCGGTCGAGGGCACCCCGCTCGCCAAGGAGTGGAACCTCACCCCGCAGCGCTGTCTGCGCATCCTGGCGATGGTGCGGTTCGTCTGTCCGGACGTCGAGGTGCGCATCGCGGGCGGCCGCGAGGTCCATCTGCGGACGATGCAGCCGCTCGCCCTGCACCTGGCCAACTCGATCTTCCTGGGCGACTACCTCACGACCGAGGGCCAGGCCGGCAAGGCCGACCTGGAGATGATCGCGGACGCCGGATTCGAGGTGGAGGGCGCGGAGCAGGTCACCCTGCCGGAGCACCGGGCGACGGCCGCCGGGGGCTGCGGGTCCCACGAGGGCGGCGGGTGCGGCTCCCACGAGGACTCCGGGTGCGGCTCGCACGCGGGGGGCGGGGTGTGCGGCTCCGCACCGGCGTCGGCCCCGGCACCGGCCGCGGCGGTCGGCGAGGCCCGTACGGACCTGGTCGCCGTACGGCGGCGGGGCGCCGGTACCGATCTCGCGCCCAATGCCTGAGCGGCCCCCGCTCGGGGTGCCCGAGCTGCTGGAGCTCGACCGGCGGCACGTGTGGCATCCGTACGGTCCGATGCCCGGCCGGGCCGAACCGCTCGTCGTGGAGTCGGCGAGCGGGGTGCGGCTGCGGCCCGCGGACGGTTCCGGCGACCTGGTCGACGGCATGGCGTCCTGGTGGTCGGCGATCCACGGCTACAACCACCCGGTGCTGAACGAGGCCGTGCGCGAGCAGCTGGGCCGGATGAGCCATGTGATGTTCGGCGGGCTCACCCACGAGCCCGCCGTGCGTCTGGCGAAGCACCTTGTCGACATGTCGCCCGAGGGTCTGGAGCACGTCTTCCTCGCCGACTCCGGTTCGGTGTCGGTCGAGGTCTCGGTGAAGATGTGCCTCCAGTACTGGCGTTCGCTGGGCCGCCCGGCCAAGCGACGCCTGCTGACCTGGCGCGGCGGCTACCACGGCGACACCTGGCAGCCCATGTCCGTGTGCGATCCCGAGGGCGGCATGCACGACCTGTGGACCGGGGTGCTGCCCCGGCAGGTCTTCGTGGGCCCGCCGCCGGCGGAGTTCGAGGAGGCGTACGCCGACCTGCTGCGCGAGACGATCGAGCGGCACGCCGACGAACTGGCCGCGGTCATCGTGGAGCCGGTGGTGCAGGGCGCGGGCGGGATGCGGTTCCACTCCCCCGGGTATCTGCGGGTGCTGCGCGAGGCGTGCGACGCGCACGACGTGCTGCTGGTGTTCGACGAGATCGCGACCGGGTTCGGGCGCACGGGCGCGCTGTTCGCGGCCGGGCACGCCGCGGTGACTCCGGACGTCATGTGCGTCGGCAAGGCGTTGACCGGCGGCTACATGACGATGGCGGCCACGCTGTGCACGTCCCGGGTGGCCGACGGGATCTCGCGGGGCGAGGTGCCGGTCCTGGCCCACGGTCCGACGTTCATGGGCAACCCGCTCGCCGCGGCCGTCGCATGCGCCTCGATCGAACTGCTGCTCGGACAGGACTGGCTCGCCGAGGTCAAGCGGATCGAGGCGGGGCTGCGGGACGGCCTCGCCGCGGCGACGGAGATCCCGGGGGTGCGGGACGTCCGGGTGCTCGGCGCGATCGGCGTCGTCCAGCTGGACCACCCGCTCGACGACGCGGCCATGGCGGCCGCCACCCGGGCCGCCGTGCGCGAGGGCGTCTGGCTGCGGCCGTTCCGCGACCTGATCTACACGATGCCGCCGTACGTCACCGGTGACGCGGACGTGGCACGGATCGCGCGCGCGGTGTGCGCCGCGGCGCGGGAGGGATGAACATGCCGATCCTGGTGATCACGGGGACGGGCACGGAGGTCGGCAAGACCGTCACGACGGCCGCGGTCGCCGCGTCGGCGCTCGCGGCGGGGCGGTCGGTGGCCGTCCTCAAGGCCGCGCAGACCGGCGTGAGCGCGGACGAGCGCGGGGACGCCGACGAGGTGGCCCGGCTCGCGGGCGCGGTGACCACGGCCGAAGTGGCCCGCTATCCCGAGCCGTTGGCTCCGGCGACGGCGGCGCGCCGGGCGGGCCTGGCGGCGGTGCGGCCGCAGGACGTGGCGGACGCGGCGCAGAAGCTGGCCGCCGGGCACGACCTCGTGCTGATCGAGGGCGCGGGCGGACTGCTCGTACGGTTCGACGAGGCGGGCGGGACCCTCGCCGACGTGGCGCAGCTGCTGCGGGCGCCGGTGCTGATCGTGGCCTCGGCGGGCCTCGGCACGCTGAACACGACGGAGTTGTCGGCTCGTGAACTGCGCGGCCGGGGCGTGGAGTTGCTCGGGGTCGTGATCGGCAGCTGGCCCGACTCCCCCGACCTGGCGTCCCGTTGCAACGTCGCGGACCTGCCCGAGGTGGCCGGGGCCCCGCTGCTGGGCGCACTGCCCTCGGGGGCGGGCGCCCTCGCACCGGCCGACTTCCGCGCCGTGGCGCCCGGTTGGCTGGCGCCGCGGCTGGACGGGACCTGGGAGGCGGAGGCCTTCCGGGAGCGGACCGGTTCGGGGTCCTAGCCCCTAGGTCGGGTCCGCGAGCAGCCGCACGAGCTCGATGCGGGAGCGGATGCCGAGGCGGCTGAAGACGCCTCGCAGGTGGTGGTCGATGGTGCGGGGGCTGAGGGCGAGCCGGCCGGCGATCTCCCGGTTCGTGGCGCCCTCGGCCGCCATCCGGGCGACCAGGAGCTGCTGGGCGGTCAGCTGGGCGGTCGGGCTCCGGTCGCCGCGGGCGGGAGCCGCGGGGGCGCCGAGCGCGCGCAGTTCGGCGCGGGCGCTCTCGGCGCAGTGCGGGGCGTCGAAGGACTCGAACGACGCCATGGCGCTGTGCAGCCGGTCGCGGGCCTCGGTACGGCGGCGCAGTCTGCGCAGCGCGCTGCCGAACAGCAGTTCGGTACGGGCCCGTTCGACGACGCGGGTACCCTCGGCGTGCAGCCGGAGGGCCGTGCGGTAGTGCTCGACCGCGTCGGGGCCCGGCGTGAGCAGGGCCCGGCAGCGGGCGCTGAGGGCCAGATCGTCGGGGCTGCCGACGGCACGGGCCCAGCGGTCGTAGTCGGCGTGCGCGGCGCGCGCCGCGCGGGTCTCGCCGGTGCGGACGGCGGCCTCGACGTAGTGCGGGGTGGCCAGGTGGCGGATGGCCCGGTGGCCGTGGCCGGGGCCCGAGGCGGCGAGCGCGCGCAGCCGGGCCGCGGCGGCGTCGAAACGGCCCGAGCCGAGATCGAGGAAGGCGAGCGCCCACTGCGCCAGGGCGGCGGGCAGGCCCAGGGCGTGGGCGAGGGCGTGGGAGCGCGCGGCCGCGGCCCGCTCGCGGCACAGGTCCTCGTCGCCGGTGAGCGCGGCGAACATCGCCAGCGCGGCCTGGAGATGGCAGGCGCCGTTGTCCTGCCCGGTGGCGTACGCCTGCCGCAGAGCGTCCAGCGCGGCGGCCTCGGCGGCGCGTGGGCGGCCGGTCCAGAAGTCGGCGTAGGCGCGGAACTCCATGGCCTGGGGGACGGCGGAGGTGACCCCCCGGGCGCGGGCCGCGGCGGCCGACCGGACCGTGGCGGTGGCGGCTCGGGTGTGGTCGCCGAGCATCAGGGCGGCGATCCCCGCGTGCAGCAGGAGGGTGGGGTCGCCGCCCGGACCGCACCGGCCGGCGGTGGCCTCCAGCAGGTCGCGCGCGTCCTCGTACCGTCCGTCGACGGCGGCCGCGATCCCGCCCAGCACACCCGGCGGTTCGATGCCCGACTGCCGTGCTACGAGGGCCGCTTCACGGCATCGACGCAGATCGCCGGTGTATACGGCCGCTTCGGCGGCCCGGGCCAGGAAGTGGGCGACGGGAGGGACAGGGGTGGGGGCCGGGGTGGTGGGGGCCGGGACCGGGGCAGGGGCTGGGCCCGCCGCCCCGCCGGGCTTCCGCGAGGGGACGGGGACGGCGCCGGAGGAGGCGGTGGCGCCGTCACGACCCGGTGACGGGTCGACGGGTGCGGGCCGCACGGGGGAGACGGTGGCGCCGCCCCGGCCCGGTGGCCGGTTCCCGGGGGCCGGCCGATCACCGGGGGCGGGCCGGTTCCCGGGAGTGGGCCGGTCACCGGGAGTGGGCCGATCACCGAGGGCGGGCCGGTCACCGGGGGCGGGCCGGTCACCGGGGGCGGGCCGTGCCGCGGCGGACCGCGCCGCCCCGGCCAGCAGCGCGTCGAACGCCTCCCCCGCGTGCCCGGTCCGCAGGGCGAGGAGGCCGGTGAGGGCGTCGGCGTCGGTGCGGGCGGCCAGGCCCCGGGCCCGGTCGCCGTCACCGCGGAGCCAGGCGTCGGTCGCCGCGTGGGCGAGCAGCCGGGACCGTTCCCCCGGGTCCGTGCAGAGCCCGGCCGCCCGTTCGGCGAGGGCCCCCGAGAGCGCCGGGTCGGCGGCGGCGCGCGCCTGGGCGGCCGCCGCCGTGAGTTCGGCGGCGAGCCGCGCGCTGGGCCCGAGCGCGCCCGCGCCCCGGTGCCAGGACCGCCGGGGCGTCTCGGCCGTGCCGTGCAGGACGCGGGCGAGCAGCCGGTGGGCGTCGCGCCGGTCGGCGGGGGCGGCCGTCTCGTACGCGGCGATCCGGGTCCAGGCGTCGCGGAAGCCGACCCCGCCGGCCGTGGCGTAGGCGATCCCGGCCGCCACGGCCGCCTCCAGCGGCCGGGTGTCGAGCCGGGCGGCGGCGACGGCGCGCAGGAAGGCGTGGGTGGCCACCGGGTACTGGTCGGCGGCGGCCAGCAGGAGCACCAGCCGGGTCCCGTCGGGCAGCGCGCGGACCTCACGGCGGTGGGCGCGCAGCGTCTCGGGGGCGAGGTCGGACGGTTCGGCCGGCAGCGGGTCGAGGCCGGCCGCCTGCCGTTCGGTGAGCCGCGCGACGAGTTCGGCGGCGGCGCGCGGGTCGCCGTGCACGAGGCGCAGCACGCGCACGCGGACGCCCTCGGACAGCGCCGGGACCGGCCGCGGGCCCGGGCCCGTGCCCGGGAGCGCCGACGGCGAAGTGCGGTCCAGCGAAGGGGGGTTCACTCGTGTCACCACACAAGTGACGTTACTGGCGGGTTACTTGAACCGTAAAGACTGGCGATTTCACCGATGCGGCGCGCGTAGACCCGCCCGACACTCCTGGCAACCCCACACGTTTCAGGAGGCATCATGCAGCGCCACAAGCGTCGCATCGCCGCGGCTTTCTCGGCCGTGGTCTCTTCGCTCCTTCTGTCACTCTCGTTCTCCGCCCCCACCGCCCACGCCGCGTCCCACCATCCGATCGTCTTCGTGCACGGTCTCAGCAGTTCCTCCAGCAGCTGGGACGAATGGGTCGCGGCCTTCAAGGCCGACGGCTACACGGCCGCCGAGCTCGACGCCTGGACCTACAGCTGGTCCCAGTCGAACGTCACGACCGCCTCCCAGCTCAACACCGAGATCAAGAGCGTGCTGGCCAGAACCGGCGCGTCCAAGGTCGACGTGGTCGTCCACTCCATGGGCGCGCTGAGTTCCCGCTACTACCTCAAGAACCTCGGCGGCACGGCGTACGTGGACGACTTCGTCTCCGTCGCCGGTGTCAACCACGGGACGTCGGTCGCCTCGTGGTGCAGCTGGATCTACACCTCCTGCGCCGAGATGGTCACCGGCAGTTCGTTCCTCACCTCGCTCAACTCCGGTGACGAGACCCCGGGCAGCGTGACCTACGCGACCTACTGGTCGAACTGCGACTCGGCCATCGACCCGGACTCCTCGGCGCTGCTGAGCGGGGCCACCAACGTCGGCGTCGGATGCATCTCGCACACCGACATCAACAACGACTCCGGCGTGTACGAGCAGGTGCGCGACTTCGTCCAGTGACCCGGCCCGGGCGGTGAGCCCACCGCTCGCCGGGCCGACCGCCCGGCGAGCGCACCGCCCGGTGAACGACGCGACCGCGACAGCGTGGGTGCGGCGGGCCCGCACGGGGGAGAATCCCGGTAGGCCCGTCCTGCCCGGGAGGTCGCCATGCCCCTACGGTCCACCGGCTCCGGCAAGATGCCCGGTGATCTCGTCCACCATCCGCTGTTCGCCCGCTGCTACGCCCGGCTCGGCACGGCGGCCGAGACCCGCGGCGGTCTGGCCCCGCTGCGCGATCAGCTGCTCACGGGGCTGTCCGGCCGGATCATCGAGGTCGGCGCGGGGAACGGACTGAACTTCGCGCACTACCCGGCCGCCGTCTCGGAGGTCGTCGCGATCGAGCCGGAGCGCCATCTGCGCACGCTGGCCCTGGAGGCCGCCCGGCACGCCGAGGTGCCGGTGGACGTCGTACCGGCCGTGGCGGAGGCGCTGCCGGTGAAGAGCGAGGCCTTCGACGGTGCGGTGCTCTCGCTGGTGCTGTGCAGTGTCCGGGACGTCCCCCGCGCGCTCGGGGAGCTGTCGCGGGTGCTGCGGCCCGGCGGCGAACTGAGGTTCCTCGAGCACGGTCCCGGCGGCGGTCCGGTGATGCGGTTCACCCAGCGCGCGCTGGACCGCACGGTGTGGCCGGCCCTGGCCGGCGGCTGTCACCTCACCCGGGACACGCTCGGCGCCCTGCGCGAGGCCGGGTTCGAGCCGGGGCCCCATCGCCGGCTGTGCGTGCCGGAGAAAGGCCCGCGGCTCCCCTCCTCGTACTGCGTCCTCGGCAGCGCCCGTCGCCCCTCATAGGCTCCACGCGCGCAGCTCCCGCGCGATGTCGGACACCGACGCCTCCCCGGTCTTGGCCAGGCGGGCCAGGTCGCGGACCTGTTCGGGCGAGGTGGCGACCTTCAGGCCGCTGGCGACGAGATAGCCGTACGCGACGGCGCAGGCGAACAGGGCGTTGGAACGCTCCAGCGCCGGGACGTGGAGGAGGAGCTGGAGCAGCGCGGCTGCGCGGGCCGGCGCGTCGTCGTAGACGGGGACGTCGAATATCTCGGCCTGATGGCGCGCCACGGCGGCCACGAGCGCCCCCCAGTCGGTGACCTGGGGGTCCCCCGGGGTCTTCTGTTCGGCGAGCATGAGGAGCCAGGCGAGATCGATACGGAGGTCGCTCAAGGGATCAGCGGCGACCTTCGCGCGTGCCGCCCTCGCGGTCGGCGCCGAACTCCTCCGCGAACACGGCCCCGTACTGCTTCATGAAGTCGCTCGCGGCCTCGACGAACGTGTGGCCGACTTCGCCGGCGTCCTGTCTGACCAGCTCTTCTATGTAGCGGTTGACGCTCATGCCGCGGGCCGTGGCGCGCTCGCGGGCGGCGCGGGCCGTGCCCTCGTCGACGCGTACGTTCAGCTGGGTCTTCGCCATGCTTCGACGCTAGCGCCGTGGTGCTAGCAACGGCAAGGGCGGCCCGGAGGTGAAAAGGGATACCGGGTGTGCGCCGGGTCACACTACGCTCGGGCGGGCAGAAACCCGGCCCACTGGTCGGCATGTCCGAACGAGCGAGGAGGCAGCCTTGTCCACACCTGCTGCGGAGCACGCCCCCGGCCTGGCTTCGGCCGGCGGGATCGCGGCCCGCGCCCGCGGTCTGACCAAGGCGTACGGCTCGGGCGAGACCACGGTGCTCGCCCTCGACTCGGTCGACGTGGACATCGCGCGCGGCCGCTTCACCGCCGTCATGGGACCGTCCGGCTCCGGCAAGTCGACCCTGATGCACTGCCTCGCGGGTCTCGACACGGTGTCGGCCGGCCAGGTGTGGATCGGCGACACCGAGATCACCGGGCTGAAGGACCGGGAGCTGACCCGGCTGCGACGGGACCGGATCGGGTTCATGTTCCAGTCGTTCAATCTGATCCCGACGCTGAACGCGGCCGAGAACATCACCCTGCCCATGGACATCGCGGGGCAGAAGCCCGACCAGAAGTGGCTGGACCAGGTGATCGACACGCTCGGCCTGCGGGACCGGCTGAAGCACCGGCCGGCCCAGCTGTCCGGCGGCCAGCAGCAGCGTGTGGCCTGCGCCCGGGCGCTCGCCTCCCGCCCGGAGCTGATCTTCGCCGACGAGCCGACCGGCAACCTGGACTCGCGCGCCGGGCTGGAGGTCCTCGCGTTCCTGCGGGAGGCCGTCGACCAGCTGGGGCAGACCGTCGTCATGGTCACCCACGACCCGGGCGCCGCCACCCACTCCGACCTGGTGCTCTTCCTCGCGGACGGGCGGATCGTGGACGAGATGGAGCGGCCCACGGCGGAGGCGGTGCTGGAACGCATGAAGCGTTTCGACGTGATCCGCGCCCAGTCCGACGGCGAGACCGGCGCCGCCGTCGGCATCTCGGCCGCCGACGCCGCCGCCCACGGCGCCGACGTCGCCGAGGAGAAGTGATCCGGTGCTGAAAGCCACGCTCAGGAGTTTCCTCGCGCACAAGGGGCGGCTGCTGCTGTCCGCGCTCGCCGTCGTCCTGTCGGTGGCGTTCGTCGCGGGAAGCCTGATCTTCTCCGACACGGTCTCGCGCACCTTCGACCGGCTCTTCGCGTCCACGTCCGCGGACGTGACGGTCGAGCCCGCCGACGACCTGGACGCCTCCGTGCCGACCGGCGCGGTGCAGACCGTGCCCGCCTCCCTCGCCGCGGAGGTGGCCCGCCTCGACGGCGTCGCGTCGACCCACGCGGACGTGAGCGTGGAGAACATCACGGTCGTGGACGGCGAGAACGAGTCCGTCGGGCCGACCACGGGCGCGCCCACCATCGCCACCGACTGGTACGTCACCGACCGCAGCCCGGTGAAGCTGACGTCCGGCCGCGCACCGCGGGGCGCG
The DNA here is from genome assembly GCF_031456635.1 of Streptomyces sp. 3330. NCBI lineage: Bacteria > Bacillati > Actinomycetota > Actinomycetes > Kitasatosporales > Streptomycetaceae > Streptomyces > Streptomyces sp. 3330. The sequence continues at coordinate 29,144 of NZ_JAVDVA010000023.1, forward strand.
GCCGAGGCCATGCTCGACGCCGACACCGCCGACAAGAAGCACGTGGAGATCGGTGACACCCTCACCGTGATGGCCCAGCCGGGCTCGTTCAAGGTGAAGGTCGTCGGCATCGCCACCTTCACCACCACCAACCCGGGCGCGGCCCTCGTCTACCTCGACCCCGTGACCGCCGGCGCCCAGCTCCTCGGATCGCCGGACAAGGCCACGAGCATCTCCGTCGACGCGGCGCGGGGGGAGAGCGACGCGGCCCTCGCGCGGCGCGTCACCGCCGCGATCGGCGCCGGGTACGACGTGAAGACCGCGGACGAGCAGGCCGAGTCGTCGGCGGAGGCGCTGGGCGGGTTCCTCGACGTGGTCAAGTACGTGATGCTCGGCTTCGCCGGGATCGCCGTCCTGGTCGGGGTGTTCCTGATCGTCAACACGTTCTCGATGCTGATCGCCCAGCGCACCCGCGAGCTGGGGCTGCTGCGCGCCCTCGGGGCCGACCGGCGTCAGGTGCGCCGCTCGGTGCTCACCGAGGCGGTGCTGCTCGGTGTCGTGGGCTCCACGCTCGGCCTCGCGGCGGGCGTCGGTCTGGCGGCCGGGCTGATCAAGCTCATGAGCGCGTTCGGCATGAACCTGAAGGCCACGGAGATGGTCGTCGGCTGGGCGACCCCGGTGGCGGCGTACGTCGTCGGCGTCGGCGTCACCTTTGTGGCGGCGTACCTGCCGGCCCGGCGCGCCGCGACCGTGTCGCCGATGGCGGCCCTCGCGGACGCGGACATCGCCGGTGTGGGGCGGCCGCTGAAGGTGCGCGCGGTGGTGGGCGCGGTCGTCGGCGCGCTGGGCGTGGCGGCGCTCGCCGGCTGTGTGACCTCCTCGGAGACGGCGTCCGCCGCCTCCCTGCTGGGTCTGGGCGTCGTGCTCACGCTCGTCGCCACGGTCATCGCGGGGCCGCTGCTGGTGCGTCCGGTGATCCGCGTCCTCGGCGGCGCCTTCCCCGCGCTGTTCGGCTCGGTCGGCCGGATGAGCCAGCGCAACGCCCTGCGCAACCCGCGCCGCACCGGCGCCACGGCGGCCGCGTTGATGGTGGGCCTCGCCCTGGTGGGCGGGATGTCGGTGGCGAGCGCCTCGATGTCCAAGTCCTTCGACCAGCAGATCGACAAGACGCTGGGCGCCGACTTCGTCGTCCAGAACGCCAACTTCACGCCGTTCTCGCAGGAGGTCACGGACGCGGTGCGCGGCACCGACGGCGTCGGCCTCGTCGTACGGCAGCGGTTCGCGCCGCTCGCGGTACGGCTGCCCGACGGCAAGCGCGTGGAGACGACCGCCGCCGGTTACGACGACCGGGTCGACGACGTCGCGCACGTCACCTACGCGCAGGGCGACACGGCGGCCGCGCTGGCGGACGGCGCCATCGGCATGGACGTCGACTTCGCCAAGGACCACGGGGTGCGGCTGGGCAGCGTGCTGCCGGTGGAGTTCCCCGGGAAGCAGACCACGTCGCTGAAGGTCGCCGCGCTCACCGACCAGGACGGCGGCGACGGGTTCGGCATGCAGGGCGGGCTGTTCCTCGGGATCGCCACCGTCGAGAAGTACGTGCCCGGCGGGCAGGACTCCGCGCTGTACGTGAACGCGGCCTCCGGCACCGGCGGCGACCGACTCCGTCCCCGGCTGGAGCGGACGCTCGACGCGTATCCGCAGGTACAGGCGCGCGACCAGGCCGACTACAAGAAGCTGGTGCACGATCAGATCGCGGTACTGCTCTACCTGGTGTACGCGCTGCTCGGGCTCGCGATCGTCATCGCGGTGCTCGGTGTGGTCAACACCCTGGCGCTGTCGGTGGTGGAACGGACCCGGGAGATCGGGCTGCTGCGGGCCATCGGGCTGGGCCGGCGGCAGTTGCGCCGGATGATCCGGCTGGAGTCGGTCGTGATCGCGGTGTTCGGCGCGGTGCTGGGTCTGGCGCTCGGTCTGGTGTGGGGCGTGTGCATCCAGCAGGTGCTGGAGCTGCAGGGCATGAAGGCGCTCGCCGTCCCGTGGGGCACGATCGTCGCGGTCGTGGTGGGCTCCGCGGTCGTCGGCGTCGTGGCGGCGCTGCTGCCCGCGCTGCGCGCCTCGCGGATGAACGTGCTGGCCGCCATCGCACACGAGTGAGCGGCCGCGGCGGGCACCCGAGTTCCTGACGGCGGCGCGGCGGCAGCATCGCCGCGCCGCTCCCGGCGGGCCCGGCGGCCCGGCGGCGGGCAGGCGTCCGCATGCTGGAAATCCGCGGCCGGCCCGCTCTCCCGCGTGGTGGGATCGGTTCCATGACCGATCTGCGGATACGGGCCGCCGGGCCCGAGGACCTGGACACCGTGCTGGCCTTCTGGAAGACCTCCGCCGAGGGCACGAGCATCAGCGACGACCGGAGCGGGGTGGAGCGGCTCGTCGCGCGCGATCCGGGGGCCCTGATCCTCGCCGAGCGGGGCGGTGAACTGGCCGGGACGGTGATCGCCGGGTTCGACGGATGGCGATGCCATCTGTACCGGCTGGCGGTGCACCCGGAGCGGCGCCGCCAGGGCATCGGCTCGGCGCTGCTGGCCGCCGCGGAGGAGCGGTTCGTGCGGCTGGGCGGGCGCCGCGGGGACGCCATGGTGCTCACCCGCAACGAAACGGCTCATCATGCCTGGCGCGCGGCGGGGTACGCGCCGGAGGAGAAGTGGCGGCGCTGGGTGAAGCCGCTCAGCGACTGACCGGAGCCCCGAAAAGGCTCCTTTGCCGATCCTTTACTATTGGGGGACTGCGCGGAGGATCCGTGCGGTCCCCTGACGACTCCATGAAAGGTGTGAGCGTCCGCCCATGGGCGAGCCTCCCCGTACCCCCACGCGACATCGCGCGCCCCTCGCCACCCTGTCCGATCATGGGACGGAGGTGACCCGATGACCGAAGTCCTGCTCCTCCTGGTGGCGATCCTGCTGTCGCTCGCGTGCGGCGCCTTCGTCGCCGCGGAGTTCTCGCTGACCACGGTCGAGCGCAGCGAACTGGAACGGGCGGTGGAGCGCGGGGAGCGCGGCGCTCCCGGAGCGCTCAAGGCCGTACGGAACCTCACCTTCCAGCTCTCCGGCGCCCAGCTCGGCATCACCGTCACCAACCTGGTGGTCGGCATGCTCGCCGAGCCGTCGATCGCCCAGCTGATCGCCGGGCCGCTGGAATCGCTCGGCCTGTCGAGCAGCACGTCGAGCTCCGTCGCACTGGTGCTGGGCACGGCCCTGTCGACGGTGTTCCTGATGGTCGTCGGCGAACTCGTGCCCAAGAACTGGGCGATCTCCTCCCCGCTGGCCGTCGCCAAGCGCGTGGGCAACGCGCAGCGCTGGTTCAGCGCCGCCTTCCGGCCCTTCATCACCCATCTCAACAACACCGCGAACCGCATCGTGCGCCGCTTCGGCGTCGAACCCACCGAGGAACTGGCCGCCGCGCGCGGCCCGCAGGAGCTCGCGGCCCTGGCCCGGCACTCCGCCAAGGAGGGCGCGCTGGAGGCGGACACCGCGGAGCTGTTCGTGCGCACGCTGAACCTGGCCGATCTCACCGCGGAGAACGTGATGACCCCGCGCGTCCAGGTCATCGCCCTCGAAGCGGCGGCCACCTGCGAGGATGTGGCGAACGCGACCCGGGCGACGGGTCTGTCCCGGTTCCCGGTGTACCGCGGCAGCCTCGACTCGGTGGTGGGCACCGCGCACATCAAGGACGTACTGGCGATCCCGGCCGAGCGCCGGCTGCGCGTGCCCGTCTCGGAGATCATGCGGGAACCGCTCCTCGTGCCCGAGTCGCTGACCGTCGACCGGCTCCTGGACCGGCTGTCCGGCAAGCGGACGATGGCGGTGGTCATCGACGAGTACGGCGGCACGGCGGGCGTGGCGACGCTGGAGGACATCGTCGAGGAGGTCGTCGGCGAGGTCCGCGACGAGCACGACCCGCACGAGACGTCCGACCTGGCGGCCGCGGGCAAGGACGACGAGGGCCGCACGCTCTATTCGGCCGACGGCGCCGCCCGCACCGACCAGCTCGCGCGCGTGGGCCTGCAGACGCCCGAGGGGCCGTACGAGACGCTCGCCGGCCTGCTCGCCACCGAGCTGGGCCGGATACCGGCCGTCGGCGACTCGGTGGAGGTCGCGGGCTGGCGCATGGACGTGGTGGACGCCTCCGGCCGGCGGGCCGCGCGCGTGCTGCTGCACGCGCCGCTCGCCCCGTCCGAGGACTTCGAACAGGAGGCCGGGAAGTGACCGCCGTCCAGTTGCTGATCGCACTGGCGACCCTCGTCGTCAACGCGTTCTTCGTCGGCGCCGAGTTCGCGCTGATCTCCGTACGCCGCTCCCAGATCGAGCAGTACCTCGAGGACGGCGCGAAGGGCGCCCAGGGCGAGCGGCGCGCCCGGAGCGTGCTGTGGGGCCTCCAGCACGTGTCCGCCCTGATGGCGGCCGCGCAGCTCGGCATCACGCTGTGCACGCTGGTCCTCGGTGTGGTCGCCGAACCCGCCATCGCGCACCTCCTGGAACCGGTCTTCCACGCGGTGGGCGTGCCCGAGGGCGCGGGACACGCGGTCTCCTTCGTGATCGCGCTGGCGGTGGCGACCTATCTGCACATGCTGCTCGGCGAGATGGTGCCGAAGAACATCGCGCTCGCGGAGCCGGTGCGCAGCGCGCTGCTGCTGGGCCCGCCGCTGGTCACGCTGGCCCGGGCGCTGCGTCCGGTGATCTTCGCGATCAACGCGTTCGCGAACGGCCTGCTGAAGCTGCTGAGGATCGAGACCAAGGACGAGGTCGCGGCGGCCTTCTCGGACGCCCAGCTCGCCCAGATCGTCAAGGACGCGGGCGAGGCCGGCCTCATCGACGACCGGGCGCTGGAGCGGCTGCACGACGCCCTGGAGCTGGGCCGCCGGCCGGTGCGGGATGTCGTCCTGCCGCTGGAGCGGGTCGTCTACGCGCGCGTCGGCGTCACTCCGGAGGAACTGGAGCGGCTGGCGGCGGAGTCCGGGTTCTCGCGGTTCCCCGTGGTGGACGAGGGGCGCCGGATCGTGGGTTACCTGCACGTGAAGGACGCGCTGGACGCCTCGCCGCGGGACACCGCGTTCCGGCCGGCCGACATGCGGCCCATCGCGCGTGTGCGGGAGGCGACTCCGCTGGACGACGTCCTCACCGCGATGCGGGGCACCCGTACGCACCTGGCGGCCGTGCTCGGATCCGACGGCCGGCTGTCCGGCCTGGTGACCATGGAGGACGTCCTGCGGGAGCTGTTCGGTCAGCGGGCGTGAGCCCGCCGGGGCCGGAGGGCGAGCGGCCGCCGCGCGGCGGGAGAGGTCGGAGGTGACCGACCGCTGGGTATGGGACTCGGGCTACCATCGATGGCGCCATGCAGACGAATCCCACACACACCAGCCTGGTCGCCCTCGGCGACTCCTTCACCGAGGGCATGTCCGACCTGCTGCCCGACGGCTCCTACCGGGGCTGGGCGGACCTCCTCGCCGCGCGGATGGCCGCCCGCACCCCCGGCTTCCGGTACGCCAACCTGGCGGTGCGCGGCAAGCTGATCGGGCAGATCGTCGACGAGCAGGTGCCGGTGGCCACCGCGATGGGCGCCGACGTGATCACCCTGGTCGGCGGCCTCAACGACACCCTGCGCCCCAAGTGCGACATGGGCCGCGTGAAGGGTCTGCTGACGGAGGCCGTGGAACGCCTGACCCCCGCCTGCAAGGAGCTGGTGCTGATGCGCAGCCCGGGCAGGCAGGGGCCGGTCCTGGAGCGTTTCAGGCCGCGCATGGAGGAGCTGTTCGCGCACGTCGAGGAGCTCGCGCAGCGGCACGGCGCGCTCCTCGTCGACCTGTACGGCGCCCCGTCCCTCGGGGACCCGCGCATGTGGGACATCGACCGGCTGCACCTGACGGCGGAGGGCCACCGCCGGGTCGCGGAGGCGGTCTGGCAGGGCCTCGGGCACGACCCCGAGGACACCGAGTGGCATACGCCGATGCCGGCCACGCTGCCTCCGGGCTGGGCCGCCCGCCGCGTCGCGGACGCGCGGTTCGCCCGGCAGCACCTGCTCCCCTGGATAGGCCGCCGCCTGACCGGCCGGTCCTCCGGGGACGGCCTGCCGCCGAAGCGGCCCGACCTGCTGCCGTACGAGGGCCAGGGGTAGGCGTCTCCCGAGCCCGTCCCGCGCGCGTCCCGAGCCGGCCCGGGGCCCAGGCCGGTGGCCGGAGCCGGGGCGGGCCCGCGGGCGGGGCGGGGTGACGCCGGTCTCGTAGGTTCCGCCGAACGGGACCGTGGCGCTGGCCTGCACGAATCGCCAGTAGAATCCGTACACGTGACTTCCGCTCCCGCCAAGCCCCGCATCCCCAACGTGCTCGCCGGACGCTACGCCTCCGCCGAGCTCGCCACGCTCTGGTCGCCCGAGCACAAGGTGAAGCTGGAGCGTCAGCTCTGGCTCGCCGTGCTGCGGGCTCAGAAGGACCTCGGGATCGAGGTGCCGGACGCGGCGATCTCCGACTACGAGCGTGTCCTCGACACCGTCGACCTGGCCTCCATCGCCGAGCGCGAGAAGGTCACCCGGCACGACGTGAAGGCCCGGATCGAGGAGTTCAACGACCTCGCCGGGCATGAGCAGGTCCACAAGGGCATGACGTCCCGCGACCTGACGGAGAACGTCGAGCAGCTCCAGATCCGGCTCTCGCTGGAGCTCGTCCGCGACCGCACGGTGGCCGTGCTGGCGCGCCTCGGCAAGCTGGCCGGCGAGTACGGCGAGCTGGTCATGGCCGGGCGCTCCCACAACGTGGCCGCGCAGGCCACGACCCTGGGCAAGCGGTTCGCGACCGCCGCCGACGAGCTGCTCGTCGCCTACGGCCGGGTCGAGGAGCTGCTCGGGCGCTACCCGCTGCGCGGTATCAAGGGCCCCGTCGGCACCGCCCAGGACATGCTCGACCTGCTCGGGGGCGACGCCGCCAAGCTCAGCGAGCTGGAGGACCGGATCGCCGGTCACCTGGGCTTCTCGCAGGCGTTCACCTCGGTCGGCCAGGTCTACCCGCGGTCGCTGGACTACGAGGTCGTCACCGCGCTGGTGCAGCTCGCGGCGGCCCCCTCCTCGCTGGCCCGGACGATCCGGCTGATGGCCGGGCACGAGCTGGTCACCGAGGGGTTCAAGCCCGGCCAGGTCGGCTCCTCGGCGATGCCGCACAAGATGAACACCCGCTCCTGCGAGCGCGTCAACGGCCTGATGGTCATCCTGCGCGGCTACGCCTCGATGACCGGCGAGCTGGCGGGCGACCAGTGGAACGAGGGCGACGTGTCCTGCTCGGTGGTGCGCCGGGTCGCGCTGCCGGACGCGTTCTTCGCGCTCGACGGTCTGCTGGAGACGTTCCTGACGGTGCTCGACGAGTTCGGCGCCTTCCCGGCGGTCGTCGCCCGGGAGCTGGACCGCTACCTGCCGTTCCTCGCCACCACCAAGGTGCTGATGGGCGCCGTGCGCGCGGGCGTCGGCCGTGAGGTCGCGCACGAGGCGATCAAGGAGAACGCCGTCGCCTCGGCGCTGGCGATGCGCGAGCAGGGCGCCGAGCGCAACGAACTGCTGGACAAGCTGGCCGCCGACGAGCGGCTCCCGCTCGACCGCGCCCGGCTGGACGAGCTGATGGCCGACAAGCTGTCCTTCACGGGCGCCGCGGCGGCCCAGGTGGCCACGGTCGTCGGCCGGGTCGAGGAGATCGTGAAGCAGCGCCCGGAGGCGGCGGGCTACACCCCGGGAGCGATCCTCTGACCCGCTTCACCCAGGCGGAACTGGAGGCCGCCCGCGACCGTCTCGTACCGGACGTCGTCGCGGGCGGTCTCCGCGTGCTGTTCTGCGGCATCAACCCGGGCCTGATGACGGCGGCCACCGGTCACCACTTCGCCCGCCCGGGCAACCGCTTCTGGCCGGTGCTGCATCTGTCCGGCTTCACCCCGAGACTGCTGAAGCCCGCCGAGCAGCAGGAGCTGCTCTCCTACGGGCTCGGCATCACGAACGTGGTGGCGCGGGCGACCGCGCGGGCCGATGAGCTCACGGCGCGGGAGTACCAGGACGGCGGCCGGCTGCTGGCGCGCAAGGTGACCCGGCTGAAGCCCCGCTGGCTGGCGGTCGTGGGCGTGACCGCGTACCGGGCGGCCTTCGACGACCGCAAGGCCGCGGTGGGCCCGCAGGAGCGCGTCATCGGGGACACGCGCGTGTGGGTGCTGCCCAATCCCAGTGGGCTGAACGCGCACTGGACGGCGGCGACGATGGCGCAGGAGTTCGCGCGGCTGAGGGCGGCGGCGGAGGACTGAGGGCCTCGCGCCGGAACGGCGCACGTCGTCCGGGGCGCTCAGGGCGGGTCGGTCTCGGTGACGACCAGCAGGAGCTGGATCTCGTCGTACGGGTCGAGGTCGGCTACTCCCAGGGCCACCCAGCGGCCGTGCTCCTCCGCCCGCCAGAGGCACATCTCGCCCACCCGGAGGCTCAGCTCGGCCCAGGGCTCGGGTATCTCCTCGGCCCCGGTCCGCAACCGGACCGTCTGCAGTCCGACGCGGTACGGAGCTCCCCATCGCACCGTCAGTTTCCCGGCCAGGTGCTCCTTCTCCTCGAAGAACCGCTCCCCCTCCGCCCGGCGCACCGCGGCGTCCGCGACCGCGAGGCCGTAACTGGTCACCAAGGCCGTCGTACCGTGACCGGGCCCGAGGTACCTGTCGATGTCCATGAGCTCCAGTAAACCGGCCGCCACTGACAATTGGCGGACCGTCAGCGGGCCGGGCGGCCGGGCGACCCGCACCGCCCCCGCCGCGCGTCGGCGGCCCGAGGGTCCCGGCGGGGCCGCCGCCGCGCTGATCTACGCTGGCCGGATGCCGGTCACCGTGGTCCTCGTCGACGAAGAACCCCTGGTGCGGGCCGGGCCGAACAAGCGGGAGGCCGAGGGACCGCGGCGGCCGCCCTGCCGGATGCCGGAAGCCGGGATCGCGGCCCGGCCCGTCCCCGGGGCCACGACGCCCCGGTCCCGTGCCGGGGGCGCCTCCGGCGACGACCGGGGCGCGGGACCGGGCGCGGGCGGTGATCACGGTGTACGGGTCGGGGTCCGTCGCGGCGGGGTGAGCGCGCCGGTGGATATCGGTACGGATTCCTTACTCGCCGGGGTCCGCATCGCCGAGTACGATCCGCGCAACACGCGCACGAGCTGGAAGGACGGACGTTGGGGCAGCTGACCGGCGGGGATCCCTCGCTGCTGCGAAGGATCAATTCCGCGGTGGTGCTGCACGCTCTGCGTGCCGCGGACTGCGCGACGCTCACGGAGATCACCCGCGTGACGGGCCTGTCCCGGCCGACCGTCGAGGGGGTCGTCGAGGACCTCATCGGGGCGGGGCTCGTCGTCGAGAAGGCGGCCGACGGGAGTGTCGCCCGGCGGCAGGGGCGGCCCGCGCGGCGGTTCCGGTTCCGGGCGGAGGCCGGGCATCTGCTGGGGCTGGAGATCGGCTCGCACCGGGTGGCCGCGCTGCTGTCCGACCTGGACGGCCGGATCCTGGGCGCGCAGGCCAAGGAGGTCGACGAGGCGGCTCCTGCGGACGATCGGCTGGAGCGGCTGCGCACGGCCGTGGCCGAGCTGCTGCGCCGGGCGGGCGTCCCGCGCAGCTCGCTGCGGGCCGTGGGGGTGGGCACGCCCGGGATCGTGGAGGCGGACGGGACCGTGCGGCTCGGCACCGCGCTGCCCGAGTGGACGGGGCTGCGGCTGGGCGAGCGGCTGAGCCGTTCGTTCAAGTGTCCGGTGCTGGTGGAGAACGACGCCAACGCGGCGGCCGTGGCGGAGCACTGGAAGGGGTCGGCCACCGAGTCGGACGACATCGTCTTCGTGCTGGCCGGCCTGAGCCCGGGCGCGGGCTCGCTGATCGGGGGCCGGCTGCACCGGGGGTACGGCGGGGCGGCCGGGGAGATCGGCGCGCTGCATCTGCTGGGCCGGGAGGTGACACCGGAGACGCTGCTGTCCATGACGGACGAGCCGCTGCATCCGCTGGACGAACAGGCGGTCGCCGCGGTGTTCGCGCAGGCCCGCGAGGGCGACCGGCAGGCCCTTGCCGCGGTGGACCGCTTCATCCAGCGGCTCGTCCACGACGTGGCCGCGCTGGTCCTGGCGCTCGATCCGGAGCTGGTCGTGGTGGGCGGCTGGGCGGCCGGGCTGGACGGTGTGCTGGAGCCGCTGCGCAACGAGTTGGCGCGCTACTGCCTGCGCCCGCCGAAGGTGGCCCTGTCGCTGCTGGGCGAGGCGGCCGTCGCGACGGGGGCGCTGCGGCTCGCCCTCGACCATGTCGAGGAGCAGTTGTTCGCGGTCGAGGGGACCGTGACGGCGCGGCGGTGACGGCGTTCCGACGACGCGGCGGTGACGGTCCGTCACCGTGAAGAGCGCCGCGCCCCGGTGGAGTTCCGGGGCGCGGCGGGCAGGTCCGCCCGGTGAGGTGCGCACCGGCGCGCGGACCGCCCTCGACGGGCGCCGGGTGCAGGCCGTTCAGGGTGCCTGCCGTGTCCGGCGCGCGGCGGACGGGGTGTTCAGGAGGCCCGGCGCTCCGGTCCGTGGTGTATCTCCACGCCGCCGGACGCGCCGAACGTCAGCCGGCAGGTGTCCGCGCGGTAGGTCGCGACGGACAGCGCGGCGGTGCGTCCCGCGGCGAAGAAGCGGGTGGTGACGACGAGGACGGGTGCGCCGGGGAGGCGGTCGAGTTCGCGGGCGTCGTCCGCGCGGGCGGAGCCCAGCTCCACGGCGCGGTCCTGGCCGTCCAGTTCCAGGTGCTGGAGGGCGCGCAGCACCGCACGCGCGCGTGCCGCCTCGGAGGGGGTGTCGATCGCGGCGAGGCCGGGCACCGACGCGACGGGGACGTAGAGCAGTTCGGCGGCGACGGGCTGGCCGTGCGAGACCCGCGAGCGGCGCACGATGTGGACGGCCTGGTCGCGCGCGGTCTCCAGCGCGGTGGCGACGGCCGCGGGCGGAGCCGCGAGGGTGCAGTCGACGGCCTGCCAGGCGTCGTCGCCCGTGCCCGGCCAGACCTGCTGGTCGCTGCCGACGGCGACGCCCATCCGGGGTGGGGCGACCGTGGTGCCGACGCCCCGGCGGCGCTGGAGCCGGCCCTCGAGTTCGAGCTGCTCGAGTGCCTGGCGGAGCGTGGCGCGTGCGACGCCGAAGCGGGCGGCCAGGTCACGCTCGTTGGGCAGGATCTCGCCGACGGTGAATTCCGAGTCGAGTGCCTCGCTGAGCACGGTCTTGAGATGCCAGTACTTCGGTTCCGGTACCGATTCCAGCTGCGTGGTCCCCACCCTGTCCTCCGCAATCGCCGTGGTCCGGCGGCGTTTTTCGCGCCCTTGTTTATTAAAGGTTGTTGTACTTCTCTGCGACGATAGGGCGGCCCCCACCCTTGGTCAAGACCAATCCTCGATCCCTGCGGGGGCCGGCAGGCGTCGGGATGAAAAGGGTTCACGGGGCGTTCGTACGGGCGCGGTTCCGTGACACTGCGGCAAGGTCCGCGCAGCAAAGGCGGACTCGCGGCGGGCAGCGCGGCCGGCCCCGGGGGCTACCCGCCGGTAGCTATTGCTGACAAACTGTCCAGGGCGTCCGCCGGCCGGCCCACGGCCCGTCCTGTCGAGGAGCTCACCATGTCCGCCACCGTCTCCTTCACGGTCCCCTCCCCCCGTGGCCCGCTGCCCGTCACGGTGTCCTACGCGCGCGTGGGCCGGGGCGAGCCGCTGCTCCTGCTCCACGGCATCGGACACCACCGGCAGGCCTGGGACCCGGTGGTGGACATCCTGGCCGCCGAGCGCGAGGTGATCTCCGTGGACCTGCCGGGCTTCGGCGTGTCCCCGCCGCTGCCGGACGGACTCTCCTACGACCTGCGCACGACGGCCGCCGTGTTCGCCGCCCTCTGCGAGGCGCTGGAGCTCGACCGGCCGCACGTCGCGGGCAACTCCCTCGGCGGGCTGATCGCCCTGGAACTGGGCCGCGAGAAGCTCGTACGGTCCGTCACCGCGCTGTCGCCCGCCGGGTTCTGGTCGCAGGCCGAGCGGCGCTACGCCTTCGGCGTCCTGCTGACGATGCGGCAGATCTCGCGCCGGATGCCGCTGCCCCTCGTCGAACGGATGGCGAGCACCGCGGCCGGCCGCACCGCTCTCACCAGCACCATCTACGCCCGGCCCAGCCGGCGTTCACCCGAGGCCGTGGTCGCCGAGACGCTGGCCCTGGCCCGGGCCACCGGGTTCGACCAGACCCTGCGGGCCGGCGCCACCGTCCGCTTCACCGACGACCTCCCCGGCATCCCGGTCACGCTCGGCTGGGGCACCCGCGACTGGCTGCTCGTGCGCCGCCAGGGCGTGCGCGCCAAGCGGGTCATCCCCGGCGCGCGTCTGGTGCGGCTGCCCGGCTGCGGCCACTGCCCGATGAACGACGATCCGGCGCTCGTCGCGCGCGTGATGCTCGACGGCAGCCGCTGAGGCACCGGGGCCACGCCCCAGCACCCCGGCCCCCAGCGCGACTCCGGCCCCGACCAGGGCACTCCCCACGCCCTGGGCGGGGCCGTACGAGCCCGTTCCTACGAGCGGGGCGGTGCAGGCGGCCGCCACCGGGATGAGCCCGGAGAACAGCGTGGCGCGCTCCGCTCCGATCCGCTGCATGCCCATGTACCAGCACACGAAGCCGACGACGGTGACGACGGCCGCCTGCCACAGCAGCGCGGCCGCCTCCGTGCCGTCCGGCCGCCGCAGCCACGCGCCGCCGTCGAGCAGCAGCCCGGTCGCGGCGGCCTCCGCCGCCGCGACCGCGCACACCGTGGCGGACAGCAGCCGCGGCCCGAGGACGCGCAGGACGGGCACGGCCAGCACCGCGAAACCGACCTCCCCGGCCAGCGCGCAGACCGAGTAGGCGATGCCCGCGCCGTCCGTGCGGCCCCACCCCTGCACCGTGCACGCGCCGACCGCGACCAGCAACGCCCCGGCCAGCACCGGACGGCGGGGCCGCCGCCCCTCCAGCAGCGGGACGACGACCGCCACCACCACGGGCGCGCAGCCCACGAGAACGCCGGGGACGGCGGGTTCCGCGCTGCGCTCGGCGGCCAGCACCGCCACGTTGAAGCCGACCGTCCCGACAGCCGCGAGCAGCGCCAGGCGCAGCCACAGGCGGCGGGTGAGCGCGCGCAGCCGGTCCACGGCCCCCGCCCCCACCAGGGGTACGAGCAGCAGACAGGCGAGGCCGTAGCGCAGGGCCTGGCCGCCCGCGTACGGGTAGGCGCCGAGGACGCTGTTGGCGGTGAACGACCCTCCGACGAGAAGGCAGGCGAGCGCGGCGAGCAGGGACCCGCGCAGGGTGATCGCGTTCATGGAACCGACGCTAGGAACGGCGGCGGTCCCGGTTAAGGTCCACTTCCATGACGCCATCGGGGACCAATCCCGGCGCGGGCCCCGGGTCACCCGCCTGGGAGCTGCTGCTGCCGGCCGCCTCGGCCCCGCCGCGCGCGCGGGGCCGTGCCCTCCGGGCCGCGCTGCGGGACGCGGTCCGCTCGGGTCGGCTCGCGCGGGGCACCCGGCTGCCGTCGAGCCGGGATCTCGCCACCGACCTCGGGGTCTCGCGCGGGCTGGTGACGGAGGCGTACGAGCAGTTGACGGCCGAGGGCTATCTGCGCAGCGACCGCGGCGCGGGGACCTGGGTGAGCGGAGCCGTCCGGGCGGCCCGGCCCCGCGCGCGTGACCTCGCTCCGCGTCCCGCGGGCGTCCGGGCCGACTTCGTGCCGGGCACCCCGGACCTGTCGCTGTTCCCGCGTGCCGCCTGGGCCGCCGCGCAGCGGGGGGTGCTCGCCGAGCTGCCCCATCACGAGCTCGGCTACCCCGACCCGCGCGGGCTCCCCCGGCTGCGCACCGCGCTGGCCGGGCTCCTCGCCCGCCGCCGGGGCGTGGTCGCCGACCCGGAGCGGCTCGTCGTCGTCTCCGGGGTGGCGCAGGCGAGCGCGTTGCTCGGGCTCGCGCTGCACGCGCGCGGGACGCACACCGTGGGCGTCGAGGACCCCGGGAGCCCCCGGCACGGCGCCCTGTACGCCGCGACGGGCGTGAGCGCGGTGCCGCTGCCGCTCGACGCCGAGGGGCTGGCCGTGGAACCGCTCAGGTCGTCCGGGGTACGGGCGGTGGTGACGACACCCGCGCACCAGTTCCCCACCGGGATCGCGTACTCGGCGCGGCGGCGCGCCGAACTGCTCGACTGGGCGCGGTCCGTGGACGGCTTCGTGATCGAGGACGACTACGACGGCGACTTCCGTTACGACCGCGCCCCGGTGGGCGCGCTGCAGGGCCTGGACCCCGAACGCGTGGCCTACACCGGGTCGGTCAGCAAGTCGCTCGCACCGGGACTGCGGCTCGGCTGGCTGCTCGTGCCCGAGGCACTGGCCGCGGAGGTCGCCGAGCGCAAACGGACGATGGACCTCGGCCATCCCACGCTCGACCAGGCGCTGTTCGCCCGGTTCGTGGAACGCGGCGACTACGACCGTCAGCTGCGCCGCTGCCAGCGGGCCTACCGGGAGCGCCGGGACGCCCTGGTGGGCGCGCTCCGGGAGCACTTCCCCGGGGCGCGGGTGTCCGGGATCGCGGCGGGGCTCCATGTCATCGCCGAGTTCCCCGCGCGGTACGGGCCGCGGGAGCGGTTCCTCGCGCGGACGGCAGCGGCGGGGGTCGAGGTGCGCGCGCTGACGGAGTACACGCACGCGGGTGCCGCGCGGGACGCACGCCTGCGTCTCGTCCTCGGCTACGCGCAGCTGTCGCCCGCGCGCGTCCGGGACGGCGTGCGCCTGATGGCGGAGGCGGTCGCGGGCGGGTGACGGCCGCGCGCGCCGGATCCCGTGTTCCCGCGGCCGGTTGTTCACTTGCGGTTTCCGTGCGCGCTGCGGCGCACCAGTAGGTGTGGCTGTGCACACCGGCCGGTTCCCGACCCTGGAGGCCCCTCCATGTCACCCAGTCCGATTCCCGGACGCCGCGGCGTCCTGCGCGGCTCGCTCGCCGCTTCCGCGGCCCTGACCCTGCCCGCCGCCCTCGGCGCGGCTCCCGCTTTCGCCCGGTCCGGGCGGCCCGGGGCGGGATGGGGTGTGCAGGCCGGGGACGTGACCTCCGACTCCGGGCTGGTGTGGGTGCGCTCCGACCGTCCGGCGCGGATGGTCGTCGAGACCGCGGCCACCGAGTCGTTCCGCGGCGCCCGCCGCACGTACGGTCCGCTGCTCGGCGCGGGCACGGACTTCACCGGCACCACCCGGCTGCACGGGCTGCCCGCGGGCGAGCAGATCCACTACCGGGTGCTCCTCGCCGACCCGGACGACCCGCGGCGCACCGGGGAGCCGGTGACCGGCACCTTCCGGACCGTCTCCCCGGGGCGCCGGCGCGGGGTGCGTTTCCTGTGGTCGGGAGACCTCGCGGGCCAGGGCTGGGGCATCAACCCCGAGCTGGGCGGTTACCGCATCTACGACGCGATGGCGAAGCTCGATCCCGACTTCTTCCTGTGCAGCGGCGACACCATCTACGCCGACGGCCCGATCGCGGCGACCCAGGCGCTGCCGGACGGCACCCTCTGGCGGAACATCACCACCGAGGAGAAGTCCAAGGTCGCCGAGACGCTGGCCGAGTTCCGCGGCAACTTCCGCTACAACCTGCTCGACGAGAACCTGCGCCGCTTCAACGCCCGGGTGCCGTCAGTCGTCCAGTGGGACGACCACGAGGTCCGCAACAACTGGTACCCCGGCGAGGTGATCGCCGGCTCCGACGCCCGCTACACGGAGAAGAGCGTCGACGTGCTCGCGGGGCGCGCCCGGCGGGCGTTCGGCGAGTACTTCCCGATCTCGACCCTGCGTCCGGGTGCGCGCGAGGGCCGGGTCCACCGGGTGGTGCGCCACGGGCCCCTGCTGGACGTGTTCGTGCTGGACATGCGGACGTACCGCAACGCCAACTCGCCGGACGACCAGACCGTGGACCCGCAGGGCATCCTCGGCGCCGAGCAGCTGGAGTGGCTGAAGCGGGAGCTCTCCCGCTCGCGCGCGGTGTGGAAGGTGATCGCCGCCGACATGCCGATCGGCCTGGTGGTGCCCGACACCACCGAGGGCAGGGCGAACATCGAGGCCGTCGCGCAGGGCGACCCGGGCGCGCCGCTGGGCCGCGAGCTCCAGATCGCCGAGCTGCTGCGGTACATCAAGCACCGGCGGATCACCGGCACCGTGTGGCTGACGGCCGACGTGCACCACACCTCGGCGCAGCACTACCAGCCCGCGCGGGCCGCGTTCGGCGACTTCGAGCCGTTCTGGGAGTTCGTCTCCGGACCGCTGAACGCGGGAGCCTTCCCGGCCGGCGCGCTGGACGACACGTTCGGTCCGGAGCGGGTGTTCGTGAAGGCGCCGACCGCCTCGAACGTGTCGCCCGCCGGCGGCTACCAGTTCTTCGGCGAGGTCGACATCGACGGCGGCAGCGGGGAGCTGACGGTGCGTCTGCGCGAGCAGGACGGGACCGTGCTGTTCACCCAGGTCCTCCAGCCGGGGCGGGTCGGCCAGTAGTCCCGTCCCGTACCCTCGGACGCGTGCCGCGCACCGGCGTCATCCCCCGGTGCGCGGCACGGTCGTGACGTCCCGTACAGGGTGTGATCGTAGAAGAATTAACAAAACGGGCATTGGGAACCTTTACCCATCAGTCACAAACCGTTCGTGATCACGCAACACCATTCCTCCACAGTGGCTGCATGACTCGAGACATGTCTGATGTGACGCGTGCGAAACGCGGACGCCCCGTGCACCACTGGCGACGGGACGTGGTGGAACTCGCCGCGCTGTTCACGGCGGTCGCGGTGGCCGACGGGGTGGCGAACCTGGTGGGCCACGGCCCCGACGGTCCGGCGCTGCTGACCGTCTCCGCGGCCTTGCTCGTCGCCACGGCCGGCTTCCACACCTGGTGGGCGCGGCGCCACGGTCACGCGCCGCCCACGGGCGATACCGACGCCCGGCCGCCCTCCGAGGAGTCGCAGGCCGGGCCGTCCGAGCTCCCCTCCGGGGCCGCCGGGGAGAGCGCCCTGTGGCGGATGCGGACGACGGTGAAGGACGCCCCGGGGTCGCTGGCGGCGCTCTGCGCGGCGCTGGCCGGCCACCGGGTGGACATCCTGAGCCTCCAGACGCACCCGCTGGGCGAGGAGACCGTGGACGAGTTCCTGCTGCGCGGCCCGGGCGGCCTGGCGGCGGGCGAGATCACCCGGGCCGTGGCCCTGGCGGGCGGCAGCGGCACCTGGATCGAGCGGGCCGACGCCCATGACCTGGTGGACGCGCCGACCCGGGTCCTCGGCCTGGCCACCCGCACCGCTCTCGACGCGGCTGAACTACCCTTGGCCCTACGTCAGTTGCTGGGCCGCTGCACGATCCGTTCGCTGCCCGCCGCGCCGGGCGCCGGCGGCCGTGGGCCGGAGGGCGTGCCGGTGGAGGGCGTACTGGAGGACACCGTGATGCGCCTGCGGGCGCCGGAAGGCGGAGTGATCACCGTGGAGCGGCCGTATCTGCCGTTCACCCCGACCGAGTTCGCCCGCGCGCGTGCGCTGGTGGAGCTGGACGCCCGGCTCGGCCCGCGGGTGCCGAGCGGCCAGGACGTGCTGACCCTGCCCGAGGGCAACGCGATCACCGTGCGCCGGGCCGACACCGGTGACCTGGCGGCGGCGAAGGCCATGCACGAGCGGTGCTCCTCGCGCACGCTCGGCATGCGCTACCACGGGCCCGTCGGCGACGCCGACCGCTACCTCAGGCACCTGCTCAGCCCCCGCTTCGGCCGCACCCTCGCGGTGCAGACGCCGTCGGGGCGCGTCGTCGGCCTGGGCCACCTGCTGTGGGACGGCGACGAGACGGAGGTCGCCCTGCTGATCGAGGACCAGTGGCAGCGGCGCGGCGTCGGGGCCGAACTGCTCGGCCGGCTGGTGGCGATGGCCGTCGAGGCGGGCTGCGAGAGCGTCTACGCCGTGACGCAGGCCTCCAACACCGGCATGGTCGCCGCCATGCGCGGCCTCGACCTGCCCCTCGACTACCAGATCGAGGAGGGCACGCTGGTCATCACCGCCCGCCTGGACGGCGCCACGACCGGGGCACGGGCCGGCTCCGGGCGCTACGACGAGCGCGTCACCCGCGACTGAGCGACGCGCCGCGGACGGCCCGGCGGTACGACGACCGCCGGGCCGTCCGCACACGGTCCACCGCTCACGGGTGACGCACACGCCGTCCGGCGCATCCGACGCGCCGCGCGCCCGCGCGGGCCGTTCACCGCACACGGACCGCGGCCCGCGTCACACGACGGCGGCCCCGCGCCCGGCCGGGTCGGCGGCCGTGGCGTCCGCCGCGCCGAGTGCCCCCCGCAGGTCGTCCCACAGATCCTCGACGTCCTCCAGGCCGACCGAGAGCCGCAGCAACCGGTCGCTCACGCCCGCGCCCCGGCGCTCCTGGGCGTCCACGATGCGGTGGCTGATGGACGCCGGGTGCTGGATGAGGGTGTCGACGCTGCCGAGGCTGACGGCCGGGGTGATCAGACGGACCCCCGCGATGACCTCGTGCGGGTCGCCGTGGACCTCGAAGGCGATCATCGCGCCGCCGATCCGCGGGTAGTGGACGCGGGCCACCCGCGGGTCGGCGGCCAGCCGCCCGGCCAGGTCGGCGGCGGTCGCGGAGGCGGCCCGCACCCGCACCGGCAGCGTCGACAGGCCCCTCAGCAGCAGATAGCCGGCCAGCGGATGCAGCACGCCGCCGGTGGCGAACCGTATCTGCCGCAGCCGCCCGGCGAACTCCTCGTCGCAGGCGACCACACCCCCGAGCACGTCACCGTGTCCGCCCAGGTACTTGGTGGCACTGTGCAGGACGAGCCGCGCTCCGCGCTCGGCGGGGCGCTGGAGCACGGGCGTCGCGAAGGTGTTGTCGGCGAGCAGCGGGACCGAGCCGCAGGCGTGGGCGACGGCCCGCAGATCGACCTCGGCGAGCGTCGGGTTGGCCGGCGACTCGACCATGACGAGACCGGTGTCCGGGCGCAGCGCGTCGGCGATCCCGGCCGGGTCGGTCCAGGTGACCTCCGAGCCGAGCAGCCCGGCGGTCAGCAGATGGTCGCTGCAGCCGTAGAGGGGCCGTACGGCGACGACGTGCCGCAGCCCCGTCGAGGAGCGCGCGAGCAGCACCGCGCTCAGCGCCGCCATCCCGCTGGCGAACGCGACGGCGCTCTCGGTGCCCTCGAGCCGGGCGAGGGCCGTCTCGAACCGGGCGACCGTCGGGTTGCCCAGCCGGCCGTAGACGGGCGGCCCCTCCGGCTCCGCGCCCGTCGCGGCGAACGCGTCGATGCGGGCCGCCTCGCCACGGCTGTCGAACGAGGGGTAGGTGGTGGACAGGTCGATCGGCGGGGCGTGCAGGCCCTGGCCCGCCAGGTCGTCCCGCCCGGCGTGCACGGCCTCGGTGGCCAGTGCCCGGGGTGCTCCCGACGCGGGTCGGCGTACGCCGTCGTACGCGTGCGTGCTCGCTGAGGCTGAGTCCATGGACGGCAGGGTGAACAACGGACGGGGTCCTGTATTCGAACGCCGTGCTACGTTCGGCCCATGGCTGAATCCGTCGTACTGGATCCGGTCGATCTCCAGCTGCTGCGGCTGCTCCAGAACGACGCCCGGACCACCTACCGCGACCTGGCGGCCCAGGTCGGGGTCGCGCCGTCGACCTGTCTGGACCGGGTGACCCGGCTGCGCCGCTCGGGCGTGATCCTCGGTCATCAGCTGCGGCTCGATCCGGCCAAACTGGGCCGTGGCCTCCAGGCGCTGCTGTCGGTGCAGGTCAGGCCGCACCGGCGGGAGTTGGTGGGGCCCTTCGTGGAGCGGATCCGAGGGCTGCCGGAAGCGCTCACCGTCTTCCACCTCACCGGGCCCGACGACTACCTCGTCCACGTCGCCGTCGCGGACATGGCCGATCTCCAGCGACTGGTGCTCGACGAGTTCACCTCGCAGCGGGAGGTGGCCCGGGTCGAGACGCGGCTGATCTTCCAGCAGTGGGAGTGCGGACCGCTGCTGCCGCCGACGACTTCGGGACAAACAGCGTGACGTGCGCCGCCGCCTCGTACGAGGATGGAGCCCATGTCACAGACCAGCAGCCCGCTTCCCCGCGAGGTCGCCGACGCGTACGTCGACCACCTCATCGCCCTCGACCCGGTGACCGGCACCTACCTCGGCGTGCAGGAGAGTTCGAGCCGTCTGCCCGACTACTCGCCCGCCGGCCGGGAGGCGCTCGCGCAGCTGGCCCGGGACACGCTGGCCGCGCTCGACGAGGCCGAGCGGCGGCCCGGCGCCGACCGTGACATCGAGCGCCGGTGCGCGCGCCTGCTGCGCGAGCGCCTGACCGCGGAACTCGCGGTGCACGACGCCGACGAGGCACTGCGCGCCGTCGGCAACATGGCCACCCCTCCGCATCACGTGCGCGAGGTGTTCACCGTGACGCCGACGCAGACCGACGCGGACTGGGCGGCGGTCGCGGAGCGGCTGCGCGGGGTGCCGGCGGCCCTCGCGGGCTACCGGGAGTCCCTGGCCCTGGGCCTGGAGCGCAAGCTGTACGCGGCGCCGCGCCCGACCGCCACGTTCGTCGGACAGCTCACCGAGTGGTCGGACACGGACGGCGAGGGCAACGGCTGGTTCGAGGGCTTCGTGTCCACCGGGCCGGACGCGCTGCGCGCCGAGCTGGACGAGGCCGCCCGCACGGCGACCGCGGCCGTCGTGGAGCTGCGGGACTGGATGCGCGACGTGTACGCGCCGACGATCGAGAACGCGCCGAACACCGTCGGCCGGGAGCGCTACGCCCGCGCGGCCCGCTACTTCAACGGCACCGACCTCGACCTCGACGAGGCGTACGCGTACGGATGGGCGGAGTACCACCGGCTGCTCGCCGAGATGAAGAAGGAGGCCGAGAAGATCCTGCCGGGCGCGGAGACCCCCTGGGTGGCTCTGGCCCACCTCGACGAGCACGGCACGCACATCGAGGGCGTCGACGAGGTCCGCGACTGGCTCCAGGGCCTGATGGACCAGGCGATCGAGGCGCTCGACGGCACGCACTTCGAACTCGCCGAGCGGGTACGGAAGGTGGAGTCGCGGATCGCCCCGCCCGGCGGCGCGGCCGCCCCGTACTACACGCCCCCGACGGAGGACTTCTCGCGGCCGGGCCGCACCTGGCTGCCGACGATGGGGCAGACCCGCTTCCCGGTCTACGACCTCGTCTCCACCTGGTACCACGAGGGCGTCCCCGGTCACCACCTCCAGCTGGCGCAGTGGGCGCACGTCGCCGGGGACCTCTCCCGCTACCAGGCCTCCATCGGCATGGTCAGCGCCAACTGCGAGGGCTGGGCGCTGTACGCGGAGCGGCTGATGGACGAACTCGGATTCCTCACCGACGCGGAGCAGCGGCTCGGCTATCTGGACGCGCAGATGATGCGGGCGGCGCGGGTCATCGTCGACATCGGCATGCACCTGGAGCTGGAGATCCCGGCGGACTCCCCCTTCCACCCGGGCGAGCGCTGGACCCCGGAACTGGCCCAGGAGTTCTTCGGCGGGCACAGCAGCCGCCCGGCGGACTTCGTGGAGAGCGAGCTGACCCGCTATCTGACCATCCCCGGCCAGGCGATCGGCTACAAGCTCGGCGAACGGGCCTGGCTGCTGGGCCGGGAGAAGGCCCGCGAGCGGCACGGTGCCGCCTTCGACCTCAAGTCCTGGCACATGGCGGCCCTTTCGCAGGGCTCGCTGGGCCTGGACGACCTGGTGGAAGAGCTGGCGCGGCTCTGAGGCGCGGTGCGGGGCCGGGAGAGGCGGAGAGCCGCCCGCCCGGCCCCGAACGGGCTGTCAGCAGCCGCAGTTCTCCGCGTCGAGGGGCGCCGTGAGCGGATCGGCGGCGCGCCGCTCGCCGCCCTCCCAGGTCTCGTAGGCGAAGCCCTCCCGCACCCAGTACTCGAAGCCTCCGAGCATCTCCTTGACCCGGTAGCCGCGTTCGGCAAGCGCGAGGGCGGCGCGGGTGGCGCCGTTGCAGCCGGGCCCCCAGCAGTAGGTGACGACCGGCACGTCAGGGTCGAGGAGCTGCGCGGCCTGCTCGGCGATGAGCGCGGTGGGCAGGTGCACGGCGCCCGGGATGTGGCCCTGGTCCCAGGACGCGGTGGAGCGGGAGTCCAGGACGACGAAGCCGGGGTCGCCTCCGGCGGCGAGGGCCGCCGCCACGTCGGAGACGTCGGCGTGGAAGGCGAGGCTCGCCCGGAAGTACGCGGCGGCCTCGGCCGGCGCCGCGGGGGCGACGCGCAGGACGGGGTCGACCGCGGTCGCGGCGGCCGTGCCGGTCGTGGCGGTGAGCGGGGTCATGGGGGTCATCGCGGGGCCCTCCCGAGGGGTTCCGGCTGGTCACTGCTCTCTACGACCCGAAATCTACGACCGGTGATCCCCCTGCCTGAAGGGGCGTTCCCCGGCCTGAGCCTTGCCCTGCCGGGGATTCCCCTGCTATTCCTCGCTCATGACCGCGTATTCCCCGGACGCCACCGACTGGCGCATTCTCGAGGTCCTCCAGCGCGAGGGCCGGGCCAGTTTCGCCGACCTGGCCCGTGCCGTGGCGATGTCGGCGAGCGCCGTCACCGAGCGGGTACGGCGGCTGGAGGAGGCGGGCGTCATCCAGGGGTACGCGGCCGTGGTGGACCCCGAACGGCTGGGGCTGCCGATCCTGGCCTTCGTGCGGCTGCGCTACCCGAACGGCAACTACAAGCCCTTCCACGACCTGGTGGCCGTCACGCCCGAGATCCTGGAGGCACACCATGTGACGGGCGACGACTGCTTCGTGATCAAGGTCACCGCCCGGTCGATGCGGCACCTCGAAGAGGTGTCGGGCAAGATCGGCGCGCTGGGGTCGGTGACCACCAGCGTCGTCTACTCGTCGCCGCTGCCGAGGCGTCCGCTGGGCCGGTAGCCCCGCTGCCGCACCAGCGACCCCGATCTCCCCTTGACGACCTCCAGCTGGGCGTGGATGCGCCGCCGCAGGTCGGCGACATGGCTGACGATGCCGACGCTGCGGTCGCGTTCGCGCAGCGAGTCGAGGACGTCGAGGACCTCGTCGAGCGTCTGGTCGTCGAGGCTGCCGAACCCCTCGTCGATGAAGAGGGTGTCGAGGCGGACCCCGCCCGCCTCGTCCGTCACCACGTCGGCGAGACCCAGGGCGAGGGCGAGCGAGGCGAAGAAGGTCTCGCCGCCGGACAGCGTGGCCGTGTCCCGCTCGCGCCCGGTCCAGGCGTCGACGACGTGCAGTCCGAGCCCGCTGCGGCCGCGCCCGGCCCGGTCGTCGGAGTGCACGAGGGTGTAGCGCCCCGAGGACATGCGGTGCAGCCGGACGGTCGCGGCGGCGGCGACCTGTTCCAGGCGGGCGGCCAGGACGTACGCCTCCAGACGCATCTTGCGCTCGTTGTCGGCGGAGGTGCCTGCGGTGAGCCCGGCCAGGCGGGCCACCCGGTCGTACTCCTCGCGCAGCGGCCCGAGCCGGCGTACGCCGTCGCTCGCCCGCGCGGAGAGCTGGTCGAGTTCGGCACAGCGGCGGGCGGCGGCGTCCTGGGCGGAGGCGGCCGTGCGCAGCCGCTCGGCCGCGGCGGCCGCGGCCCGTTCCGCGGCCGCGAGGTCGGCGGGCGGCTGCTGCGCCGCGGCCACGGTCTCGGGTTCGGCGAGGACCGCCCGTACGGCGGCCTCCTCGGTCTGCCGGGCGTCGAGCCGCCGTTGCAGCTCACGGTGGGCGGTGTCGTCGAGGAGGGCCTCGGCGGCGGCCCGCGGGGTGTCGAAGCCGGCCCGGAAGGCGGCTTCGTCGAGGCGTCCGTCGGCTGCCTTGAGGCGCTCGGCGCTCCCCTCGGCGGCGCGGGCGGTGTCGGCCGCGTCGGTGAGCCGTGCGGCCAGCACCTCCAGTTCGGCGGCCCGCGCGGCCACGCTCTCCGCGGGGCCCCTGACCTGCGTCAACTCTTCTTCCAGCGCGGCCCGTTCGCGCTCCAGGCGCTCGCGGTGGCCGACCCGGGAGGCGGTCCGCACCGCGGCCTCGCGGTGCGCCTCCGTGCGGCGTTCGTGCTCCTGCTCGGCCTGGCGCAGCTCCTCACGCGCGGGATGCAGCGCGGAGGCTTCGCGGCGCGCCTGCGCGTAGCCCTCCTCTCCCTCCCGGGCTTCGGCGGCGAGCCGGTCGGTCGGGGTGTCGCCCGCCTCCGCGGTCGCCGCGGCGAGCGCCTCTCGTACGAGGCCGAGCTCGCGTTCGTCCTGGGCGTGCCGTTCCTCCGCGCGCCGCGAGTCGGTGAGCGCCCGTTCCTCGGTCTCGCGGTCGACGTGCCCCGCGACCTTGCGGGCGGGCGCGGGATGCTCGGTGGCGCCGCAGACGGCGCAGGGCGTCCCGTCGGCGAGGGTCGCGGCCAGTTCGGCGGCGATGCCGTTCAGGCGCTGTTCCTTGAGGTCGAGCCAGTGCGCGCGGGCCGTCTGCGCCTGCTCGCCGGAGGCGAGGGCCTTGCGCTGGGCGGCCTCCAGGTCGCGGGCCAGCTCGTCGCGCAGGCGGGCGGCCTTGAGGCGCCGCTGCAGGGGCTCGCGCCGGCCGTCGAGCTGTTCGGCGCGGGCGGCGGCCTCCTGGGCGGCCTCGACGCGGGCCTGGAGACCCGCGCGGACGGTGTCCCAGTCCGCGAGCCAGGCCTCGGCCTCCGTCAGGACGTCCTCGTCGTCGCGCTCGCGCCGGTCCAGGTCGGCCCGCTCGGCCACCAGCGCGGCCAGCCGTAGCTCGCCCCGGCGGGCCGACTCCAGCCCGCCCAGTTCCTCGGCCGTCCGGCGGGCGGCGGCGGCCAGCCCGGCCGCGCCTGCGTCCGCGAACCGCCGCGGCAGCAGGTCCCGCGCGCGGGCCGCCCGGGCGGAGGCCTTCGTGTGCTCGGTCGAGGCGGCCTCGCGCAGTTCCAGCGCCGGCGCCACCGACTCGGCCTTGCGCGCCCGCTCCATCCGCGCCTGCGCGTCCCGGTGGTCGTCCGCCCGCTCCTCCAGTACGGCGGCCCGCTCGCGCGCGTCGGCGAACCGGCGCTGGAGCCGGGCCCGTTCGCGTACGTCCTCCAGCGTGCGTTCGGCCGCGGCCTGCGCGGACTCGGCGGCGAGACGGCCGCAGTGGGCGGTCGTCAGCAGCTCGCGGGAGGTGCTGCGGGCGACGGCGGCCGCGGCCAGGACCGCCTCGGCGAGCCCAGGGTCCCCCGGGGCGAAGGGGGGCAGCTCCATGGCGTCCCCGGCGACCTGCTGCATCCGGTGGGCGTCGGCGAGCAGGGCGGAGTCGCCGTCACGCACGCGTGCCTCGGTGCTGCGGCGGCGCTCGACGAGCCGCTTCTCGACCTCGGCGAACCGCCGGGTGTCGAAGAGGCGGCCGAGGAGCCGGCCGCGCGCCTCGGCGTCGGCGCGCAGGAACCGGGCGAAGTCGCCCTGGGGCAGCAGCACGACCTGGCAGAACTGCTCGCGGCTCATGCCGAGCAGCTGGGTGATCTCCTCGCCGATCTCCTGGTGGGAGCGGCTGAGGTCCTTCCAGGCGCCGGCGACCGCGTCGTACTCGCGCAGCCAGCTCTGCGCCTTCTCGACCGTCGTGCCCGTGCCGCGCTTCTTGGGCCGCTCCCAGGGCGGCTGCCGGGTGACCTCCAGCCGGCGCCCCGCGACGGTGAGTTCGAGGGTGACCTCGGTGCGGGCGCCCGGCGCCGCGTGGTCACTGCGCAGGGTCAGGCCCTGGCCGCTCTGCCGGGCGCCGGGCACGGAGCCGTACAGCGCGTAGCAGACGGCGTCCAGGACGGAGGTCTTGCCGGCGCCGGTCGGCCCGTGCAGCAGGAAGATCCCGGCGGCGGAGAGCTCGTCGAAGTCGACGCTCTGCGGGTCGCCGAAGGGGCCGAAGGCCGTCAGGTCGAGCCGGTGCAGCCTCATCGCGCCACCTCCCGCACCGCGTCGTCCGCGCGCACCGCGTCGAAGGCGTCCCGCAGCACGCCCTGCTCGCGTGCGTCGGGGCCCGCGCCGCGCACGTGGGCGACGAAGTCCTCGGCGATCTCCTGGTCGCTGCGGTCGGCGAGGCGCCGGGCGTAGGACACGCCGGGGTCGTCGGGGGCGCGCTCGGGGGCGAAGACGAGGCTGAGCGTGTGCGGGAAGCGTCGGGTGAGCCGGGCCATGGGGTCGGCCGGGCGGGCGGCGTCGGTGAGCGTCGCCTCGACCCACGCCTCCTCGTGCCGGGTGAGCGCGGGGTCGGCGAGGAGTTCCTCCAGGGGGCCGCGGACCCGGGCCAGCGCGCGCGGTACCGGGCAGTCGATCCGCTCGGCGTCGAGCTCCCCGTCGGCCCCGAGGTCGATCAGCCACATGGTCTTGCGGTGCTCGCTCTCCGAGAAGGAGTACGGCAGCGGGGAGCCGGAGTAGCGCACGCGTTCGGTGAGGGTCTGGCAGCCGTGCAGGTGTCCCAGCGCGGTGTAGTCGACGCCGTCGAAGACCCCGGCGGGCACCGAGGCGACCCCGCCGACGGTGATGTCCCGCTCGCTGTCGCTGGGCTCGCCGCCGGTGACGAAGGCGTGGGCGAGGACGACGGAACGCGTCCCGCGCGGGCGGGTGGCGAGGTCGGCGCGGACCCGGTCCATGGCGGCGGCCAGCACGCTCTCGTGGCCGGCCTTCTCCACGCCGAACTCGTCCTTCACCAGGGCGGGTTCGAGATAGGGCAGGCCGTAGAACGCCACGTCCCCGTGGGCGTCGGCGAGCACCACGGGCGTCCCCGCGGCGGCGGGATCGGTGCGCAGGTGGATGCCGGCCCGTCCGATCAGCCCGGCGCCGACGCCGAGCCGGCGGGCCGAGTCGTGGTTCCCGGAGATCATCACCGTGGGCACGCCGAGGGCGGCGAGCCGGTGCAGGGCGTCGTCGAACAGTTCGACCGCGGCGAGCGGAGGCACCGCGCGGTCGTACACGTCTCCCGACACGACCACCGCGTCGACCTCGCGCTCACGCACGGTCGCGACGAGGTGACCGATGAACTCGGCCTGGGCGCCGAGCATGTTCACCCGGTGGAACGCCCGGCCGAGATGCCAGTCGGAAGTGTGCAGGAGCCTCATGATCCCCGAGACTAACGGCCGGGTCTGACATCACGGGCGGTTACTCCCGTATCGCACCGTCATACCGGCCGACATAAAGGAGCGTTACGGACATTCCACCCATGTGTCCGTCGACGTGTCACGCGTCACGCACCGCCGGATCGTCTCCGCCGCGCGACGGGCGCCGCCGCCCCGCGCGCCACGACTCACGCGTCCCCGTAGGCCTCCCCGCCCAGCTCGAACCCCGCCGTCCCCGCCGTCGCGTCCGCGAGCCAGGCGCGGAAGGCCTCCACGTCGGCGTCCGGCAGGCCGATCTCGATGGTGACCTCCTCGCCGTAGCGGACGTCGCGCACCGCGCGGCCCGTCGAGTGCAGGTCGTTCTGGACCTTGCCCGCGCGCTGGTGGTCCACGGTCACCGTGGCCAGGCGGAAGCGGCGGCGGGTGAGGGTGCCGAGGGCGTCGAGGGCCTCGCCGACCGCGCCCCCGTAGGCCCGGATGAGACCGCCCGCGCCGAGCTTGACCCCGCCGTAGTAGCGGGTGACGACGGCGACGACGTACCGCATGTCGCGGCGCAGCAGCATCTGGAGCATCGGGACGCCCGCCGTGCCGCCGGGCTCACCGTCGTCGCTCGCCTTCTGGACGGAGGCGTCGGCGCCGATGACGTACGCCCAGCAGTTGTGGGTGGCGTCCGCGTGCTCCCTGCGGACGGACGCGACGAAGTCCTGCGCCTCCTGCTCGGTGGCCGCGGGGGCGAGGGCGCACAGGAAGCGGGAGCGGTTGACCTCGGTCTCGTGCACGCCCGCGTGGGCGATCGTGCGGTACTCGTCCTGCATCCGGCCAGCCTATGCGGTGATCGCGGAGTCGCCGTCGCCGAGGGGCGGGCGACGGTGTGCCCGCACGCCGCCCCGCAGGCGGAGCAGAAGGGCCACCGCCGGTGGCGCGTGATGTGCCCGACCGGTGCCGACTGCTTCTCCACGCTCGGCTACCAGCCGGGCACCGCCGCCCTGGCGGCCGGTCCGCCGTCCCCGCTCGCGATGCTCGTGCCGATCGCGCCGACGCCGCTCGGCGCGCTTCCCACCCGCGAGGTGCTGCGCCGCGCGGGGCCCGGTCCCGGGCGGCGGCCGCGCGTGCGCGTCGGCTAGCCCTCCCGCGGCTTGCGGCCCCTCGGCACGGTCATCGACGTCAGCAGGGCCGTGCCCGCCGCGAGGGCCCGCCAGCCGGGCCCGTGCCAGTCCAGGACGGCGATCGCCGACGTGGGGAACTTCAGCCGCACCTCGTCCAGGATGTCGTCCGGTCCGTCCCCCGCCAGGCCGAGGACCAGTTCCCCGAGGCCGGGGTTGTGCCCGACCAGCAGCAGCGTCCCGACCTCGGGGGGCGCCTCGTGGACGACCTCCAGGAGGCCGGGGACACCGGCCCCGTAGAGCCGCGGGTCGAAGCGCACCGGGGGCGGGGAGTCCCACTCGGCGGCGGCCAGTTCCCAGGTCCCGCGGGCGCGGGCGGCGGTGGAGCACAGGGCGAGGTCCGGGACCTGCCCGGCCGCGGCGAGCGCGCGGCCCGCGGCCGGCGCGTCCCGCAGGCCGCGCGGGGCGAGCGGCCGCTCGTGGTCGGGGACGCCGTCCGGCCAGGCCGACTTGGCGTGCCGCAGCACCACCAGCCGGCGCGGCGCCGTCCCCCCGCCCGGCCCGGTCACGCCGGGGTTCCGATGTCGCGGGTGAGTTCGAGGCCGAGGAGACGGTCGGCGTAGGCGAAGCTCTCGAAGCGGGCGCCGTCCGGCAGCTCGGGCCCCGCGGCCTCCACCCACCGCAGCACCCGCAGCACCGCGGGCAGGTCCAGGTCGTCCTCCCAGGCGGTCCGCAGCCGTCCGCGCACCTCTTCGGGAACCGGCCGCGAGGGCCGCCGAGCCCACCGGGCGACGGCTCGCCGCCAGCCCGCGAGGGTGTCCCGGGCCTCACCCAGCGCGTCGGCGTCGAGCCGCAGGGGTTCGGTGCGGGGCCGGGAGAGAAGGGCCAGCCGCAGGACGGCGAGGCCGGTGTCCGTCCCGCCGGCGCCCCGGCCCGATCCCGGCCCGCGGGGCACCGCGCCCTCCGCCGGCGCGACGGCGACGCACACCCCGTCGGGGGTGCGGCCGCCCTCCGCCACCACGTGCAGGATCTGCGCCTCGCCGACCCCGGCGCCCGCGCCGAGGTCGCGGCCGTCCTCGAAGGGGTGCATGCCGAGGGCGGTGGCGGCCGCCCGGAGTTCCGCCTGGTCGCGTTCGCCGGACAGCTGCGCCCACACGGGCGTGCCGCCGAGCTCCAGCGCGCGGAAGAGCAGATCGGCGACGAGGAGGACCCGCAGCGATGCGGCTCCGTACCCCGAGGCGTGCGCCTCCACCCGGGTCAGGCCACGGCGGACGGGGGCGGCGACGACGGACTCGCCGGTTCGGGCGTCGATGATGCTCAGCACGAGGCGAGCCTAGGCGGGTGGGCGCGACTTCGCAGGCAGGGACCGGAATCAAGGCCTGGCGCGAGCTGTTGTAGGCGGGGACTGTCCCTTTCCGATCTCAAGGAGGCCGCCGGTGCACGGCGACGAGGCAACGATCCGCAGGATCCTCACCGGACTCGGCGACACCTGGGCCGTCGTCGGCCTGTCGACGAACCGCGGACGGGCGGCCTACGGGGTCGCCGAGGTGCTCCGGCGCTTCGGCAAGCGGGTCGTACCCGTCCACCCCAAGGCGGAGACGGTGCACGGGGAGCAGGGGTACGCCTCCCTCGCCGACATCCCCTTCGAGGTGGACGTCGTGGATGTCTTCGTCAACTCCGAGCTCGCGGGCGCCGTCGCGGGCGAGGCGGTCGCCAAGGGCGCGAAGGCGGTGTGGTTCCAGCTCGGCGTCGTCGACGAGGCCGCCTACGACCGGACCCGGGCCGCGGGTCTGGAGATGGTCATGGACCGCTGCCCGGCGATCGAGATCCCCCGGCTGGGCTGACCGGGCGGGGCACTCCGGGCCGGTCCCGGGCCCGCCCACAATGTGCGGGTGAGCACCGACTCCCCTTCCCCCCACCACACTCCCGTCGTCGTCGTGGGCGCGGGCCCCGCGGGTCTCACCGTCGGCAACATCCTGCGGGCCGCGTCCGTCGACTGCGTCGTACTGGAGACGGAGAGCCGTGCGTTCACAGAACGGCGGCCGCGCGCCGGAGTCGTCGAGGAGTGGGCCGTCCAGGGACTGCGCCGACGGGGCCTGGCCCACAACCTGTCGGCGCGGGCCCAGCAGCACTCCGTATGCGAGTTCCGCTTCGGCGGTGAGCGTCACCGCTTCCCCTACACGGAGCTGACGGGTCGTCATCACTGGGTGTACCCGCAGCCGTTGCTCGTGACGGACCTCGTCCACGAGTACGTCGACGTCCGCGGGGGCGACGCCCGCTTCTCGGTGCGCGACGTCGCACTGCACGACCTCGACACGGACCGCCCCTCGGTGTCGTACACCTGCCCCGACACCACGCAACGACAGGTGCTGAACTGCGACTTCGTCGTGGGAGCCGACGGGGCGCGCGGGGTCAGCCGGGCCGCGCTGATGCCGGAGCGGGCCCGGATCGCGCGGCACGACTACGGCGTGGGCTGGCTGGCGCTGCTCGCCGAGGCGCCCCCGTCCGCCGACTGCGTCCTGTTCGGCGTCCACCCGAACGGGTTCGCCGGGCACATGCCCCGCAGTCCCGAGGTCACCCGGTACTACCTCCAGTGCCCGCCGGGCGACGATCCGGAGAACTGGCCCCACGACCGGATCTGGTCCGAGTTGCGGCTGCGTCTCGCGGGCGCGGGGGCGCCGCCGCTCGCCGAGGGGCGGCTGATCGAGAAGCGCGTGCTGGACATGCACGACTACGTGGTCGAGCCGATGACGTACGGGCGGCTCTTCCTGGCCGGGGACTCGGCCCACCTCGTCGCGCCGATCGCCGCGAAGGGCATGAACCTCGCCCTGCACGACGCGTTCCTGCTGGGCGACGCGCTGGTCGCCCGTCTCGACGGCGGTGACGGCGCGGGCCTGGCCGACTACTCCCGGGCGTGTCTGCGCCGGGTGTGGGACTACCAGGAGTTCTCGCAGTGGCTGTCCGAGGTGTACCACGGGCCCGCGGCCGGCGACCCGTTCCGCGCGGGCACGACGTCCGCCCGGCTGCGCCGCCTGTTCACGTCTCCCGCGGCCGCCACCGCCTTCGCGGAGCAGTACCTGGGAACGGCCGGGCGGTACCGAGTCAGTCGGTACTGCGTCAGTCGTGCGGCGGCTCGTCCCCGAGCCGGTGGTCCGCCACGTTCAGCGCCTCGTCCACCAGCCGGCGCAGATGGCCGTCGGAGAGCGAGTAGACCACCCGGCGGCCCTCCTTGCGGGTGCCCACCAGTCCGGCGAGGCGCAGCCGGGCCAGATGCTGGCTGACCGCCGGCCGGGCCGCCCCGACTCCCTCCGTCAGCGTCGTCACATCGGCCTCGCCCGCGGTCAGCGCGTGCAGCAGGGCGAGCCGGGTGCGGTCGCCGAGCAGGGCGAGCAGCTCGGCGGCGAGGGCGAACTGCTCCTCGCCGGGCGTGCGCGGATGCGCATGGTGTGCAGGTGACAGGTGCATGCGTGCGCTCATACGCACATAATGGCGGGGTGGGCGCACGCGCGTCCACCTCGGCGCACCGGAAGGGATCGACGTGAGCGAGCGGCACGACCACGAGCACGGCCACCGGCACGACCGCGGGCACCCTCACGACCACGCCCACGAACACCCGCACCACCACTCCCCCCACTCCGCGCACGACCACCCGCCCGCCCACGCCTCCTCTTCCCCCTCCCCCGGGCCGGGCCTGCGCCATCGCCTCGCCCACCTCCTCACCCCGCACTCGCACGAGAGCGCCGACAAGCTCGACCCGGCCCTGGAGTCCTCGGCCCGGGGCATGCGCGCGTTGTGGGTCTCGCTGGCGGTCCTGGGCGTGACGGCCGTCGCGCAGGCGGTCGTGGTCGCGCTGTCCGGGTCGGTGGCGCTGCTCGGCGACACGGTGCACAACGCGGCGGACGCGCTCACGGCCGTACCGCTGGGCATCGCCTTCGTGCTGGGCCGGCGGGCGGCCACCCGCCGCTTCACCTACGGCTACGGACGGGCGGAGGACCTGGCGGGCATCGCGATCGTGCTGACGATCGCCGCGTCGGCGGCCTTCGCGGGATGGACCGCGGTCGAGCGGCTGATGAACCCGCGTCCCGTCGAGCAGGTCGGCGCGGTCGCCGTGGCCGCGCTGGCCGGTTTCGCGGGCAACGAGTGGGTCGCGCGGTACCGCATCCGGGTCGGACGTTCGATCGGCTCGGCCGCGCTCGTCGCGGACGGGCTGCACGCGCGCACGGACGGGTTCACCTCGCTGGCGGTGCTGCTGGGCGCGGGCGGCTCGGCGCTCGGATGGCAACTCGCGGACCCGGTGGTGGGGTTGGCGATCACCGCGGCGATCGCCCTGGTGCTGCGGGACGCGGCGCGCGAGGTGTTCCGCCGGGTGATGGACGCCGTCGACCCGGCGCTGGTCGACCGGGCCGAACTGGCGCTGCGGGAGGTCGAAGGGGTGCACGCGGTCGGCGAGTTGCGGCTGCGCTGGATCGGGCACCGGCTGCGGGCCGAGGTGGCCGTCGTCGTGGACGGCGAGGCGACGGTGCGCGAGGCGCACACGATCGCCGTGGCGGCCGAGCACGCCCTGCTGCACGCCGTGCCGCGCCTGACGGCCGCGCTGGTCCACGCGGATCCGGCGCCGGTGCCGGGCGAGGACGACCCGCATCTGGCCCTCGCCCATCACACGGCGGCCTGACCTCAGGCCAGGCCGAGCCCTTCCAGCACCACCGCGCCCGGCAGTTCGGCGAACGCCTTGCCGGGCACGAGCAGCTTCCCGCGCCGTCGCCCGCTGCCCACCAGGACGTACGGCAGGTCGACGACGGCGGAGTCCACCAACACCGGCCACCCGGAGGGGAGTCCGATCGGCGTGATGCCGCCGTACTCCATCCCGGTCTCCCCCACCGCCGTGTCCATCGCCGCGAACGAGGCCTTGCGGGCGCCGAGCCGGCGGCGCACGACCCCGTTGACGTCGACCCGGGTGGTGGACAGCACGACACACGCGGCGAGGGTCGTCCCGCCGCCCCGCTTGCCGGCGACCACCACGCAGTTGGCGGACTGCTCCAGCAGCTCCCGGCCGTAGTGCTCCACGAAGACGGCCGTGTCCGCCCACTGCGGGTCGGTGTCGACGTGGACGAACTGCTCGGCGGGCACGCTGCCGCTCCAGTTGCGCACGGCGTCGGCGACCGGGCCGACCAGCTCGTCGAGACAGTCGGGGGCGGGGGTGGCGGTGTCGAAGTGTCCGATGGGTGCGCGCATGACCGCACGCTAACAAGACCGGCCCGCGCGCGGACGCCGCGTCTCAGTGCACGGGCGGCACCGAGACGGCCATCACCATCTCCATCGGCGCCTCGCCCCGGTTGCCGTAGACGTGCGGGACGCTCGCCTCGAACGAGGCGCTCGCGCCGGTCGGGACGCGGTACTCCTCGCCGTCCACGGTGAGCGTGAGTTCGCCCGCGGTGACGTGGACCAGCTCGACGGTGCCGACGGGGTGGGGTTCCGAGGGGCTGCTCTCCCCCGGCATCAGCAGCCAGTCCCACATCTCCAGCGGTCCGGGCGCCTCCGCTCCGGCGAGCAGCCGGTTGTAGCTGCCGGCGTCGGTGTGCCACAGCCGGACCGCCTGATCGGCCGGGACGATACGGACCTTCGCGCCCCGTTCGTAGTCGAGGAGCGTGGTGACGCTGATGCCGAGCGCGTCACCGATCTTGACCACCGTGCCGATGCTCGGGTTGGTGCGGGCCTGCTCGATCTGGATGAGCATCCCGCGGCTGACCCCGGCCCGGGCGGCGAGCACGTCCAGGGTGAAGCCGCGCACCGCGCGCCAGTGCTTGACGTTGCGCGCCAGGGACTGGGTCAGGAGTTCGAGGTCCGACACGTTCCGTCCACTTCGGGAGTCCAATATTCTGGATGCCAGGATCCACTTCCCTGTACTACCGTGGGGTGCACCTGATCGTGCACCGAACTGTACTGCGAGGGCCCCGTGACAGCACTCTTCGCCCTGGCCACCAGCCTTCTGTGGGGCCTGGCCGACTTCGGCGGGGGGCTGCTGACGCGCCGGACCCCGGCGCTCACCGTGGTCGTGGTCTCGCAGTCGATCGCGGCCGTCGTCCTGGGGGCGATCGTGGTCGCCACCGGAGGGTGGAGCGAGGCCGGCCCCCGCCTGTGGTTCGCGGTCGCGGCCGGGCTGGTGGGACCGGTCGCCCTGTTCTCCTTCTACAAGGCGCTCGCGCTCGGCCCCATGGGCGTCGTCTCGCCGCTGGCCACCCTCAGCGTGGCCGTGCCGGTCTCCGTCGGACTGGTACTCGGCGAGCGGCCCGGACTCGTCCAGGTCGCGGGCATCGCGGTCGCGGTGATCGGGGTCGTCCTGGCGGGCGGCCCCCAGCTGAGGGGCGCCCCGGTGCAGCGGCAGGCCGTCCTGCTCACACTGGTCGCTGCCCTCGGCTTCGGCACGGTGTTCGTCCTGATCACCGAGGCGTCCACCACGGTCACCGGCCTGTTCCTCGCCCTGTTCGTGCAGCGCGTGACCAATGTGGCCACCGGCGGGGCGGCGCTGTACCTGGCCGTCCGGCGCGGGACGCCCGCGCTTCCCGAGGGCGGTTCGACCTGGTCCGCCCTGCCGGCGTACGGGTTCGTCGGGCTGGCCGACGTCGCCGCGAACGGCACCTACGCCGTCGCCGCCCAGCACGGCCCGGTCACGGTGGCCGCGGTGCTCGCCTCGCTCTACCCGGTGGTGACCGCCCTCGCCGCGCGCGGCTTCCTGCGGGAGCGGCTGCGCGCGGTCCAGGCGGCGGGCGCGGGCCTCGCCCTGGTCGGCACGCTGCTGCTGGCGACCGGGTGACCTAGGGGTCCAGCCGGGCCAGCGCGGCCGCCGTCTCCTCGTCCAGTCCCGACAGCGCGACCAGCTGGTCCGAGGTGACCCCGTCCGGGATGGGCACCGGCGCCGGGGTGCGCAGCGGCGGCTGCCAGCCCTCGGCCGGCGTCCAGCGCCGTACGACCTTGGCGGGCGCCCCCGCGACGACGCTGTGGTCGGGCACCGTGCCGCGCACCACCGCCCCGGCCGCGACGACGACGTTCCGTCCGATCCGCGCGCCCGGCAGGATCACGGCACCGGTGCCGATCCAGCACCCCGGGCCGATCTCCACGGGCTCCATGCGGGGCCACTGCTTGCCGATCGGCTCGTGCGGATCGTCGTAGGAGTGGTTCGTCGACGTGACGTAGACGTAGGGACCGAAGTAGCAGTCGCTGCCGATGGTGACCGTGGTGTCGGCGATGACATGGCTGCCCCGGCCGAGCACCACGCCGTCACCGAGACGCAGGATCGGGTCAGGACCGAGGTCCAGGTCGGGCATCAGACCGGCGGTCAGGGTGACCTGTTCGCCCACGATGCAGTGTGCGCCGAGATGGATCCAGGGCTCCCCGAAGACGGTGCCGAGCGGGAAGGCGAGCCGGGTGCCCGGGCCGATCGAGCCGAAGCGGAAGCGTCCGGGGTGCTCGGCGGTGACGGAACCCGTGCGCTGCACCCACGCCCAGCCGGCGTGGACGGCGCGCTGCACCAGTCGACGCCGCCATGATGAGAACGTGTTCCAGGGCTTCGGCACCCGCTCACCGTACTCAGCGCGCGGTGCGGCCATACGCCGAAGCCCCTGTGATCTTCGCCCCACCGGGGTGGCGTACGGTGCCGTGGGACGACCGACACGAGGAGACGGTGATGACGCACAAGGCGCTGATCGTGGGCATCGGCGGCAGGGAACCGGAGATCGACGCCGAGGCGTTCGTGGCGCCGACCGCCTCGGTGATCGGGGACGTGACGCTGGAGGCGGGCGCGAGCGTCTGGTACGGGGCCGTGGTGCGCGGTGACGTGGAGCGGATCACCGTCCGGGCGAGCGCCAACATCCAGGACAACGTGACGCTGCACGCCGACCCCGGCTTTCCGGTGACGATCGGCGAGCGGGTGTCCGTCGGCCACAACGCCGTCGTGCACGGGGCGACGGTCGGGGACGACTGCCTCATCGGCATGGGGGCGACCGTGCTCAACGGGGCGGTGATCGGGGCGGGTTCGCTGGTCGCCGCGCAGGCGCTCGTGCCCCAGGGGATGGAGGTCCCGCCGGGCTCGCTGGTCGCGGGTGTGCCGGCGAAGGTCAGGCGGGAGCTGAGCGAGGAGGAGCGGCAGGGTGTGACGCTGAACGGCACGCTCTACGCGGACCTGGCCAAGGCCCACGGGAAGGTCCACGAGTAGGGCGGTCCCCTACTCGGCGGCGGCGGGCACCGTCTCCGCCTCGGCCTCGCGCGACGTGCTCTGCATCTTCTTGGCCTTGCGCTTGATGATCAGCATCGACGTGAGGCCGATCAGCACCGCGAGCACCAGCCCCAGGTACGAGAACCTCTTCAGCCAGGACTCCGCCACGACGCCCACGTAGTAGATGACGGCCGTCGTGCCGCCCGCCCAGGCGATGCCGCCGAGGACGTTGGCGACGAGGAACTTCCAGTACGGCATGTGCAGGACGCCCGCGAGCGGGCCGGCGAAGATGCGCAGCAGGGCGACGAAGCGGCCGAAGAAGACGGCCCACATGCCCCACTTCTCGAAGGACCGCTCGGCGGTCGCGATGTGCCCCTCGCCGAAATGCCTGGGGAACTTCGCGCCGAGCCAGGCGAGCAGCGGGCGGCCGCCCTTGCGGCCGATGGCGTAGCCGATGGAGTCGCCGATCACGGCGCCCGCGGTGGCGCACGCGCCGAGGACGACGGGGTTGACGCCGCCGTGCTGGGAGGACAGCAGCGCCGCCGAGACCAGGACGATCTCGCCCGGCAGCGGGATGCCGAGGCTCTCCAGTCCGATCACGAGCCCGACGAGGGCGTAGACGGCGGCCGCGGGCACCGTGTCGAGCCATTCCTGCACGTGCACCGCGGGTTCCTCCCGTTAGACGTCCCTGGGCAGCCTTGCCTTCCCGGGAAGCCTACCGGTTCGGCCGGACCCGGCCCGTCGCGTGCTGCGGCCCACCGCGCCGCGGACACGCGAGCCGGGCATCAGACCGACCCCCTCACCGGCGAGCAGGATCACCGCGCCGCGGACACGCGAGCCGGGGCCCTCGCGACGACGGCGCCGCCACGTGACCGTGACGGAGCAACGACCCACCGTGCCGCCACCGTTCACGCGAGGACCGCGCCGTCGCCGCCACGCCGGCCTGCACGCCGACCGCCGGCCCGCTCACCGGCCGCGAGCGACCACGGCGGCGTCAGGGACGGCGTCACGGCGGTCGACGGGGGGGGAGGAGGGGCCACTCCCCTCGGGCGGCCCCTCCTCCCGGTTCCGGGCTCAGCGGCCGAGCGAGCCGGTCACGTCGGCGACGGCGTCGCCCAGCGCGTCGGACACCCCGGCGGTCACCGGGAGGACGTCGAGGACCGCGGCGGGGTCCGGCGACCCGGTCGGGCCGGCCGGCGGCTGGTCGCAGCACTGCACCTGGGCGACCCTCGTCCCGAACTCCGGAGCCGCCGGAGCCGTTCCGGCGGGCGCCGGCGAGTCCTCGGGGGCGAGGGGCCGGTCGCCCCCGGGCGCCGGGAGATCCGGTGCGCCGGGGGCGCCGGGGGCGGGCTCCTCCGTCGCACCGCGCGGCTCCGGACCGGACGCCCCCGGCGCACCTCCGGCGGTGTCGAACACCCAGCGCTGTCCGCCGGAACCGTCCCGCTCGGTGACGACCACGGCCGCGCCCGGCGTGCCCGCGGCGCGCGCGACGGCCAGGCCGTCGTCCCGCCGCAGCAGGAGTTCCCCGCGGACGGTCAGGTCGAAGAACGTCTCGCCCGCGTGCACCAGACAGCTGACCAGGGCGGTCGTCCGCCGGCCGGGGTCCGCGCCCAGGCAGAGCGTCGGGTCGGCCGCGCTGCGCAGCAGCCCGTCGTCCTGGTACGACCACTGCTGGGACGCGGCCGACGAGCACGCCGCGAGGACGAGGCCCGCTCCGGGCCGGTCCTGGCCGCGGGCGGCGTCGAGGCAGAGCTCCGTGCCCGGACCGCGCAGCCTGCCGTGGGCGACCTCCGAGGACCGGGACGCGGAGGCGGCCGACGGGGGTCCGGCCGCGGAGCCTCCGGGCAGACCCCGTGCGCCGGTGGCCGGGGTGTCTGTCCCGCCGGCGGGCGCGCCCCAGGTGGCGGTCCCGGGAGCGGGGACACCGTTGTCATCGGACCAGCCCTTGGCCGCGAAGACGGTGGCGATCAGCACCAGCGAGGTCAGGCCCACGCCCACCAGCACGGCCCTGGGCCGCCGGCCCGGCAGGGCGAGCAGTCCGGCCGAGGTGGTGCGGTGCCGGCCGCCCGCGACGGGCGGGCGCCGCGCGGCGGGCCCGGCCGGCGCCGCGGGCCGGACCGGGGCGTCGGCGGAGGGCGTGCGCCCGGGGCGCGAGTCGAGGTAGCGGCGGGCGCCCCAGCCCAGCACGGCCTCGGTGAGCAGCACGTCGAGGCCGTCGTCGAAATGGCTGAGCTGTTCGGCGGCGTGCCGGCAGAAGCGGCAGTGCGCGAGATGCTGCCGCACATCGGGCAGCAGGGTTCCGCCGCGGCGCAGCGGAATGTCGAGGAGACGGTTGTAGAAGCGGCATTCGCTCGTCGGCGCGAGTTCCCGGTGGGCACGTACGCAGCCCGCCCGGAATTGTTCCCGCGCCTGTTCCAGGGCGGCCGCCGCGGAGAGGTCGTCCACGCCGGACAGACCGGCCGGTACGGATATGGGTTCCGCCTCCACCTCCGTGTGCCACAACAGGCATTGGGAGGCGGCCGGAAGCAACTGGAAAGAGCGCTCGGCGAGTTGCCGCCTTTCGGCGGTCACCGCCCGGGCGGCGCGCAGTCCGCGGCCGCCGACGGTTCTCCGCAGCTCCGGCAGAACATCGGCCACTCCGTCGGCGCCTGCCCATTCACGGACCGTCTCCCGTACGGCGACGAGGAGTTGGGGACGCAGGGCGCCGCCGGTGCGACCCTCCGCGAGCCTGCCCAGCACCTCGTGGAACGCGGCGGCGGCCACGAGCCGCGCCGTGTCCTCGGTGCCGGCCAGGCAGACGGTCGCGTAGTCGTGGGCCGCCCGCCAGTGACGGGCGAACAGCAGGGCCACCGCGCGGGCGCGCCCGTCGTCGCCGGCCGGCCGGGAGGCCAACCGCGCGGCGAGCCGGGGATCGGAATCTCCGGGGGGCCGGCCGGGGCGGGGCGGGTAGGGCGGGCGTGGGGGGTTGGGGGATTGCACGGAACCATTTCCTTCCAAGCCGAAGAACGGCACGGAAAAGCACGGTGTCGGAAAGTCGGCGCCTGATTGGTGCATACCTTTGGCCTGACCAGGCACGTTGGTCTGATCCGGCCCGTCCGTAAGGGGAGGCTCACCTTCGCACACGCGCCTCACAGGAAACAAGGAGTGCGAGTGCCCCAGGTGCAAAGCGCGGGAATATCAGATGAGTTACCGACGGTATCCGCACCCGCATTCGAAAAGTCGCCCGGACCCCCGGACTCAACTTGTGTACGCGCAAAGCTGGATGACGCACGGAATCTCCCCGCCGTCCACGCCGGAGCGAACCGTCCCTCTCGCGCAGGGACGGCCCACAGGAATCTCAGATGCGGCTCTCGGGGTACTCCCATCCCCGTGGGACACCCTGGCCCCATGAGCGCCCCCCACTCCGCACCCAGTGTCCGCAAAGCAGTCGTCCCGGCCGCCGGCCTCGGCACCCGCTTCCTGCCCGCCACCAAGGCGACGCCGAAGGAGATGCTGCCGGTGGTCGACAAGCCGGCCATCCAGTACGTCGTCGAGGAGGCGGCCGCCGCGGGTCTGGACGACGTCCTGATGGTCACGGGCCGGCACAAGCGGGCCATCGAGGACCACTTCGACCACGCCTTCGAACTGGAGCAGGCGCTCGCCGCCAAGGGCGACACGGTCCGGCTGGACGCGGTGCGGGATCCGGCCCGGCTCGCCGACATCCATCACATCCGGCAGGGCGACCCGCTCGGGCTCGGCCACGCGGTGCTCTGCGCCCGCAACCATGTCGGCGACCAGCCGTTCGCGGTGCTGCTCGGCGACGACCTCATCGACCCGCGGGAGACCCTGCTCAGCAGGATGCTGGAGGTCCGCGACCGGTACGCCGGCAGCGTGGTCGCCCTGATGGAGGTGCCGCCGGAGCAGGTCCACCTCTACGGCTGCGCGGCCGTGGAGCCGTCCGGCGAGGACGGGGTGGTGCGCGTCACCGGCCTGGTGGAGAAGCCCGCGCGCGAGGACGCGCCCAGCCGGTACGCGGTCATCGGACGGTACGTCCTCGACCCGGCCGTCTTCGACGTCCTGGAGCGCACCGCGCCCGGCCGCGGCGGTGAGATACAGCTCACCGACGCCCTCCAGGAACTCGCGGCGGGCGGCACGGTGCACGGCGTGATCTTCTCGGGCCGCCGCTACGACACCGGCGACAAGGCGGACTATCTGCGCACGGTCGTCCGCCTGGCCTGCGACCGGCCCGATCTGGGGCCCGAGTTCGTCGCCTGGCTGAAGGAGTTCGTGGCGGGTCTGGAGGACGTCGACGCGGCCCGGGAACGACTGGCGGCCTGACCGGCGCGCGACGGTGACGGACGGCGCCGCACCGGCCCCCGGCGCCGACGCGACCGGGACCGGCGCCCTGTCCGGACGCCGTACCGCCGGTCAGTTGTTGGGACGCAGGGTCCAGGTCACCGTCATCTCCCCGGTGACGGCCCCATCGGCGCGGCGGATCTCGATCGCGACCGGGAACTCGGGCCGCTCCCCCGCGTCGAGCTGCGCGACGACCTCGGCGGCCGGGCGGCCCAGCGTGGCGGTGGCGGTGACCACGCCCATGGCGAGCTTGCGGTAGGCGATCTCGGCGCCGACGGCGAGCGGCACGGCCCGGGAGAGCTGGTCGCCGAACGCGGCGAGGACGATCGCCCCGCTGGCGGACTCGCCGAGCGTGAACATCGCCCCGGCGTGCGGCCCGCCCACGTGGTTGTGGAACTCACTCTGGTCGGGCAGGGCGACCACGGCCTTCTCCGGGCCCGCCTCGAGGAACTCGAGGTTCAGGGTCCGGGCCATGGGCACCGTGGCGGCGAGCATCTCGCCGATGGACATCTGGTCTGCGCTCATGGGCAAGATGTTACCTGTGAGTAGCTTCGGCTGACCAGACCGGCGTGCCGATCGCCGTGCGCGCCGGCGGCCCCACGGCCTCACGAGGGCCGGCGGCGCGGGCGCGGATGCCGCATTCCGGAAGTTCGGGGGCACAGTTCGCGTGTTCCGTCCCCGCGCGTCCCGATTCGGTACGTCCCTGACAAGGGGCGGTGACCGAATCGTGTCCCGGACGGCACTAGGGTTTCTGGCCATGTGGCCAGGACAGCAGCCGCCCGGGGGAGAGCAGAACCCGCAGGCGCAGAACAATCCGTACCAGCAGCCGGGATACCAGCAGCCGAATCCCTATCAGCAGCCCGGTTACCAGCAGCAGCCGGGACAGCAGCCCCACCCTTACGCGCAGCAGCCGCAGTGGGGCGCTCCGTCGCCCGCGGGCGCGCCCACACCGCCGCCCGGCAGCGGCGGCGCGGGCGGTGGCAACCGGACGAAGCTGATCGCGATCGTCGCGGCCACGGCCGTCGTCGTGGCGGCCGGCGTCACCGGGTTCCTGGTGCTGGGCGGCGATGACGACGAGGTCGACGCGAGCAAGGGCAGCGCGAGCCCCTCGGTCTCCACGTCCGGTTCCGCCCCGGCTTCCGGCTCCTCGACGGCGGGCACGGACGACAACCCGCGCAGCAACGAGACCGCGAAGGCGACGATCGCCGGCTGGAAGGTCGTGGTGAACCCCAAGTGGGGCATCGCCTTCGACGTGCCGGCGGACTGGGAGGTCCAGTCGCCGACCCTCAGCCAGGGCTTCGAGTGGGAGGACAAGGAGCAGTCCGACGGCTACGACCAGATCCTGCAAGGGGGCACGGCCGAGTTCAAGTCGAAGTGGTGCTCCACGGACTCCGACAAGGACGGCAAGACCGAGGACACCGCGCTGGCCGTGGTCGGCAGCAAGGGCGCCGAAGGCGCCAAGAGCACCGACGAGATCGCCATCAACACGCCCGCCTGGTGGGTCTTCGGCGGTTACACCGAGCCGGACAAGAAGAGCCTGACCTTCGACAAGAAGGCCACCGCCTTCACCACCGCCTCCGGCATCGTGGGCAGTTACGCCTGGGCCCAGTCGACGAACACGCCCCAGAAGGGCAAGTGCGACAGCGACGGCAAGGCGATCACGTTCGGCTTCAAGAACTCCAACGGCGACTACGTGTCGTGGAACCTGTACGGGGCCAAGGGCGTGAAGGACGAACTTCCCAAGGCCACGATCATGCAGATCCTCAGCACCGTACGGCTGAACGGCACGCCGACGCAGAACTAGCCGCCGGGCTCCGGGTCACCGGCAGCGCGCCGCGGAACGCCGCGGGGACGGCGGGCCGGTGGCCGGTCCGGCGGGTCCCGGCGGGGCGCTCGCCGGCCGGTGGCGGTGACCGGCGCTCAGCCGATGCCGAACGCGCCGTCGGGCGGTTCGGGGGACGGTACGGCGCCCTCGTCCCGTACCGGCCGGGCGTCGCCGACGAAACGGCGCAGGCCGGGGCCGTGCTCGACCCGGGCCGGGAAGGCGTCGGAAGCGGTGCGGCGGGCCAGGGCGGTCACGTCGAGCGGGCGGTGCGCGGCGACGAGCACCGCGTTGCCGAACCGGCGGCCGCGCAGGACGGCGGGCTCCGCGATGAGGGCGAGCTCCTCGAACACCGCGGCGAGGTTGGCGAGCTGGGACCGCAGGAAGCCGAACGGCGCCCCGTCGGCGAGGTTCGCCAGATAGACGCCGTCGCCGCGCAGGACCCGTGCGGCCTCCCGGGCGTAGCTCAGGGTCGTCAGATGGGCGGGGACGCGCGAGCCGGCGAAGACGTCGGCGACGAGGGCGTCGGCGGAGCCGTCCGGGGCCGCCTCCAGCCAGTCCCGCGCGTCGGCAACGTGCAGCGCGACGCCCGCCCCGGCCGGGACCGGCAGGTGCTCGGCGATCAGCTCCAGCAGACCTCGGTCGAACTCGACGACGTCCTGCCGGGAACCCGGCCGGGTCGCGGCCAGGTACCGGGGCAGGGTGAGCGCACCGCCGCCGAGATGCAGCACGTCCAGGGGACGTCCCGGCTCGGCGACGGTGTCCAGGACGTGCCCCAGGCGTCGCGTGTACTCGAACTCCAGGTACGTCGGCTCGTCCAGGTCGACGTACGACTGCGGCGCGCCGTCGACGGTCAGCAGCCAGGCCCGCTCCCGGCCCACG
This sequence comes from Streptomyces sp. 3330, assembly GCF_031456635.1. Taxonomy (NCBI): domain Bacteria; kingdom Bacillati; phylum Actinomycetota; class Actinomycetes; order Kitasatosporales; family Streptomycetaceae; genus Streptomyces; species Streptomyces sp. 3330. The sequence goes on from NZ_JAVDVA010000023.1 coordinate 72,606, forward strand.
TCGGGCATCAGCTTGGCGGTGCCGTGGTCGACGGCGCGGGAGACGGGTAGGGGCTCGTCGTTCACCGTCCCATTGTGCCTGCGGGCCACACCCCCGCAGGGGCACGGCCCGCGGGCCCCGCGCACGCCGGCCACGGACACCGGCCGCCGTCACAGCACGGCGGTCACGGTTCCCGCCCCCACGGTGCGCCCGCCCTCGCGGACGGCGAAGCCGAGGCCGGGCTCCAGCGGAACCTCGCGGCCCAGCTCGACGGTCATGACGACCGTGTCCCCGGGCCGCGCGACCGTGGTCCCGCCCAGGTCCACGTCCCCGACGACGTCCGCCGTACGGATGTAGAACTGGGGCCGGTAGCCGGTCGAGAGGGGCGTGGTGCGGCCGCCCTCCCGCCCGGACAGCACGTACACCCGCGCCCTGAACCGACGGCTGGGCGTCACGCTGCCCGGCGCCACCACCACGTGGCCCCGCCGGACGGCGTCCCGGGGCACTCCGCGCAGCAGCAGGGCCACGTTGTCCCCGGCCTGCGCCTCCTCCATCGGCTTGCCGAAGGTCTCGACGCCCGTCACGACGGTCTCGACGCCCGCGCCGAGCACCTGCACCTGGTCTCCCAGGCGCAGCGTCCCGCGTTCCACGGCGCCGGTGACCACCGTCCCCCGGCCGGTGATGGTGAGCACGTTCTCCACCGGCAGCAGGAACGGCGCGTCCAGATACCGCTCGGGCATGGGCACATAGGTGTCCACCGCGTCGAGCAGCGCGTCGATCGACGCCGTCCAGCGTGGGTCGCCGGCCAGGGCCCGCAGCCCCGACACCCTGACGACGGGCGCGGTGTCGCCGCCGTACCCGTGCTCGGTGAGCAGGTCGCGGACCTCCAGTTCGACCAGGTCGATCACATCGTCATCCTCGCCGTCCTCGGCGGCGTCGGCCTTGTTGAGCGCGACGACGATGTGGTCGACGCCCACCTGCCGGGCGAGCAGGACGTGTTCGGCGGTCTGCGGCATGATCCCGTCGAGCGCGGAGACGACGAGGATCGCCCCGTCGAGCTGCGCGGCCCCGGTGACCATGTTCTTGACGTAGTCGGCGTGACCCGGCATGTCGACGTGGGCGTAGTGCCGGGTGTCGGTCTCGTACTCGACGTGCGCGATGTTGATGGTGATGCCGCGCGCGGCCTCCTCCGGAGCCCGGTCGATGCGGTCGAACGGCACGAAGGCGCCGGCGCCGCGGTCGGCGAGGACCTTGGTGATGGCGGCGGTCAGGGTGGTCTTGCCGTGGTCCACGTGGCCCATGGTGCCGATGTTGAGGTGTGGTTTGGTCCGCACGTACGCGGTCTTGGGCATGGCTGTACCTCGCAGCGTGTCCGTAGGAAGCGGGGACCCCGGGAACCTGACCGACCCTCCCCCTGCGGGGTCCGCCGGACGATCCGGAGAGGGTCAGCTTCGGGCGCCGTCGACAGCGGCCACGAGGAGCGGGACGGCAGCCTTCGGCGTATCCGCGCATGCGGATGCCGCGAGGAGGAAGGCGTACCGGAACATGGTGTCGATGATCGCCGACGGTTCGTTCGGCGTCGAATGGTTTTCGCCCGACGGAGGGGGTCGCGGTCCTGATGACCGACAGCAGCACGGCACAGTCGTGGGAGCGGTGGTGGGAGGCGCTGCCGGAAGGCGTCCGGCGCCAGGTGGACGGCTATGTCCTCCAGGACGCCCGGATGCGGGCGATCCGCGCCGCCTGGGAGGCCGGCCGGGCCCACGGCGTCGGGCTCCACGAGGCGCAACTCGTCGTCCACGAGCGCTATCTCCACCACGGCGACCGGATCGCCCGGACCCCCGACGACCCGCTGGACCTGGAGTCGCTGGCCGCTCGCGCGGCCGGTGCGCCGGGCCGTGTCGTGGCGATCGAGGTCGTCTGGGACGGGGACACGTTCCACGACTGGTTCGTGGTCCTGTACGCCGTCACCGCCGACCCCGAGGGCGAGCATCCGCTGGCCACCGTCCACGGGCACGCGGCCCGACAGCATCTCGACGGCACGGACCCCGCCCTGACCCATCCCTGTGCGGCCGTCGCCGACAAGGTGGGCAGGGCCCTGGCCGCGCGTCTTTCGGTGCCCTTCCACTTCGCGAGCCCGCACACCCCGGACGACGAGGCGCCCCGCCTGCGGCCCTCGTAGCCGCGGAGCGGGACTAGACCGGGTCCCCGAGGTTCTTCAGTGCCTCACGGACCGTCAGCGGCGCGAAGCGGCCCCGCTCGCGGGCGACGAAGGCGCGGACGGCCGCGGGGTCGGTCTTGGCGTACTCGCGCAGGGCCCAGCCGATGGCCTTGCGCACGAAGAAGTCCGGGTGGCCGGACTGCAGCAGGCAGTGGGCGAACAGACGGCCGGTGTCGGTGCGTTCCTTGTAGCGGAGCTGGTGGAGCAGGGCGGTGCGGGCGACCCACAGGTCCTCGTCGGCGATCCAGACGTCCATCTCGGCGCCCAGCCGGGGGTCGGCGGCGACGAGGGCGCCGACCACGTGGGCGGCGAGCAGGTCGACCGTGTCCCACCAGGAGGTCGTGGTCACCAGCCGGCGCGCCACGGGCAGGAAGGCCGACGACAGGCGGGGCGCGTGCCGGCGCAGGTAGTCGACGGCGAAGTAGTGGTACTCGCGCTGCGGCAGCGCCCAGCAGCGCAGCGCGATGGCCGTGCAGTCGGCCTCGTCGGGACGGGGCGTGCCCGCGAGGACGGTGCGGGACAGGGCCCGGCGGGCGGGGGTGGCCAGGCCGAGGAAGGGGGCCACGTCCTTCATGTACGCGCGCATGGCCGCCGCCCGGCCCGGGTCGGCCGCGGCGCCGTACGCGGTCGTCAGCCGCTCCAGCACGAGGTCGGCCAGAACGCTGTCCGGCACGCCGATCGCACCCGCACCTGTGACCGTCATGAGACGAACCATACGGCGATCACACATCCCCGTCGGTTAGTGTCGCGGGATGCTCGATGCCACCACCCGCTCTGGGGGCACCGCCACGGCCACTCCCCGGGCCATCGCCACGGAGCTCGTCGTCCCCCCGCTCGCTCCCGTCATCGCGTCCGTCGCTCCGGCGGTCGCGGCGCCCGGCGGCCTCGCCGCGCGCTGCGCGAGAGTGCTGCGCTCGCCCTGGTCCCGTTTCGCGCTGCTGGTCACGCTGCTGGCGGCGGCCGCGTCGAGCGTGCTGCTCTTCGAGCCGCAGAGACTCCTCGCGGACGGCTGGCCGCCCCAGTTGGGCGGCGTCGCGGCGGCCGCGGTCTTCGCGGTGGCGTACGGACTGTGCACGGTGGCGTTCGTGCCCCGACCGCTGCTGAACCTGGCCGCGGGAGCCCTGTTCGGCTCCCAGTGGGGCATCGCCGCGGCGCTCGCGGGCACGGTGCTGGGGGCCGGGATCGCCTTCGGGCTGGGCCGGGTCCTCGGGCAGGACGCGCTGCGGCCGCTCCTGCGGGGCCGGCTGCTCAAGGCGGCGGACGGCCAGCTGAGCCGGCACGGCATGCGCTCGATGCTGGCGGCCCGGCTGTTCCCCGGGGTGCCGTTCTGGGCCGCCAACTACTGCGCCGCCGTCTCCCGTATGGGCTGGCTGTCCTTCCTGGTGGCGACCGCGCTGGGCTCGGTGCCGAACACCGCCGCCTACGTCGTCGCCGGGGCCCGAGCCTCCTCCCCGACCTCGCCGGCCTTCCTGATCGCGATGGCCTGCATCGCCCTGCCGGCGCTGGCCGGCGCGGTGGTGGCCTGGCGCAAGCGCCACCACCTGCGCCGCCGGTAGCAGCCGTACCGGCAGCGGCACCGGCACTTGCGCTGGCACCGGTTCCAGCCCTCGTCCCCGGCCGGCTACACGGATTCCAGCACCATGGCGTTGGCGAGCCCGCCCGCCTCACACATCGTCTGGAGGGCGTAGCGGGCCCCGCGTTCCCGCATGGCGTGGACGAGGGTCGTCGTGAGCCGGGTGCCGCTCGCGCCGAGCGGGTGTCCGAGCGCGATCGCGCCGCCGTGCACGTTGACCTTGACCAGGTCGGCGCCGGTCTCCTGCCGCCAGGCCAGGACCACGCTGGAGAACGCCTCGTTGACCTCGAAGAGGTCGATGTCGTCGAGCCGCAGCCCCGCCCGGCGCAGCACCTTCTCGGTCGCCGGGATCACACCGGTCAGCATCAGCAGCGGATCCGAGCCGGTGACGGCGAAGCTGTGCAGCCGGGCGAGCGGGCGCAGACCGAGGCGTGCGGCGGTCTCGCTCGAGGTGATCAGCACGGCCGAGGCGCCGTCGTTGACCGGGCTCGCGTTGCCCGCGGTGACGTTCCACTCGATCTGCGGGAAGCGCTCGGCGAAGGCCGGGTCGTAGTAGGCGGGCTTGAGGCCCGCGAGGATCTCGGGCGTGCTCCCGGGCCGTACGCACTCGTCGCGCGAGACGCCGTCCAGCGGCGCCACCTCGGCGTCGAAGAGCCCCCGCGTCCAGGCGTCGGCGGCCTTGCGGTGCGAGGAGACCGCGAAGGCGTCCATCTGCTCCCGCGTGATGGACCACTTGGCGGCGATGAGCTCGGAGCTGATGCCCTGCGGGACGAGCCCCTCCGGGTAGCGCGCGGCGACGCCGGGGCCGAAGGGGTCCTTGCCCGGCGGCACGTTGGACCACATCGGGACCCGGCTCATCGACTCGACACCGCAGGCGACGACGAGGTCGTAGGCGCCGGAGACGACGCCCTGGGCCGCGAAGTGCACGGCCTGCTGGGAGGAGCCGCACTGCCGGTCGACGGTGGTCGCGGGCACCGTCTCCGGGAAGCCCGCCGAGAGCAGCGCGTAGCGGGTGGTGTTCATGGCCTGCTCGCCGACCTGGTCGACGGTGCCGCCGATCACGTCGTCGATCAGCGCGGGATCGACGCCGGAGCGGTCGACGAGGGTGCGCAGGGTGTGGGCGAGGAGTTCGACGGGGTGGACGTGGGCGAGGGAGCCGTCCGGCTTGCCCTTGCCGATCGGGGTGCGTACGGCTTCGACGATGACTGCGTCACGCATGTGCGGTGCCTCCATGACGAGGACGAGCAGGGAAACTACCGGTGAGTAGGAAATCCGAACTCACCATAGCTCCGTGGGTTGGAAAATCCAACCAACCTCGATTTGTTTTTCCAACCCTCCCCTAGACTGGCCGTCATGGCCGCCTCCAAAGACCCGCGCCCCTGCTCGATCGCCGACGCCCTCGCCCTCGTCGGCGAGAAGTACTCCCTGCTCGTCCTGCGGGAGGTGTGCCTGGGCAACGCCCGCTTCGACCAGCTGGCACGCAACATCGGCGCCCCGCGCGACATCCTGGCCACCCGGCTGCGCCGCCTCGTCGACGCCGGGATCCTGACCAGGCGGGCCTACAGCGAGCGTCCGCAGCGATTCGAGTACCGGCCCACGCAGGCGGGGCTCGAACTGGAGCCGGTCCTGATGACCCTCATGGCCTGGGGCGACCGCCACCTCCGCGCGGACGACGACCGCCCCATGGTGCTCGAGCACGCCTGCGGCAACGAGCTGGTCCCGGTGGTCACCTGTGCCGCCTGCGGCGACCAGGTCCGCCACGAGGACGTGAGCGCCCACCCGCAGGCTCCGGGCTGGACGGTGGCGGGCCCGTCGGCCGCCTGAACGGCGAACGCGCCGGACCCGACCCCGCGACGACCCTCGCCGGCGGCGGCGGGCGCTCCGGGCAGCACCGGCGGTCTCTCACCCGCCCTCCCCCGCCGCCTTCCCGGCCCCGGGCGGCCGGCGGCGCGCCCGCAGGCCCCCGCACGGGCACGAGCGCGGGCCTGCGGCCACTGTCCCGGGGACGCCCGCCGGCGCGGGGGCCCGGGTGACGGCCGTCAGGCCTCCAGTTTCCGGATCTGCGCGGTGACCAGCTCCGCCGGCACCTTCGCCGCGGAACCGGTGCCGGTGGCGGTGTAGAACAGGACGACCGTGGCGCCGGTGCGCACGACGACGAACGCGTCCTCGCCGTCTCCCCGGGTCCGCAGGCCGAAGGCGACCGCCTCGTCGCCCGCGTCGGGGGCGGTGGCCGCCGCGACGGTGGTACGGGCGGGCACGCCCCCCTCGTAGGCGGCGCACTTCTTCAGGGCGGTGCGCAGGCCGTCGAGGACGCCCCCGGCGTCGGACCGGTCGTAGGCCATGAGGCCGATGGTGGTGGCGGAGCCCGCGGTGGGACCCGCTCCCCCGAAGGCGAGGAGGCCGACGAACGCCTCGGGGCCCGGGTCCGGCGAGGCGGTGCGCATGTCCTCCAGCGGCTGGCAGTCCGCGGGCCGGGCGGTGGAGTCGCCGTCGGGTTTCACGGGGAAATCGGTGATCTGGTAGCCGTCCACGTCCCCGCCGGCCAGCGCGGCGGACTTCAGCTGAGCCTCACCGAGCGTCTCGGCGGGCGCCCCCGCCGCGGAACCGGAGGCCGGCCCCGACCCCGATCCGGAGCCGGATCCCCGCGCGGCCGCGGAATCCGTGGTCTTCGCGGCGGAGCCGTCGCCGCCCCCGCCCCCGCATCCGGCCACCAGAACCGCTGCCAGAAGAGCCGCCGCCGTCACTGTGATCCGCACCTGCTGACTCCCCGCTGTCGACATCGGTCGAACGGATCATCGCGGCGGGAAAGGCGCGGCGCGCGGGGCATCGCGGAAACTACGTCAGCCGATCCCCCGTGCCCTGATGACCCGGCACTACGGCAGTGCGTACGCGTCCAGCCACCCGCACATCCCGAACCCGCCGTGCGCAGCGGGCTGTTCGGCCCGGACGACGGCCTGCGCGAGATGGGAGACATCGCCGTCCGAGAGGCGGTCGAGCTGCTCCCCCGTGGCCTGCGCGGCCGCCCGCGCACCGCGGAGCCAGCGCTCGCGCCACTGCGCGAGCCGGGGCTCCACCAGCGCGGCGGCGGACCGGTGGAAGGCGGCCAGGGCGGCCGCAACGTCCGCCGCCTCGCGCAGCGCGCGGTAACCCTCCAGCGCGAGGTCGCGCCGGGCACGGGCGAACCGGGCCTGCTCCTCCCGCGACACGCCGGCCGGGATCACGGTCGCGGCGGCGTACGTCCCGGGGTCGGTGAGGTACTCCGGCGGCAGGGTGAGCACCGCGTCGCCGGCTTCCGGCAGTCCGCCGTTCTGCATCAGGACGGTGATGCGCAGGTCGTCCTCAGTGACCAGTCGGTGGACGGTGCCCGGCGTGAACCAGGCGACCGTGCCCGCCGCGAGAGGGGTGACCTCGTACCCGGACGCCGTCAGGGTCTGCACCGCGCCGTGCCCGGACGTGACCACGTACCCCTCGGAACACGTCAGGTGCAGATGAGGAGTTCCGCCGCGCAGACCGTCGGCGGCGGGCCAGTCGTACACGCGCAGCCGCGAGACGCCGACCCCGCCGGGCAGTCCCCCGTACGCACTCACCACGGATGCGCTTCCAGGTACGCGGCGATCTCCTCCCGCTCCCAGGCGCCGTCGGCCACCACCACGCGGTAGCGGCGGGTGAGCGTGTCGCCGGGGGCGAGCTCGAGTTCGTCGAAGAAGGACCAGGAGGGGGCGATGCCCGCGAACGGCTCGTTGCGGACGAACCAGTGCGCGGGGTGCGCGCCCCGGGCGCCGGAGTGGTCGTTCTCGGGGGCGTGCGCGAAGACGACAGTGGCACGGCCGTCGGCGCCGTCGTGCTCGCCGGACAGGGCGAGCCAGGGGCTCTGCGAGGCCATCAGCCCGGGGCCCTCGCCGTCCGGGCCGATGATCCGGCCGTCACGGAAGGCGCGCGGGCCGCGCCAGAACAGGCCGGTGTATCCGGCCAGTTCCCGTCCGGCGGTGGTCGGACTGCCGAAGCGGAGCGGCTCGTCCCTGCGGTTGGTGACGGCACTGGTCCAGGTCAGCGCCCAGGAACCGGATTCCCGGTCGACGTCGTGCACCTCGATCCGGCGCGCCTCCCGCGCCCACAGCTCGCCGCTGTGCGGATGCCAGGTCAGCCGCTCGGCGATGACGGCCCGGCCGTCGGCCGCCGCCACCTCGTCGAAGCCGGCGTGCGCCATCGAACCGACCCGCTCGGGGAGTTCGAGATACCCCTCGCCGTGCACGTACGAGTTGCCGCCCCACAGGTTGGCGCCCGAGAGGTGCGAGGCGGTCAGTGACAGGCCCTTGTGCCAGCGGTGGTCGTTGGGCCGGTAGTCGGTGACGACGTCACCGGCGAGGGTCCGCAGCGGGTGGATGTACGGCCGCGGCGCCTCCCAGGCCGCCTCGGGGCGGTAGACGTAGGCGAGCAACTCGACGTCGGTGGCCGGATCGGTCACCGTGACGCGGTCGCCGGGCGCGTGGACGACCCGCAGATCACCGCTCACGCGGACACCTCCGCGTTGGTCTCCGCGCTCTCCGGGTTCTCCGGGTTCTCCGGGTTCTCCGGGTTCTCCGGGTTCTCCGGGTTCTCCGGGTTCTCCGCCGTCGTCCCCCTGTCCGTGCCCGCCGCCGTCTGCGCGGGGATCCCGACCGTGCCGGGCGCCCAGCCGGGGGCGCCGCCGTGCAGGGCCGTGTAGTACGGATCGCCCGGCCCGATCTCGCCCCGCCGCACCGTCGTGTCGGTGAACGCCGACTTGTACAGCGCGCTGATCAGCTCCAGGCTGGTGCGTCCGTCCGCGCCGCTGCTGCGCGGGCGCCGGCCGGCACGCATGCTCGCGATCAGCTCGCGCAGCTGCGCCAGGTGCGAGCTCGGGACGTCGGCGCCGAAGTCCTGCCACTCCGCTGCCAGTTCGGCGGGGACGTCCGGGGCGGGCGTGATGTGCCAGTCGGCGTTGGAGTGGCCGTAGAGGTGGGTGAGTTCGACGGTGGCGCGCTCGCAGTCGATACGGATGCGGCTCACCTCGTCGGGGCTCAGGACGCTGTTGACGACCGTCGCCATGGCCCCGTTCTCGAAGCGGACCAAGGCGGTGGACACGTCCTCGGTCTCCACGTCGTGCACGAGCCGGCCGGCCATCGCGCGCACCTCGCTCCACGGGCCCAGCAGGTCGAGCAGCAGGTCCGTCTGATGGATGCCGTGGCCCATTGCGGGGCCGCCGCCCTCGGTCTCCCAGCGCCCGCGCCACGGCACGGCGTAGTAGGCGGTGTCGCGGTACCAGGTGGTCTGGCAGTGCGCGACCAGCGGCCGCCCGAGGGCCTGGTCGGCGAGCAGTCGCCGCACGTGCCGGCTCCCGGATCCGAAACGGTGCTGGAAGACGATCGAGGAGTACGGCCCCGACTCGGGGCCCTCCTCCGCCTGCACGGCGTCGTAGTCGGCGAGGGTCGGCACCGGGGGCTTCTCGCACCACACCCAGGCGCCGGCCCGCAGCGCCGCCACGCTCTGCTCGCGGTGCAGGGTCGGCGGGGTGCAGATGGTCACCAGGTCGGGGCGCTGCTCCGTCAGCATCCGCTCGAGGTCGGTGTACGCGTGCGGAACCCCGCTCTCCGCGCAGAAGGCCTCGACGGCGGTGGCATCGATGTCGACGGCCGCCACGACCTCGGCCTCGCCCTCGGCGGCGAGCTGCCGCAGGGCGGTCAGATGGGAGCCGCGCCCGATCGCGCCGATGCCGACGATGGCGGCCCGGACACGGCGGCCGGCGAGTGCGGGCAGCGGAGTGGATGGGGGCATGGGCGTGATCAGCACTCCTCCGACGTACGGCCGAACGACCGAGCGGGCCAGCAACCGAGGGGAAAGCGTGCAGTACCTGCAGACAGCAAGCGCTTTCCCATCGGCAGCAACGTATGCGGCGGCCGGGCGGCCGGTCAACCATGGGGACACCTCTCCGACCAACCGATCCGCACGTGAGCCGCGTGCGGGCGGGCACCGCGGGGCGGGGCGGGCAGGAGGCGGGGGCACGCGGCGGACGGAGGAGAGGCTCAGGAGCCGCGTGCTGCCGGGCGAGGGCGGCCGCGCGACGACTCGGGAGCTCGGGCGACCTGAGGGCGAGAGGCGCGGGGCGGGGCGGCACGGGGCGGGGTGGGTCGGCACGGGGCAGGGTGGGTCGGCGCAGGGCGGGACAGGTCGGCACGGGGCGGGGTGGGTCGGCGCAGGGCGGGACAGGTCGGCACGGAACGGGACGAGTCGGCACGGAACGGGACGAGTCGGCACGGAACGAGTCGGCACGGGACGAGTCGGCACGGCACGGGACAGGTTGGCACGGCACGGGACAGGAGACACGGGACCGAACGGAACGGGACGGCGGAGGCAGAGCGCGGGCTCGTTTCTCGCGTGAGGGCGCGTGCTCGTCACGTAAGGGCTTTTGTCGCTTGTGGGGAGGGACGGGCGCCGTCGGCGCGCTGGCTCGTGGGTCGCCTGCGAAACCCCTGTGCCGGGCCTGTCATCCGGGAACGCTACGCTTCCCCCCGGCACACACTTGATCACCTGATCATCGCGCGCGGCGGGCCGACCGTCGCCGTCGCCCTCTCCGATCGGCACTTGGACTCCGTAACCTCATGTCTTGGTTTGAATCCCTCATCCTCGGACTCGTCCAGGGGCTGACCGAGTTCCTCCCCGTCTCCTCCAGCGCGCATCTGCGGCTGACCGCGGCGTTCTCCGGCTGGAAGGACCCCGGCGCCGCCTTCACGGCGATCACGCAGATCGGCACGGAAGCCGCGGTCCTGATCTACTTCCGCAAGGACATCGGCCGGATCATCTCGGCGTGGAGCCGGTCACTGTTCGACAAGACGATGCGCAAGGACCACGACGCCCAGATGGGCTGGCTGGTGATCGTCGGCTCGATCCCGATCGGCGTCCTCGGCGTGACACTGAAGGACCAGATCGAGGGCCCGTTCCGCGACCTGCGGATCACGGCCACGATGCTCGTCGTCATCGGCATCGTGATCGGCATCGCCGACCGGCTGGCGGCCCGTGACGAGACGGGCGGGAAGCACCGCGCGCCCAAGCAGCGCAAGAACCTGGAGAACCTGGGCGTCAAGGACGGCCTGATCTTCGGCCTCTGCCAGGCCTGCGCGCTCATCCCCGGCGTCTCGCGCTCCGGCGCCACCATCAGCGGCGGCCTGTTCATGGGCTACAAGCGCGAGGCCGCGGCCCGTTACTCCTTCCTGCTGGCCATTCCGGCCGTACTGGCCTCCGGCGTCTTCGAGTTGAAGGACGCGATGGAGGGCGGGCACGTGGCCTGGGGGCCGACGATGTTCGCGACGGTGATCGCCTTCGCGTCCGGGTACGCGGTCATCGCCTGGTTCATGAAGTTCATCAGCACCAAGTCCTTCATGCCGTTCGTCTACTACCGCGTCGTCCTCGGCATCGTGATCATCGCCCTGGTCGCGACGGGTTCGCTGAGCCCGCACGCGGCGGAGTCGGCGGGCTGACCGCCCCCGCCCAGCCTCCCGCCCGCCCCCCTGCTCAGCCCCCGCCCGGCCCCCACGAGGGCTCGCGTCGCCGCGCGGATCAGCCCTCCCGACCGAACCGGCGGGAGGGCCACCGGAGTTGATCGATCAGCCGTGACCAAGCCCATATCCGCGCGCGTAGCCGTCCGGTAGCGCACTGTCAGTGCTTGCGCCTAGGCTTGGCCCATGTCCCCCAACTCAGTGCCCTCTGGTTCCGTGCGGTCCGCTGCCGAGTTAAATGAGCGGATCCGGGCCCTTTGGCTGCGCGCGGGCGGTTCGCTCTCCGCCCAGGAGCGGGCGGAGTACGAGTTGCTGGTCGTCGAGTGGGCCATCGCGATCCGCGGCGAGGTCGTCAGGGCAGCCTGAGCCCTCCCCGCGGCTCCCTTCCCCCACTCCCCCGCCCGTCGACCCCTGCCGCCTGCCGCCTGCCGCGCGCCCTCTCCCCTCCCTCGCCCTTCCCTCTCCTTCTCTTTCGCCCGCTCCTACGCCCTTCCTCCGCTCCCGCCGTGTCGTCCCGTGCCGGGTGCGGGACCGTCCGTTACGCTCGCGTCGCCACAGACGGTCACGATCTTCCTGGAGGGCAGGACGGCGAGGATCAAGCGTGAGCGCCTCGTCAGAACGCTGACGTTCTGGCTGCGTCCCGCCTTCGCGTTGCGCGTCATCAACCGGTTCCAGAAGATCGTGGGCTTCGACCGGTCGATGGCCCTGGCGTCCAGCGCGCTGACCGCGCTGGTCCCGCTCTCCCTCCTCATCGGCGCCGTCGTGAGCAGCTTCGCGGACTACGACGCCGCGGAGCAGATCATCAGCCGCTACCACCTCACCGGGGCGGGCGCCACGGCCGTCAGCTCCCTCTTCTCGCCCGCCGAGGACAGCGGTGCGACCGTGGGCGTCTTCGGAGCCGTTTTCCTGACGATCTCGGTCCTCAGTTTCGCCCGGGCCGCACAGCGGCTCGTCGAGCAGACGTGGGAACTCAGCCCGCTCAGCGTGCGCAACACCCGTAACGGCCTGTGGTGGATCCTCGGCCTGGGCGGCTATGCCCTGTGCACCGCCGCGATCAACGCGCTCCTCGGCGACGGCGAACTGGGGCTGCTGGTCGCCGCGGTGTGCGAGCTGCCGATGACCGCCGCGTTCCTCGTCTGGAGCGGACGGCTCCTGTCGGCGAAGCGGATCGACTGGCGGGACCTCGTCCCCTTCGGCGTCACCGCCGCCGTGCTGACCGCGGCCTACTCGGTGGGCGCCGCCGTCTACCTGCCGCGACTGTTCAACTCCTACGCCGCACGTTACGGCGTCGTGGGAGCGGTCTTCGCGATGATCTCCGCGTTGTTCGCCGTCATGCTGGTCATGGTCGGATCGTCCGCGCTGGGCCGCGAGGTGCGGGACGAACTCGACCGGATCCGCCAGGGCCACCGGCCCTCCGACCACGAGGTCCGCCTCCAGTGGGACACCGTGGTCGAGCAGGCCCGGTCACGGTGGCACACGGCACGGGGCCAGATCTCCCGGCATCAGAACCGGAAGCCGGACCACTGAGAGCCTCACCGACGAATGCCCGGCGACGCTGTCGACACGTCCTCGCCGGGGCGTCCCCGGACAGCTCCACGCCGGCCCTCGGGCAGGCCCGGTGGGGTTGCCGACGCGGCCGAGGGGCCCGGGCGCCGATCACCGCCGCCCCCTCCGGCCACCGTCCCTCACCGCCGATTACCGGTGAGGCTCCCGCCCCGGGCAGGATGGGCACCATGACCGAGATCCACACTCCCCGCCTCCTCCTCCGCCGCTGGACCGACGACGACCTGGTGCCCATGGCCGAGATCAACGCGGATCCGCACGTCATGCGCTGGGTCGGCGACGGCTCGGTGCTCGACCTGGACCGCACGGCGGAGGCCATCGAGCGCTGGGAGGAGGAGTGGGACGAGGAGGGCTTCGGGCTCTTCGCCGTGGAACTGCTCGGCTCGGGCGAACTGGCCGGGTTCGCGGGCCTTTCCCTGCCCGAGTTCCTCCCCGAGGCGATGCCCGACGTGGCGATCAGCTGGCGGCTCGGCGCCCAGTTCTGGGGCCAGGGGTACGCCTCCGAGGCCGCCCACGCGACGCTGGAGTTCGCTCTCCAGGACCGCGGCCTCGACCGCGTCATCAGCATCAACCGGGTCGGCGACGACGCTTCCGAGAACATCAGCCGCAAGCTCGGGATGACCCCGGAACGCGAGACGAAGCACCCCGTGTACGGCTTCGCCCTGCACATTCACGCCATCGATCTCACCGAGTTCGACGGGTGACCGAGGATCGAGGCGTTCACCCCCACCACCGGCGGACGCCGTCCGCGGACGGCTCCGACGAGGGCTGAGCCGGAGCGCTGACCACGCGGCCGCCCCCGGAAGGAGACCGACTTGATGGAACTCGCCTTCTCCGGCCGAGTGATCGAATGGCGTGGGCCGTCGCCGTACTACTTCGTTCCCGTGCCGGACGAGGAGTCCGCCGAGATCCTCGAGGTGGCCGCACTGGCCTCCTACGGCTGGGGCGTGATCCCGGTCGACGCCCGGATCGACGAGGTGGTTTTCCGGACGTCGCTCTTCCCCAAGGACGGCGGCTACCTGCTGCCCCTCAAGGACGCCGTGCGCAAGCCGAGCGGCCTCACGGCGGGGGACGACGTGAGGGTCCGGATGACCGTCCGTCTGCGCTGACACGGCTCGGGGACCCGGGCGGGTGCCCGGGAACGCGTCACCCGGGGCACTGGGCCCCCGTCCGGCACTGGTTACCCTCCCGTCACGTTGACCTGCGGGGATGGTTCGTGCGAGCTGCCTTCGACGCATGGATGGGCGAGACGGCGATTGCTGGATAGAGTCGTCCCGTCACAACTGGTTGCGGGGGCAACCAAGGCCCCTTTCGGTGGCCGGCGTCCTGGGGAGGGCCTTCAGCACATGAGTCGTCGCTCAACTGGTTTTGTCGGCGTCTGGGCCGAAATGCAACGACAGCAGCAGCGCCAGACGGAGGCCGAGGCCAGACGGCGACGGCAACAGGAACAGCAGGCGCGGGCCTACCAGCGGCGAGCCGCTCAGAGCCACCGCGAGTACCGGCAGGCAGATGCCTTGCGGCGCACCGAGGAACTGGACGCCCGGGTCGCGTCGTTGCAGGGTCTCCTCGCGTCGGGTTGCCGGGCTCAGGCCTTCAGGGCCGCCTCTCTCCTGCGGCCCGAGGACGTTCAGCCCTTCGCTCCGGGGCCGTTGGCCCAGCCCGTGCCTCTGCCGGACTTCCGTCACTACCAGACGCAGAACGGCTGGACCGCGAGCCGCCGGGCGCAGGCGCAGGCCGAGGCGCAGGCGCGCTTCGAGCGGGACCGGCAGGCCGCCCAGGCCGCGGAGGCGCAGCGCCGGCAGCAACTGGCCGCGTATCAGCGGGAGTACCAGCAGTGGGTCGACACCCAGCTGGCCGACGTGCGGCGGCACAACGCGGGCGTCGTCGCGCTCACCGAGGGTGTGCGGCGACAGGATCCCGACTCCGTGATCGAGTACTTCTCCGCCGCCCTGTACGCCTCGACGGCCTGGCCGGAGGATTTCCCGCGCCGGGTGGCGGCGGCCTACGACCCCTCGGCCCGTCAGTTGGTGCTGGACTGGGAGCTGCCCGCCTACGAGATCGTGCCGGAGGTCAAGGCCGTTCGGTACCTGTCCGGGACGGACCAGGACAAGGAGACCCCCCGTCCGGTCGGCCAGCGCCGGGCTCTGTACCGGGAGGTGCTGGCGCAGTGCGTGCTCCTCGTTCTGCACGAGTTGTTCGCCGCGGACGAGCTGGGCGCGCTCGAGTCGGTGGCCCTGAACGGATTCGTCGACGGGCACGATCCCACGACGGGCCGGCCGGGCCATATCTTCCTCGCCACCGTCATGGCCCCGCGCGCCGCGTTCCGTGACCTGCATCTGGCGCAGGTGGACGCGGGGAGCTGCCTCGCCGACGCGCTGCGCGGGCAGGTCTCGGCCCGACCCGACCAGCTCACCCCGGTGCGGCCGGGCCGACGGCCCGAGGAGGTCGGCAACCGCGTGGTCGCCCACGGCGGCGACGAGGAACCGGACCTGTTCGCCATGGACCCGATCGCCTTCGAGAACCTCGTGGCCGACCTCTTCCGGGCCATGGGCATGCAGGCGGTGACGACCCAGCGTTCGAACGACGGCGGTGTGGACGTCGACGCGCTGGACCCGACGCCGATCCGGGGCGGCAAGATCGTCGTCCAGGTGAAGCGCTACCGCACCACGGTGCCGCCCACCGCCGTGCGCGACCTGTACGGCACCGTGCAGGACGCCGGCGCCAACAAGGGCGTCCTCGTGACGACTTCAGGGTTCGGCCCGGGCTCCCACACCTTCGCCAACGGCAAGCCGCTGGAACTCGTGTCGGGCCCCGAACTGGTCGACCTGCTCCATCGTCACGGGCTGAGCGGACGGCTGGGCGAGGCCGGACGGCAGGTCCCGGCGCAGCGGACGTCGTCGGCGCCGGCCCGTCGGCTGCCGGACGACTACAACGTCTTGGGCATGTCCTGGACCGGCGGCGTCGCCCTGGACGTGTGCGCGCTCGTCTGCCGCGGCGATCGCGTCCTCAGCGACGATCACTTCGTCTTCTTCAACAACCCCCAGACGCCGGACGGTTCCGTGCGCGCCCTTCCCCCGTCCGCGCCGGACAAGGCCGCGATCTGCGTCTCCTTCGACAGCCTGCCCGCCGAGGCCGACCGGTTCGTCCTGGTGGCCGCCGTCGACCCGGAGGTCAACCCGGACGCCGACCTCTCCGGCTTCTCCGACGCCCGCATCCGCCTGCTCGACCCGGGGCTGACCGAGCTGGGCCGACTGGAGGTCTCCGACGGCCGCCCCCGCGAAACCGCTCTGGTGCTGGGCTCCTTCCGCCGAAGGTCCAACGGCGACTGGGACTTCGTCCTCGGCGGCAAGGGCTACCCGGGCGGCCTCGAGGAACTCGTCCAGGACTTCGGCATCGAGGTGGAGTGACCGGACCGCCGGGAAACCTCTGTGCCGTCCGCCGCTGGGAGGCCCTACGACGACTCGCGCGACCCCGAGGGTGCGCCGAGTAGCTCTGCCGGGGCACGACGTGCCGGATCCCAGCCCCGAGGGGGGACCTAGCGCCGCAGATGGCTCAGCGCGTCCTCCGGCAGGGGATACGGCCGCTCCTGCGGCAACAGGGCGGCAGCCCGGTCCGGTTCACCCGCGCGCACATGTCCGTGGACCGCCCGGGCCAGCGGCGTCACATCCTCGATCCCGACGATCCACTCGTCGGCGTACCGCACGGTCGCCTCCCCGGCGAGGCCGAGTTGCAGGGACCGGTAGGGCAGGGCGTTGAGACGCAGGTCCCGTTCCGGATCCCACTGCACCCGGGCCGGAGCCCGCCTCAACCGGCGCTTCCACTCGGTCTGATCACCGTGCAGGACCGGCACGAAGTGCGACAGGCACGCGTGCCGCAACGCCCATTCGAAGCCCTCCCGGCTGATCTCGATCGCCAGGACGGTCTCCTGCCCCTCTTTCAGGCCCCACCCGCAGCGGTACATCATCCACAGGAAGCTGGGCTTGATCCAGGTCATGCGTTCGCGGCTCCACGCCGGGGGAAAGCGGCCGTCGCGGGCGGCCGCGTTGCCTATCTTCGGGCGGTACGCCTGATAGACGGTGATCGTGGAGGCGGAGTATGCCGCGCGGATGCGGAACATGGGTTCCTGCTCGGCCGGTCCGTCGTTCGGCGTGCTCGGCGTGGTCCCCGCGTTCCGCGGGTTCGGATTCTCGTCGGTGTTCGGGTCGTTCACGGCAGCAGCCTGGCCGCCCCGGCCCCGAGGCGGCCACCGAATTACCGGATCGTTCCCGCACAGACCTTGGCTGAGCAGCCCCCATGCCCAACACTCGGGCCATGACGCAGCGTGTGGAACTCGCCGCCGTGATGGACCGTCTGGCCGTCGACGGGTTGGTCACCGACTACGCGGTGGCGGTCGACGACGGTGACTGGGCGGCGTACCGGGACCTGTTCACCTCGGACGGCCGGGCGGACTACCGCTCGGCCGGCGGTATCGAGGGGGACGCCGGGAACGTCGCCTCGTGGCTCGCGGAGAACCTGCGGGTGTTCGCGATGCGGCAGCACCTCATCGTCAACCGCCGGGTGCGCTTCGGGGTCCTGGAGCAGGACACGGGCGACACGGCGCGCGTGCAGGCCGACTACGTCAACCCGATGCGGCTGGCCGCCGAGGACCGGGACGGCTCCTCCGCCGGCGCGCCGGACTTCGTCTGCGGCGGCAGGTACTCCTTCGGTCTGCTGCGGACGGACGACGGATGGCGGGTGCGTGAGGTCGTCGTCCGGGAGAAGTGGCGCCGGCTGCCCGGCTGACCCGGGCGCGGCGAGAGAAGCACCGCGCCGAAGGCGGACGCCCGGAGCCGGGCGCAGGTGACGAAGGCGGCAGCGGGAGCGAGCAGAAGGCGCGGGCCCGGCGGCGGAAGGCAGGAGGCAGGCGCCGGGAGCCCGATGCCGGGGCCGGGCGGCGCTGTGGGCGGGAGGCGGGCAGCGGCACTGGCAGGAACCGCGGGAGCAGGAGGCGCGGGCCCGGCGGCATGGCCGGGCGGCGCTGTGGGCGAGGGCGGGGCAGCGGGAGCGGGAGGCGCGGGCCCGGCGGCGGGAGGCAGGGGCCTCGGCGCGGGGCGAAGCGGGCCTCGGCGGACGCCCCGTGTCGGGCGAAAATGCGCCCCCTGTCGGAGATCTTCAGGTGCGCGCACACTGGAGGCACCCCGAGCGGGTAGGGAGGTGTCGTATGAAGACGTTCGGACATCGGCTCACCTCCCCCTGGCGGCGTTCGGCCCTCGCGGCCGTCGCGGGCGCGCTGCCCGTGCTCGCGTTTCCCGCGCCCGCTCTGTGGTGGTGGGCCTGTTTCGCCCTCGTCCCGTGGATCCTGCTCGCCCGATCCGCGCCGACGGCGAGGCGGGCCGCGTACGACGGATGGAGCGGCGGGTTCGGGTTCATGCTCGCCATGCACCACTGGCTGCTGCCGAGCCTGCATGTGTTCACCCTGGTCATCGCCGCGCTGCTGGGCGCCCTGTGGGCGCCGTGGGCATGGCTGGTCCGGCGGTTCCTCAGCGCGGACCCGGTCCCCGGCCGGGGGCGCGTGTTCGCCGCGCTGCTGGTCCTGCCCTCGGGCTGGCTGGCGATCGAACTCGTCCGCTCATGGCAGGGGCTCGGCGGGCCGTGGGGGATGCTCGGGGCCAGTCAGTGGCAGGTGGAGCCCGCGTTGCGGCTCGCCTCCGTCGGCGGGGTGTGGCTGCTCAGCTTCCTGGTGGTGGCGGTCAACGTGTCGGCCGCCGTCCTGGTCTCCGTCCCGGCGTCCCGGGCCCCGGCCGTCGCCGGTCTCGTCGCCACCGCCGCCACGGCGTCGGCCGCGTGGATGTGGGCGCCGCGCCCCGACACCGGCGGGCAGGCCCGGATCGCCGTCGTGCAGCCGGGGGTGATCGACGGCCCCGACCGGCGCTTCGACCGCGAGGAGCAGTTGACCCGGCGACTGGCCGGGCAGCAGGTCGACCTGATCGTCTGGGGCGAGAGCAGCGTGGGCTACGACCTCGACGACCGGCCCGACCTGGCCCGGCGCCTGACGGAGCTGTCCCGCGTCACCGGCGCCGACATCCTCGTCAACGTGGACGCACGCCGCTCCGACCGGCCCGGCATCTACAAGAGCTCGCTGCTCATCGGGGCCGAGGGCCCGACCGGCGACCGGTACGACAAGATGCGGCTGGTGCCGTTCGGGGAGTACATACCGGCCCGTTCCCTGCTCGGCTGGGCCACCTCCGTCGGCAAGGCGGCCGGCGAGGACCGGCGGCGCGGCGCCGAGCAGGTCGTGATGAACGCCGGGCACGGGCTCCGCATCGGGCCGATGGTGTGCTTCGAGACGGCGTTCCCCGACATGAGCCGGCACCTGGCGGGGGACGGCGCGGACGTGCTGGTCGCGCAGTCGTCGACGTCCTCCTTCCAGCAGAGCTGGGCGCCCGCGCAGCACGCCTCGCTGGGCGCGCTGCGCGCCGCGGAGACCGGGCGGCCGTTCGTGCACTCCACCCTCACCGGTGTCTCGGCCGTGTACGACGCGAGTGGCCGGCGTGTGGGCTCGTGGCTGGGCACGGACGCGAGCGCGACGGCCGTCTACGAGGTCCCGCTCGCCGACGGCGTCACCCCGTACGTGCGCTACGGCGACTGGCCGGTCCACGGGGCCCTGCTGGTGCTGCTGGTCCTCGCGCTCACGGAGGGCGCGCGGACGGTCAGGCTCCGGCGGACTGCTCCCGCACCGCTCGTACCACCCGCTCGCACAGCTCATGAGTCGCCAGCGCGTCCCGGGCGCTGAGCACCTTGCCGGCGCGCACCGCGTCCAGGAAGGCGAGGACCGCCTGCTCGATGCCGCGCTGGCGGGCCACCGGCACCCAGTCCCCGCGCCGCCGCACGGTGGGCTGCCCCTTGTGGTCGATCACCTCGGCGAGGTTGACGACCTGGCGCTTGGTGTCCTGCCCCGACACCTCGAGGATCTCCTCGTTGGAGCCGCTGAGCCGGTTCATCACGCCGAGCGCGGTGAAGCCGGGTCCGGCGAGCTGGAGCACGACGTGGTGCAGCAGGCCGCCCTCGACGCGGGCCCGCACGGTCACGTCGTCGACCGGGCCCGGCACCAGGAAGCGCAGGGTGTCGACGACGTGGATGAAGTCGTCGAGGATCATGGTGCGCGGCTGCTCGGGCAGCCCGATCCGGTTCTTCTGCATGAGGATCAGCTCGCGCGGATGGTCGGCGCACTGCGCGTAGCCGGGCGCGAGGCGCCGGTTGAAGCCGACGGCGAGGGAGACGTTCCGGGCCTCGGCGAGCGTGACGAGCCGCTCGGAGTCGGCGAGTTCGTAGGCGAGCGGCTTGTCCACGTACGTGGGGACGCCCGCCTCCAGCAGCCGGGAGACGATCTCGGGGTGGGCGGCGGTGGGCGCGTGCACGAAGGCCGCGTCGAGGCCCGCGGCGAGGAGCGCGTCGAGGTCGTGGTGGCGCTGCTCGCGGGGCAGGCGGAGGCTGTCGGCGACCCGGTCCAGGGTGGCCGCGGTGCGGGTCTGGAGGTGGAGCTCGATCCCGGGCAGCGCGCCGAGCACCGGCAGATACGCCTTCTGCGCGATGTCGCCGAGTCCGATACAGCCGACCTTCACGGGCGCTCCCTCGCTACCTGTCCCACGCCGCCCGGCACCTCGCCCGGCCTGCCGTGTACCGCAGCATACGGGCCGCCGCGCGAGCGCCGTCCGCCGGTCGGCGATGGGCGCGGACGACCGGCCCGGCGGCGGTGCGCGGGGCTCCGGGGGTCCGGGGGTCCGGGTGCGAGGGGACCGCCCCGCCGGGCGAAAACCCGTGGTGGCGGAGGGCGGACGGGAGCGACCATGCGGGGATGACGACCAAGCGCACCGGACCCGCCCAGAACGCCGACGAACGCGCCATGCTGGAGGGCTGGCTGGACTACCACCGGCAGACCCTGGCGTGGAAGTGCGAGGGACTGACCGACGCGCAGTTGCGCACCGCCGCGGTGCCGCCGTCCGAGCTGTCCCTGATGGGCCTGGTGCGGCACATGGCCGACGTGGAGCGCGGCTGGTTCCGCAGAGTGCTCATGGGCGACGACGCGGGGCCGATCCACTACGGCGACCGGGATCCGGACGGCGAGTTCCGCCTCACCGAGCGGGACACCTGGGCGGAGGCCTTCGCCACCTGGCAGGCGGAGATCGAGGCCGCCCGGCGGCACGCGGCGGACTTCGCCCTGACCGACCTGTCCCGCGGCCGGAGCCGGTACACCGACGAGCCGTTCAGCCTGCGCTGGATCTACACCCACATGATCGAGGAGTACGCGCGGCACAACGGCCACGCCGATCTGATCCGGGAGCGCATCGACGGGTCCACCGGCGAGTGACGTCAGCGCGGGCGGGTCCGCTCCCTCGAACGGGGTGCGAGATCACCCGTGCGGGGCAACCTCCGCCCCTCGGGTGTTGCCCGGGCGGGCGGAACCACCAGAGTTGCGCGGGTGCATCGAACGACGACTACCGCAGCGCTCCTGGTCACCGTGGCCGTATCGGCATCGGCCCTCGCGGGATGCGTGACCGTCCAGCGCCCGGCCGCCCCCGGTCCCGTCCTGGCGCCGTCCCGGCCGTCCGTGCCGCGGCCGGAGGGACGGGCCGAGGTGCAGGTCGTGCAGGCGCCGGCCCGTGAAGCGCTGGAGATGGTCGGGCCGTCGCGGACGCCCGGACCGGCCGCTCCGACGGCGCCGGCGCAACGGCGGACGGCACCGCTGCCGGGAGCGGGCGGCGCCGGAGAGCCACCCAGGTCCCGTCCCCGCACCCGGCCCTCCCGCCCGGACGCGCGGCGGCACGTGCCGCCGCGCGTGGAGATCCCGGACGTGGAGGAGGAGGTGCGCAGGAACACCGACGTGTGCGCGCTCGGCAGGACGTACGGCGGATGGCGGCGCGACAGCCCGGAGGCGACGATCTGCGCGCAGGCCTACGGGCGGTGAGGGTTCAAGGTGCGGTGGGCGTCGCCGGGAGACGGCCGTCCGGCCGCTCTCACCACTCGCGCTCCCACTCGCCCCGTCCGTCCCAGCCGCCGTCGGCTTCGCCCGCCCCCAGCCGCAGTTCCATCCGGCTGATGGCCGCCCGTACGCCGTCGCCGTAGCTGTCGTCCCGCAGGGCCACGGCCGCCGTGCGGGCCTGGCGTACGTGGGTGCGGGCGGCCTCGGCGCGGCCGAGCTTGACGTAGTCCGCCGCCAGGTTGAGGTGCAGCGACGGATAGAGCGCCCGCACCTCGGCCGAGCCGACGTGTTCCTGTGCCGCGGTCAGTGCCCGCAGGTCCCACGCGAGCTCGTCCGAGGGGTCGTCGTGGGTGTCGGCCAGGTAGTGGGCGAGGGTGCAGCGGTGCAGGGGGGCGCCGCCCTCGCCGAGTTCCGTCCACAGGTCGAGGAGCCGGCGCCGGGCCTCCTCGCGGTCTCCCCCGTGGTGCAGCATCACGACCTGCCCGATCCGCGTCAGCAGGGCGTCCTGCACCGTCTGCCCCTGTCGCTCCGCCACCTCGGCCTCCTTGCGTCGTTGCGACGACGCTAGCCGCAGGCATCCGCGATCCCGGTCAGGCGGCACCGTGCCGGTCCGCGGAGGAACCGGCCCGGCGGCAGACGGCGGGGGCAGGGGACAGGGTGGCAGCAGGTGGCGTGCGGCAGGCGACGGGCCGCGGTCGCCCCGGGTCGGGGCGGGTCAGGTCGCCTGAGATCAGGCCTGGTCGGCCAGGTTCGGGATCGTCCAGTCGATCGGCTCGTGGCCCTGCTGGGCCACGGCCTCGTTGATCTGCGTGAACGGGCGGGAACCGAAGAACTTCTTCGCGGACAGCGGCGAGGGGTGGGCGCCCTTGACCACGATGTGCCGGCTCTCGTCGATGAGCGGGAGCTTCTTCTGCGCGTAGTTGCCCCACAGCACGAAGACGGCCGGGTCGGGCCGGTCGGCCACCGCGCGGATCACCGCGTCCGTGAACTTCTCCCAGCCCTTGCCCTTGTGCGAGTTCGCCTCGCCGGAGCGGACCGTGAGGACCGCGTTGAGCAGCAGGACGCCCTGCTGCGCCCACGGCATCAGGTAGCCGTTGTCCGGGATCGGCGTGTCCAGCTCCGCGTGGAGCTCCTTGTAGATGTTCCGCAGGGACGGCGGGATCTTCACGCCCGGACGCACCGAGAAGCACAGGCCGTGCCCCTGACCCTCGCCGTGGTAGGGGTCCTGGCCGAGGACGAGCACCTTCACCCGCTCGTACGGCGTCGCGTCGAGCGCGGCGAAGACCTCCTCGCGCGGGGGGTAGACGGGACCCGCCGCGCGCTCCTCCTCGACGAACTCCGTCAGCTCCTTGAAGTAGGGCTGCTGGAGCTCGTCGCCCAGAACCCCGCGCCAGGACTCGGGCAGCATGGCGATGTCGGTCACGTCAACGTCCTTGACTCGTGCGGTCACTTGCAGGACACAGAACCTACAGGCGACCACTGACAACCGGACCCGCGCTCCGGTCCGCGGAGGCCCCGCGGTGACACCGCGGACCGGGCCGGCCGCCGGACCGACGGCCTACCAGCTGGTCTTGCGCGTCAGCTCCCACATCATCATGATCGTCGACGGGTCCAGGGACCGCTCGCCGCCCGAGACGTCCTCGGACGAGGCCAGGTACTGCTTGCCCTGCCACAGCGGCAGCAGCCGGGCGTCGTCGACGAGGATCTGCTGGGCCTCCTCGAAGTCCTTCACCACGTTCGCGCGGTCGCTCTCGCCGCGCGAGCGGGGCAGCAGGACCTGCGTGATCTCCTTGGCCGGGTAGGGCGTGCCGAGCGCGTTCTGATCGCCGACGAAGGGGGCGATGAAGTTGTCCGCGTCGGGGAAGTCCGGGGCCCAGCCCCGCCCGAACACCGGGTACTCGCCCTTCTGGTAGCCGACCACGTAGGTGTTCCAGGGGCGGCTCTTCAGCTTGACCGAGAACAGGCCCGAGGCGTCGAGCTGCCTCTTGATCTCCTTGAACTCCAGGGCGGTGTCGGAGCCGTAGCGGTCGGTGGTGTACCAGAGGGTGAGCGGGACCGTCTCGGTGATCCCCGCCTCGGTGAGGATCTTGCGGGCCTTGGCGGTGTCGGGGTCGCCGAAGGAGTCGAAGAAGCCGGTGGTGTGACCGGTCAGGCCGGACGGGACCATGGAGTACAGCGGCTCGACGGTGTCCTTGTAGACCTCGTGGGCGATCGCGGCCCGGTCGACGACCTGGGCCACGGCCCGGCGCACGGCGACCTTGTCGGACCACGGGTCCTTGGGGTTGAACACCAGGTAGTTGATGTTGCTGCCGGCGCCCTCGATGAGCTGGAGGCCCTCGTTGGCGGCGGTCTTGCCGTCCAGGTCGACGATGTCGTCGGCGGCGAGACCCTGGTAGGTGATGTCGATGTCGCCGCCGCGCAGGGCCTTGACCATCTCGCCGGAGTCCTGGAAGTAGCGGATGGTCACCGCGTCGTTCTTGCGGTCGGCGAAGCCCTTGTAGTTGTCGTTCCGCACCAGCACGGCCTGCTTGCCCTGTTCGTAGGACTGGAGCCGGTACGGTCCGGACCCCACGATGCCGTCTTCCTTGCGCAGGGACTTCGCGGAGTAGTCGTCGGGGTCGACGAGGGACATGCCGGGGGTGGCGAGCACGAACGGGAAGGTGGCGTCGGGCTTGTTGAGCCGGAAGAGCACCACCCGGTCGCCCTTCGTCTCGATGCTGTCCAGGCTGCCCAGGAGCCCGTTCGGGCCGGTCTCGGCGTTGATCGCCCTGATCCGGTCGATCGAGTGCTTCACCGCGTTCGCGTCCAGCTTGTCGCCGTTGGAGAACTTGAGGCCGTCGCGCAGTTCGCACTTGTACGTGCGGTTCGAGTCGTCCGTGAAGTCACAGGACTCGGCGGCGTCCGGCTGGGGACTCGTCGCTCCGTTCGGGTAGCTCAGCAACGTCTGGTAGATGTTGCGGAAGAGCTCCCACGAGCCGTCCCAGGCGGCGGCGGGGTCGAGCGTGCTGGGAGCACTGGTGGTGCCCACGACGATCGGTCCGGCATCGTCGGAGCTCTCCTCCCCCAGGAGGCTGCATCCGGCCACCAGGGATATGGACACGATCGCCGCCATCTGCTGCAAGGATCGGTTCCGGTTGAACACGCGCACGCTCCTCGATCTGCCATGCCAAGGGTTGGCAGACCATACCGCAGCCCCACGCCCCGTGAACCCGCGCCCTTGAAGCATTCTTGATCACTTTGAGGTGACTACGTTGTCATCGCCCGCGCGGCGCTCCGAACACGACACAGGCGCCGTTTCCGTCAAGAAACGGCGCCTGTGGCGGTGTCGAATTCAAGCCAGATCGTGATCAGCCCACACCGGCGTTGAGGAAGATTCCGCCGTCCACGACGAGGGTCTGGCCGGTGATCCAGTCCGACTGTTCCGAGGTGAGGAACGCGGCGGTGCCGCCGATGTCGGAGGGCACCCCGAGCCGGGCGAGCGGGTAGGCGGCGGCCGCCTCCGCCTCGCGGCCCTCGTACAGGGCCTCGGCGAACTTCGTCTTCACCACGGCCGGGGCGATCGCGTTGACCCGCACCCGCGGCGCGAACTCGTGCGCCAGTTGCTGGGTCAGGTTGATCATCGCGGCCTTGCTGACGCCGTACGCGCCGATGAAGGGCGAGGCGGAGAGCCCCGCGACGGAGGCGATGTTGACGATCGCGCCGCCGTTCTCCTTCTGCCAGGCGTGCCAGGTCCGCTGCGCGAAGCCGAGCGCGGAGACCACGTTGGTCTCGAAGACCTTGCGGGCCACGTCCAGGTCGAGGTCGGCGATCGGCCCGAACACCGGGTTCGTGCCGGCGTTGTTGACCAGGAAGTCGACGCGGCCGAAGGCCTCCATCGTGCGCTCGACGGCGGCGGCCTGGTGCGCCAGGTCGTGCGCCTTGCCGGCGACGCCGATGACCCGGTCGGCGCCGAGCTGCTCGACGGCCTCCTTGAGCGCGTCCTCGTTGCGTCCGGTGATGCAGACCCGGTCGCCGCGGGCGACGAGCGCCTCGGCGACGCCGTATCCGATGCCGCGGCTGGCGCCCGTGACGAGGGCGACCTTGCCGGAGAGTGCGGGCAGTTCAGTCATGGTGTGATCCCCAGTGCTCCCTAGTGCTGCCTGGCCTTTAGTCGAGCGGTCCGCCGGCGACGTACAGCACCTGGCCGGAGACGAAGCCGGCGGCCTCGTTCGTGAAGAAGGCGATCGCGTTGGCGATGTCCTCGGGCTCGCCGACGCGCGCGACGGGGATCTGGGTGGCGGCCGCGGCCTTGAACTCCTCGAAGCCCATGCCGACCCGGGCGGCGGTCGCGGCGGTCATGTCGGTGGCGATGAAGCCGGGGGCGACGGCGTTGGCGGTGATGCCGAACTTGCCGAGCTCGATGGCGAGGGTCTTGGTGAAGCCCTGGAGACCGGCCTTGGCGGCGGAGTAGTTGGCCTGGCCGCGGTTGCCGAGCGCCGACGAGGACGACAGGTTGACCACCCGGCCGAAGCCGGCGTCGACCATGTGCTTCTGGACGGCCTTGGTCATCAGGAAGGAGCCGCGCAGGTGCACGCCGAGGACGGTGTCCCAGTCGGCGACGCTCATCTTGAACAGCAGGTTGTCGCGGAGCACGCCCGCGTTGTTGACGAGGATCGTCGGCGCGCCGAGCTCCTCGACGATGCGGGCGACGGCCGCCTCGACCTGGGCCTCGTCGGAGACGTCGGCGCCGACCGCGAGGGCCTTGCCGCCCGCCGCGGTGATCTTCTCGACGGTGTCCTTGCAGGCGGCCTCGTCGAGGTCGACTACCGCGACCGCACGGCCTTCCGCGGCCAGCCGTACGGCGGTGGCGGCGCCGATGCCGCGCGCCGCGCCCGTGACCACGGCGACCCGCTGCTCAGTGGTGGACATTGCTGGTTCTCCTCGCCCTTGAGAAAATCTCGATGCGCCCGACAGGTGAGCGACCGCTTAGTACCTTCGACAGACGTGACGCTAGAAGCCCTGGCACCCGGTGTCAACGCCACACGGCGCGGGTGTGATCCATTACCTCACCAGCAGCCGCAGCAGCCGCTCGGTCTCGGCCGCGGGATCGGTGGTGAGCCCGGTGTGCACGGGGCCGGGCTGGACGATCGTCGACCGGGGCGCGATCAGCCAGCGGAAGCGCCGTCCGGCGTCGTCGTGCGCCGCCTGTCCGGCCGACGCGCCGCCCGCGCACACCCCCTCGACCGCCCGCAGCGCGGCCCGCACCCCGGTGACGTCCGCGTCCGGGTCCAGTGCCAGCAGCCTCGCCTCGTCGAGGTGGGTGCGGGCGCCGACGTAGTCCTGGCCGCGGCAGTACACCAGCACGCCCGCGTTGATGCACTCGCCGCGTTCGACGCGCGGTACGACACGCAGCAGGGCGTACTCGAAGACGTCCCGGTCGCCGCCCTGGCCCGGCCGGATGATGTGCCGCTCGTTCACTTGGTCCCCTTGATGCGGTCGTGGATGACGGCGGCGCGGGCGAGCAGGGGGGCCGCGTAGGCCCGGCGGAGCGCGTCCGGGGTGTCGAAGCCGGGCTCGTCCGCCAGCCAGACGTCCGGGATCTCGGCGGTGACCTCGGCGAGGAGGTCGGCGGTGACCAGCGGCGCCAGCTCCGCCGCCGCGGCCGCGACGTCCGGTCCGAACGGGGTGAGGGCGTGGTCGGAGGCGTCGTAGGGGCGGGCCGCGGAGGTCTCGGCGGTGGGCCAGTTGTGCTGCCAGATCATGGTCGCCCCGTGGTCGACGAGCCACAGGTCGCCTCGGTGCATCAGCAGGTTGGGGTTGCGCCAGGACCGGTCGACGTTGTTCACGAGCGCGTCGAACCAGACGATCCGGCCGGCCTCCTCGGAGGTCACCGGGAAGGCGAGCGGGTCGAAGCCGAGCGCGCCGGAGAGGAAGTGCATGCCGAGGTTGGCGCCGCCGCTGGACTTGAGCAACTCCTGTACCTGCTGGTCGGGTTCGCCGAGCCCGAGCACGATGTCGAGCTCCACCCTCACCAACCGGGGCACCCGGAACCCGAGCCTGCGGGCGAGTTCGCCGCAGACCACCTCGGCGACGAGCGTCTTGCGGCCCTGTCCGGCGCCGGTGAACTTCATGACGTAGAGACCGAAGTCGTCGGCCTCGACGAGTCCCGGCAAGGAGCCGCCCTCACGCAGGGGGGTGACGAAGCGGGTCGCGGTGACTTCCTTGAGCATCGCCCCAGGCTACTGGGCCTGGCACGATGCGCGGCCGACAGCTCCGCGACAGCTCTGGCTTACGTCGCGCTCATCTTTAACGGGTCAATATCTCGACACTGTCCGGACTTGGCGGGGGCACTGAACGAGCGGCGCCCGCGGCTCGTACCTCTCGGCAGATCCACACACCCTGGGGAAGGGAACCTCCAGCATGACCAGCGCATCGATCAAGTCCGCGTCGGGGCCTGCCCGCCGTACCGTCGTGGCAGCCGCCGGAGCCGCGGGGCTCTCCGCCGCGCTGACCGCGTGCGGGGGCTCAGACGACGACGCGTCGAGCTCGTCCGCCTCGGCCGGCACGTCGGGTTCCACCGGGTCCGGTGACGCCGCGAGCACCGGCGGCACGGGCGGCGGGGACAACGCCGCGGCCGGCGCCGCGCTCGCCACGACCGCCGACATCCCCGAGGGCGGCGGCAAGGTCTTCGACTCGGAGAAGGTGGTCGTCACCCAGCCGACGGCGGGCACGTACAAGGCGTTCTCCGCCGTCTGCACCCACCAGGGCTGCGCGGTGAAGAGCATCAGCGACGGCGTGATCAACTGCCCCTGTCACAACAGCAACTTCTCGATCACGGACGGCAGCGTGAAGAGCGGTCCCGCGCAGAAACCGCTGCCCGAGGTGGCGATCAAGGTCAGCGGCGACTCGATCACGCTGGCCTGACGGACGGCTGCCGGAAGCAGGCCAGCACCTCGTCGGTGGTCGCGACCGTGGCGACCAGCGCGAGGGTGTGGCGGATCATCGCGGGGGTGTAGTCGGCAGGCACCCCGGCGATGGCGTCCGACGGCACGACGGCCGTGTAGCCGCGGTTGACGGCGTCGAAGACGGTGTTCGGGATCGCCACGTTGGCCGAGACGCCGGTCACGACCAGGGTGCGGCAGCCCAGGTTGCGCAGCAGGGCGTCCACGTCGGTGCCCTGGACCGGCGACAGCCCGTGCAACCGGCGTACCACGAGGTCCTGTTCGGCCACCTCGATCGGGGGCGCCACACGGGTCGCGTCGGTGCCGGTCAGCTGCTGGACGGGCAGCCGCTCGGCCGCGCGGAACAGCCGGGCGTTGCGGTTGGCGCCCCGGCCGTCCGGGCGGCGTTCGGCGACGGCGTGCACGACCTGGACGCGGCTCGCGCGGGCGGCCGCGACCAGCCGGGCGACGTTGTCGAGGACCCCCGACTCCCGTGCCGCACGGGCGAGCTGGGGCAGCGCGGCACCGGGCCCGACGACGCCCTGCTGGCACTCCACCGTGATCAGCACGGTGCTCGCCGGGTCGAGGAGGGCGCTGAGCTGTTCGTACGACGGCATGACTCCCCCTGGCGTCGGTGTGGAGCGGGCGACAGTAACCGCCATTGCGCGCAGAAGGAAGAAGACCCATGCTTTCCTGACGGGATTTCAGGAGAGCGGCACGTACCCACAAGAAAAGAATGAGGGGGCCGGATGACCGTCACTCAGCGCCGGGGCCGGAAGATCATGATGTCGCCGGGTGAACTGGACGCGTTCCTCACCCTCCAGCGCACCTGCCGGGTCGCGACCGTCTCCACCGACGGCGCCCCGCACGTCAGCGCCCTGTGGTTTCTCTGGGACGGCACCGCGTTGTGGTTGTACTCGGTCGTGCGCAGCAAGCGCTGGGCGGACCTGAACCGCGATCCGCGGGTCGCGATCGTGATCGACACGGGCGAGGAGTACGACGCGCTGCGGGGCGTCGAGCTGTCCGGCGTCGTGGAGTTCGTGGGCGAGAGCCCGCGCACCGGGGAGCTGTGCGCCGAACTCGACGCCGTGGAGACGCTGTTCGCCCGCAAGAACTTCGGTCTGGACGCGATGCCGCACGACGGCCGGCACGCGTGGGTGCGGCTGGAGCCGACGAAGATCGTCTCCTGGGACTTCCGCAAGCTGGGCGGTCTGTAGAACCGGTCAGCCCACGGCCTTGCCCGCGGCCTTGAGCGCGGCGACCGCCGCCCGGATCGACGGACGGCGGTCGGCGTCCGCCCGCCAGAGCACGTACACGTGCCGGCGCACCCGCTGCCGCAACGGGACGGTCACCACGCCCTCCGGCACCGGGTGACGGCCGAGCAGCGGGGCGATGCAGACGCCCAGTCCGGCGGCCACCAGGCCGAGCTGGGTGTGCGTCTCGGCCGCGCGGTGGCCGACGATCGGCTCCACGCCCCGAGAGCGCAGCGTGAACAGCAGCCACTCATGACAGAACTCGCCCTCGCCCCAGGTGATCCACTCGTCCTCGGCGAACTCCGCGAGATCCACCTCGTCCCGGTCCGCGAGGGGGTGCCCGGCCGGCATCGCGACGTCGGCGGGATCGTCCAGGATGGGCGCCTTGACCAGGCCGTCCGGCACCGGCATCGGCTTGTTGTACCAGTCCAGGACGACGGCGAGGTCGAGATCGCCGCGGACCACGCCGGCGACCCCGCGCTCCGGTTCCAGCTCGCACGAGCGCAGGCGCAGCCCCGGGTGTGCCTTGCGCAGCTCGGCGAGCGCGACGGGGAACAGCCCGCGCGCGGCGGTCGGGAACGCGGAGAGCCGCAGCTCCCCCACCACCTGCCCGCGCTGGGCCTCCAGATCGGACTGGGCGAGCTCGACCTGCGACAGGATCCGGGACGCGTGGTCGGCGAGCAGCCGCCCCGCGTCCGTGAGCCGCACGCCCCGTCCCTGCTTGGCGAGCAGCCGCTGGCCGACCTCCCGCTCCAGCTTGGCCATCTGCTGCGAGACGGCCGAGGTGGTGATGTGCAGGCCCGTGGCGGCGCCGCTGACCGATCCGTGCCGGGCCAGGGCGTCGAGGGTGCGCAGGCGCTCCAGGTTCAACATGTAAGCGATGCTACGAGGTGTCGCTCGAATATTCTCGATTGTGTGAGGAGACGTCGTCCAGCATCGTTACGCTCATGACTGCTGTCGCCACCCCAGCCCGGACCTCCCCGCAAGCCCCCGCCAGCCCCCGCCGCACCCTCGACTGGCGGCTGCGCTTCGGCGTGCTGTCGCTGATCTGGGGCTTCAGCTTCCTGCTCATCAAGGTGGGCACCGACGGCTACGCGCCGTTCCAGGTCACCCTGGGCAGGCTGCTGTTCGGTACGGCGGTCCTCGCGGTCGCGATGGCGGTGAAGCGCGAGCGGCTGCCGCGCGGGGTCCGCACCTGGGCGCATCTGACGGTGGCGGCCTTCCTCCTCAACGCCCTGCCCTTCTCCCTGTTCGCGTACGCCGAGCTGACCATCCCCTCGGCCCTGGCCGGGATCTGCAACGCGACCTCGCCCCTGTGGGGCATGGCGCTCTCGCTGGTGGCGTTGTCCGAGGACCGGCCGACCCGGGTGCGGGTCGCGGGCCTGGGCCTCGGCTTCCTGGGCGTCCTGACGGTGCTGGGCGCCTGGCAGGGCTTCCACGGCCTGGACGCCCGCGGCACGACTCTGGCCCTGCTGGCCTCGCTCAGCTACCCGGTCGGCTGGATCTACCTGCGCCGCACCCTGGCGGACACCGGCTCCTCGGCCCTGTCGATGACCGGCGGTCAGCTCCTGCTGGCGACGCTCCAGCTGGCCGTGGTCACCCCGCTGTTCACCAGCCTCCCGAGCAGCTTCCCGCTGGTCCCGCTGCTCGCGACGGCCGCCCTGGGCGCGCTCGGCACGGGCCTCGCCCTGCTGATCCAGTACGGCCTGGTCGCGGAGGTCGGCCCCACCACGGCCCAGATGGTCACCTACTTCATCCCCGTCATCGCGACGGCGGCGGGCGTCGCGATCCTCGGCGAGCCGCTGAGCTGGTCCACCCCGGTGGGCGCGGCGATCGTCCTGGCGGGAGCGGCCCTGACCCAGGCGCGGGGCAGAGCCTGACCCCGACGACCGGGATCCCCCGAGGCGCCGCCCGGCGCGGCCCCAGGCCGTCCCCCGCCCGCCGTGACCGCCCGGCACCGGACGACGCGCCCGCCGGGACCGTGTCCCGCGGCGGCTCCACGCCCTAGACGTACCCGCGTGCGCCGCTCACCCGTACCGCCGAGGCGACGGCGTCCGCCAGGGGCCCGGCCTCGTCGGCGGCGAGCGTCGACACCGTGATCCGGATCCCCGGCGGTGCGTCGATCCGGAACCGCGCGCCGGGCGCGACGGCCCATCCCGCCTGGAGCATCCGGGCCACGGCCCCCGTCTCGTCCGGCACCGGGATCCACACGTTCATCCCGCTGCGGCCGTGCGCCTCGACCCCCCGCGCGGCCAGCGCCGTGATCAGGGCGTCGCGCCGGTTCCCGTACGCCTCGGCCACCGCCCGCGCGTCCACCGCGCCCTCGGCCCACAGCCGCAGCACCGCGCGCTGGGTGATCCGGCTGACCCAGCCGGGTCCGAGCCGCTGGCGCCCGCGCACCCGGTCGAGGGTGACCTCGTCGCCGGTGAGCACGGCGAACCGCAGGTCGGGCCCGTACGCCTTGGCCACCGAGCGCACGAACGCCCAGTGCCGGGTGACGCCCGCGAGGGGGTGCAGCGGGAGGTCGACGATCCCGTGACCGTGGTCGTCCTCGACGAGCACGGTCTGCGGGTGGGCCCGCAGCACGGCACGCAGGGCACGCGCGCGTGCGGCGCTCACCGCCGCGCCGGTCGGGTTCTGCGCCCGGTCCGTGACGATCAGGGCGCGCGCCCCGCCCTCCAGGGCGCGCCGCACCTGCTCGGGCAGCGGCCCGTCGTCGTCGACGCCGACCGGAACGGGGCGCAGCCCGAGCGCCGGGACGAGGTCGAGCAGGGAGCCCCAGCCCGGATCCTCGACGGCCACGGTGTCGCCCGGTCGCACATGCGCGGCGAGGACGCGTTCGATCGCGTCCAGCGAACCGGAGGCGACGGCCACGGGGCCGGCCGGCACGCCGTCCGCGTCCAGCCCGGCGCGCGCCAGCCGCGCCAGTTCGGGCTCGAGCGGAGCGTGTCCGTACAGCACCGGCTCCCGGTCGGCCTGCTCGGCGGCCCACGCGAAGGCCGGCGCCAGCGGCGGCAGCAGCGCGGTGTCCGGGTTTCCCGCGGCCGCGTCCCGTACCCCCTCCGGCACCTCGACCCGGAGGAACTCGCGCCCGGTCGTGACGGGCTTCGACCGCACCCGGCTGCCCCGCCGGCCGTCGGTCTCGATCACCCCGCGCTCCCGCAGGGTGCGGTACGCGGCCGCGACGGTGTTCGGGTTCACCCCCAGCTCGGTCGCCAACTCCCTCATGGGCGGCAGCAGTCGACCGGGGCCCAGCGCACCGGTGCCCACCGCCGCCTCGATGCTCGCGGAAATCTCCGCTGCGCGTCGGCCTTTGATCGGATATTCTCCTAGCACAAAGCCTATTATGCACTAGTGCAATGGAGACCGCCATGCAGGGGACCCCGGAGACGACGACGCGGCCCGCCGCCTACACCCCGACCGACCGCACGATCCCCACCCGGTCCGCGGAGCGGGCCTCGTACGACAGGGACGCCGTGCACGCGATACTCGACGAGGGCTACGTCTGCCACCTCGGTTTCGTCCGCGACGGCGTGCCGGTCGTGCTGCCGACCCTGTACGGCAGGGTCGGCGAGACGCTCTACGTGCACGGCTCCACGGGCTCGCGTCCGCTGCGGATGACGGGACAGGCGGACCCGGGGCTGCCGGTGTGCCTGACGGTGACGCACGTCGACGGTCTGGTGCTGGCCCGCTCCGCCTTCCACCACTCGATCAACTACCGCTCGGTCGTGGTGCACGGCGTGGCGTACGACGTGACGGACCCGCAGGAGAAGCGTGACGCGCTCGACGCCCTCGTCGACCATGTCGTCCCGGGCCGGGCCGCCGACTCGCGCCCCGCCAACAAGAAGGAGCTGGCCGCGACCGCGGTGATCCGCCTGGACCTGAACGAGGTCTCGGCCAAGGCCCGCACCGGCGGGGTGAACGACGAACCGGAGGACCTCGCCCTCCCCCACTGGGCCGGTGTGCTCCCGCTGCGCAAGGGTTACGACGCGCCCCTCCCGGAGGCCGACCTCGCCCCCGGCACCGGACTCCCCGCCTACCTCGCGGTGCCGTGATGCTCATCCACCCCTGGGACGCACCCCACGACGACGCCGAGTGGCGCACCTGGCTGTCCGCCCACGACTTCGGCCAGCTCGCGGTCAACGGCCCGGCGGGCGAGCCCCCCTTCGTCCAGCCGCTGCACTTCGCCTACGACGCCGACGCGGGCGAGGCCGTCACCCACCTGGCCCGCCCCAACCCGCTCTGGCCCGCCCTGGAGGCGGACCCGACCGTGATCCTGAGCGTGGTCGACGACTACGTGTTCGTCCCCGGCCCGTGGCAGGCGCCGCCGGGCGCCCCCGCCGAGCACGGCACGCCGACGAGCTTCTACGCGGCGGTCCAGCTCCGCTGCACGGCGCACCTCGTGGACGATCCGGCCGCCAAGGCCGAGCTGCTCGGACGCCAGCTGGGTCACTTCCAGCCGGACGGCGGCTCCGCCCGGCCCGCGGTCGGCGAGGCGCCGTACGGCCGGCTGCTCTCCGGCATCCGCGGCGTGCGGCTCGAGGTGACCGGTGTGCGGGCCAAGTTCAAGTACGCGGCCCACCGGCCGAGCGAGACCCAGGACCGCATCGCCGCGGGCCTGGCCGCCCGCGGCGGCCCACGCGACGCGGCGGCCGCCGAGCACCTGTCGCGACGACGCCGGGCATGACCGTCCGAGGTCGCCTACGGGACGGCGCGCGAAAGGGGCGGCAGCCCGGCCCCGCGCCGCCCACGGCAGTCGCGTCCTGAGCCGGATGTGTCGTGACGCCGCGCGCCCGCCCGGGAGACCGCGAGGACCCGCCCCGAGCCGTCGCGGGCACGGGGGCAGAGACCGGGGCGGGGGCGGGGGCCGGGGGCAGAGACGGGGGCGGGGCGGGGGTGTTCAGGACGCGCCCGGGAGAGCCTAGGCGGCCGTTCCGCGGGCGGACAGCTCCCGCTCGGGACTGCCGCCGGCCACCGGCTCCGCGGCGCCCTTGGCCGGCGCGGACGACTGCGCGATGAAGGCCCCCAGGAGGACCACCGCCCCGCCCACGATCTGCGGCGCCGAGAGGTGTTCGCCGAGCAGCACCCAGGCGAGCACCGTCGCGATGACCGCCTCCAGACAGGCCACCACGCCCGCGACCTGGGGCGAGAGCCGCCGCACGGAGACCACGCCGGTGACGTACGCGACCACCGTCGCGACGAGCACGATCCAGCCGAGAAGCAGCCAGGCGGGGACCTCGGTGCCGTTCATGCCCGCGGTGTGCGCGAGCACCGACCAGTCCATGCCCCAGGGGCGGGAGACGGCGGTCAGGACGACGGCGCCCACGAGCAGGCCGTACGCGATGACGCCGAGCGGATCGGGCGCTTCCTCCCCGGAGTCGCTGCCCTGGTCGGACAGGACGAAGTAGCCGACCTGGCAGCAGGCGGCCGCGAGCGCGAGCAGCAGTCCGAAGACGTCGAAGCTCAGCCCCGACCAGACCTCCACGACACAGGCCAGCCCGCCCACCGCGAGGACCACACCGAGCGCGGCGGCCCGGGTCACCGGCCGCCGCTGCACGAACCGCACCCAGCCGAGCACCAGCGCGGGCGCGAGGTACTCGACGAGCAGCGCGACACCGACCGGGATGCGGGAGATCGCCGCGAAGTAGAACGCCTGCACTCCCGCCACACCGAGCAGACCGAACCCGGCGAGCAACGCCGGACGGGTCCGCAGCAGGGCGCGGTGCCGTACGGCGAGCGGCAGCATCACCAGGGCCGCGCCGGTCACCCGCAGCCACACCACGTGCAGCGGATCGAGGCCCGCCTCGATCAGCGGCTTGGCCGCGACCCCGGATCCGCCGAAGGCGATGGCCGACCCGATCGCCAGACCGAGCCCGATGCCCTTTCCGCGCTTGCGCTCACTGCTCACAGACGTATGCACCGGCACATGATGACAGGGGATGACATGAGCGTCATCCCCGATGACACCTGTCTCATCGGCTGGACGGCCCCAGGCGGCGGAACGGGGACGATCGGCCCGGGCTCGGCGGGGGCCGGGACCGGGCTCGGCGGGGGCCGGGACCGGGCTCGGCGGGGGCCGCAGCCGGGCTCGGCGGGGGGACTGGGAGCGGGCTCAACGGCGGTCGGGCCGGGTTCGGTGGAGGTCGGGCCGGGTTCGGTGGAGGTCGGGGCCGCGACCGGGCCCAGTAGGGGGCCGGGCCAGGATCAGCAGGGGTCGGACCGGGGTCAGCGGGACCAGAACCGGACTCGGTAGGGATCGGGGGCAGCGGCGGTCAGTGGGGCCAGGGACCGGAATCAGCAGGGTCAGGGACCAAGGTCAGCAGGGTCGGGGACCAGGGTCAGCAGCCGCCGGGACCAGGCTCAGCAGGCGCTTCGCCGCCTCCGGGGCGGGTCCGGCGCCCCTGGAGGCCGTCCTCGAGCCGTGCGCTCAACTCATGGACGTCGACGGCGGCGCGGGTCAGCACCTCGACGGCCCGCGCCTGCGGGTCCGCGACGATCGCCGCGAGCAGGTCGACGCCCCGGGCCGGCGCTCCGTCGCGCCCGGCGGCGCGCACGCACGCGTGCTCCAGCGCGGCCGCGGCCAGCGGGGAGAGTCCCTCGACGACCGCCACCGCGGCCAACGCCCTCGAGTCCTCGATTCCGCTCTGCCAGCGCAGGCCGTAGCCGATGCTGCGCTGGACGAGGTAGCCGAGCAGCCGGGCGAGCTGGGGTCCGCCGTCGAAGGCGGCGCGCACCTGGGGGTCCTGTTCGAGGAGCGAGTGCAGCAGGTGGGCGGTGTCGACCTGCCGGTCCCCGTCCCGCACCGCCCTGCGACGGGCGGCGGCGAGCGCCGCCGCGGGCTCGGCGGCGAGCCTGGGGTCGTCGTCCATGCCGTGCGCCACCGGGCCGGGGGGCGACTGCCGGAAAGTACGGGATTGCACAACCCCACCCCATCAGCCCCGGCCGGGCACGGTCATCCCCGGCGGGGAGCATCTTCGCGTCCCACACAGAGCGGACCCCGGCCGTCGGAATCTCCTCCCTACGGATGAGATCAGGCCGCTTTCCTCTCGGGGGCGCGCGCCGGCTTGCCGCACGCCCGGGACGTGCTCGACGCCACGGCGGTCCGGCGGACGGGCCGAAGCGGTCCCGAGTGCACCGCGCCACTCCTCCACATCTTCTGACGGTTCGTCAGTATTGAATGTTCGAGGTCTCGGAGCTACGTTCCGCGACACCGCAGCCGCAGCCCAGTTGCCCGACACGAAGAGGTGGTCGCATGGCCGAAATCAGCGCGGAGGCACGCATCGAGGCACCGGCCGAGAAGGTGTGGGCCCAGCTCACCGACTGGTCGGCGTACGGGGAGTGGAACGCGACCCACACCAACTTCCCCAAGGGCGGCCCCGAGACCCTCGCCGTGGGCGCGACCTTCCAGGAGAACATGAAGCTCATGGGCTTCCCGGCCGAGGTCGAGTGGACCGTGACGGAGCTGGAGCCCGCGCGGGTGCTGGCCATCCAGGGGAAGGGCCCGATGGCGGTGTCCGTCGCCACCCGCTACACCCTGACCCCCGACGGCGACGCCACGACGGTCCGCATCGACGGCGAGTTCACCGGCGCGGCCGTGTCGCTGATGGCGGGCAGGCTCAAGGACTCGGGCACCGCCGCGCTGAACGAGTCGCTGCGCAAGCTGGGCGCACTGGTGGCCTGACCGGGCGAGGCGCACGGCGCACGAAGGCGCCCCGCGGATGACTCCGCGGGGCGCCTCGGCATCGCCGTACGGCGATCAGTCCTCGTCGGCGAGGATCAGGTACAGCTTCTTGCGGGCGTCGTTGATGACCGTGAGCGCCTTCTCGCGCTGCTCCTTGCTGCCGGTCTTCCAGACCTGCCCGAAGGCCTCCATCAGACCGAAGCCGGCCTGGCGGATCTCACTGAGAGCCTCCCAGTCGACCCCGCGCGAGGCTTCCTCCCAGGGAGCCTCCGGGCCCTCCTCGGCGGCCGTGCGGCCTTCTTCGGTGAGCGAGAACAGCTTCTTGCCGCCGTCGCTCGCACTGCTGATCAGGCCCTCGTCCTCCAGCAGCTGGAGGGTGGGGTACACCGAGCCCGGGCTGGGCTTCCACGCCCCGCCACTGCGCTCGGCGATCTCCTGGATCATCTCGTAGCCGTGCATGGGCCGGTCCTTGAGCAGGGCCAGGATCGAGGCCCGTACGTCACCGCGCCGCGCCCTCCCCCTGGGTCCGCCACGCCCTCGTCCGCCCCAGGGGCCGCCGAAGCCCGGCCCGAAGCCGGGGCCGCCGCCGGGGCCGCCGCCGGGGCCGCCGCCGGGGCCGAATCCCGGACCGCCCGGGCCACCCGGACCGAAGGGTCCGAATGCCGCCCGGCGGCCGTCGAAGCCGCCGCGACCGCGCCGGGGGCCGTCCTGTCCATGTCCACGCTCGAATCCGTGGGTACGCATCGCAAACCACTCCTTCATTCCATCGTTGATCTGTCGCGATGCGTCAACGATATATCGGAACAGTTCGCTTGACAAGGGCCCGGGCCGTCCCGGGTGCGGACGCCGTCTAGGGTGCGGACATGACACCCCGCAGCGCTTCGCACGGCACCCCGGACGCCTATCTCTCCGCACTGTTCTCGCTGGACGACCGGGTCGCCGTGGTGACCGGCGGCAGCTCGGGCATCGGCCGGGCCATCGCCGGCGCGCTCGCCCGGGCCGGGGCGGCCGTCGTGATCGTGGCGCGCAAGGAGGCCGAGCTGGCCGCCACGGTCGACGAGCTGACCGCGGACGGCTGCCGGGCAGCCTGGGTGAGCGCCGACCTGAGCACCCGCGACGGGGTGCGGGCCGCCGCGGAGCAGGCGGCGGCGGTGTACGGCGAGCCCGACATCCTCGTCAACTGCGCCGGGATCAATCTGCGGCCGCCGATGGGGGAGCTCGGCGAGGACGTGTGGGACGCCACGATGGCGGTGAACCTGGAGGCGCCCTATCTGCTGGGCCTGCGGTTCGGCCCCGGCATGGCCGAGCGCGGCTTCGGGCGGATCATCCACATCACCTCGCAGCAGGCACACCGCGCGTTCGTCCAGAGCGGCGCCTACGGCGTCTCCAAGGGAGCCCTGGAGTCGCTGGCCCGCTCCCAGGCCGAGGCATGGTCGCCGTACGGCGTCACCTGCAACACGCTGGTGCCGGGCTTCGTCCTCACCCCGCTCAACATGCGGCTGCAGTCCGACCCGGAAAAGGTGGCGGCGCTGGCCGCGCGCACGATGGTCGGGCGCAACGGCCTGGCCGAGGACTTCGCCGGAGCCGCCGTGTTCCTCGCGGGCCGCTCCTCCGGCTATGTGACCGGGCAGTCGATCTTCGTCGACGGCGGCTTCTCGGTCCACTGACGCCGCGTCCACCGACGCCCGCCCGCGCAGCGTCGTGCGGTGCCGGACCGAGCCCGGCACCGCACGGGAGCGGAAGACGGTCTACGCCGCCTGCGGCACGAAGTGGACGATGTCGTCCCCTCCCGGCTGCACCACGCCGTACGTGCTCTCGGGAACCTTGTTCCAGGCGCCGGGCAGGTCGCCCAGGGGCTCGGAGACGATGAGCCGGGTCTCGTCCGAGACCTCGCGCAGGAACGCCAGATCGGGGTGGAGCGAGCGGAGCGTCTCCACCCGGGTGCTGTAGAACAGTGAGCGTGATTCGCCCTGGCTGGAGTAGCGGAAGGCCCACAGCCGCTCCCCGTCGGTCACCGCGACCGTCATCTGCACCGGGTACTCCACCCCGTGCGCGCGGCCGGTGCGCTCCACCAGGCCGACCATCCGTGCGACCGCGCCCGGCGGATCCTCCTCCAGACCGAGGGTGAGGGCCAGGTAGAACATCATCTCCGAGTCCGTCGACCCCTCGATGTCGAGGAAGAGCTGCGGGTCGACGGCGAGGGCGAGGTCCCGGCGCATCCGGTGGAAGTCGGCGATGGCGCCGTTGTGCATCCACATCCAGCGCCCGTGCCGGAAGGGGTGCGAGTTGGTCTGCTGCACCGCCGTGCCGGTCGAGGCCCGGATGTGCGCGAAGAACAGCGGTGAGCGGACGTGACCGGCGATCTCCCGCAGGTTGCGGTTGCTCCACGCCGGGCCGATCTCCCGGACCACGGCGGGGCTCCCGTCGGCGGCGTCGGCGTACCAGCCCACGCCGAAACCGTCACCGTTCGTGGTCTCCACGCCCATCTTGGAGTGCAGGCTCTGGTCGATCAGCGAGTGCGTCGGCCGGTAGAGGATCGTTTCGAGCAGGACAGGGGTTCCCGAGTAGGCGAGCCAACGGCACATCGTCTACCGCCTTCCTGGTGGTACGGACGGCACGGCCGCGCCCGGTCAGTCCGCGAACCTGTCGGGCTTCACCACGCACAGCGCCCAGATGATGAACGCGGAGAAGGCGATCATCACCACGGACCAGACCGGGTAGTACGGCAGGGAGAGGAAGTTGGCGATGACGATCAGCCCGGCGACGGCGACGCCGGCGACCCGCGCCCACATCGCCGCCCGGAACAGTCCCAGGCTGATGATCACCGCGACGGCGCCCAGGGCGAGGTGGATCCAGCCCCAGCCGGTGAGGTCGAACGCGAAGACGTAGTCGCGGCTGGAGAGGAAGACGTCGTCCTCGGCGATCCCCATGATTCCCCGGAAGATGTCGAGCACTCCGGCGAGCATGAGGGTCACGGCGGCGAAGACCGTCAGGCCCTCGGCCCAGCTCTCTCCCGCCGTGTGCCCGCCCGACGGCGTGTGCGTGGGGTGTGTCGCTGTCATCGCGAAGCCTCGATTCGGTGTCGTCCGCCTCGACGTCGTCCGGCTCGGCTGTGTGCGGGCCCGACGGCGGGCGGCTCGGCGCTGCGTGTCCGGGCGATGCGCGTCCGGTCTGTGCGCGTACCGGCTGTGCGCGTACCGGCTGGGCGCGGGGCGCTCAGCGGCCGCCGCCGCTCAGGACCAGCTTCTTCGCCCT
Source organism: Streptomyces sp. 3330 (assembly GCF_031456635.1). Taxonomy (NCBI): domain Bacteria; kingdom Bacillati; phylum Actinomycetota; class Actinomycetes; order Kitasatosporales; family Streptomycetaceae; genus Streptomyces; species Streptomyces sp. 3330. The sequence continues at coordinate 113,518 of NZ_JAVDVA010000023.1, forward strand.
GTCGAACTCCTCGTCCGTGATGTCCCCGCGGGCACGGATCTCCGACAGCCGGGCGAGCTCGTCGACGCTGCTGGAGGGGCCGGTGCCCTTCGCGGTCTCGCGGATGTAGCTGTCGAAGGCCTGCTGCTGCTCCCGCGCCTGCTTGATCTCCCGGCGCCCCATGTTCTTGCCCCGCGCGACCACGTAGACGAAGACGCCCAGGAAGGGCAGCACGATGCAGAACACCAGCCAGCCCGCCTTGGCCCAGCCGCTGAGGTCGTCGTCGCGGAAGATGTCCACGACGATCCGGAACAGCAGGACGAACCACATGACCCACAGGAAGAACACCATCATGGTCCAGAAGGCGCTCAGCAGCGGATAGTCGTAGGCGAGGTACGTGTCCCCACTCATCTGTTTCCTCCGTTCCGGGCCGGGGCCCGACATGGCGTGGTAGCCGTTCTCAGCTTGCGCGGAGCGGGTGCGGACGGCCTCACCCGGGGCGGGTGAGCGCGCCGGTCACCTCAGAGGGTCCGCTCGGGCGCCCCCGGCCCCGCCGGACGTGCCCGGCGCAGCGCGGCCCGCCAGGCGAAGGCCACCGCGGCCTCGACCAGGCCGAGCAGGACGAGCCACAGGCCGAGCAGCCTGGTCAGCGCCCGGGCCGACTCGGTGGGCAGGGCCAGCACCACGATCCCCGCGACGATGGCCAGCACGGCGGCGCCGAGCACGACTCCCCGGTGCGGGAGGTCCTTGGTGGCGAGCGCCGTGTAGAGGGTCAGGATGCCGGACACCAGCCAGAGGACCCCGACGATCAGCGACAGCGTCGCGATGGTCTGCAACGGGTTCCTCAGGCACAGCACCCCGGCGACGACGTAGAGCACCGCCAGCAGGAGCCCGGTGAGGCGTTCTCCGTGGTCGTCCCTGCCGAAGGCCGCGACGAACCGGAAGCCTCCGGTCACCAGCAGGTACAGGCCGATCAGGACCGCCAGGACGTGCAGGGTCTCGTCCGGCCAGACCAGGATCAGGATGCCCGGCACGAGCGTGGCGACCGCCGAGCCTAGGATCCACGTCCAGGAGCGGCCGAGGACGGCCAGCGCCTCGGCGGGATCGGCGCCCGCCGGCCCGGAGACCGGCCTGCCGGACAGCGGGTCCGGTCCGCCGGACAGCGGGTCCGGTCCGGTGTGCGGTGCGGGACCTGGCGAAACGCTCATGACTCCTCCTCGCGCCCGGCCGGGGACGACGGCCTCCGGCTCGTCACTCCGGCAGTTGGCGCATCTCCATGACCCGCAGCCCCAGGGACTGGCAGCGGGCCAGCAGCCCGTACAGGTGCGCCTCGTCGACGACGTACCCGAACAGGACGGTCTGGCCGGACATGACCACATGGTCCAGCTCCGGGAACGCCCTGGTCAGCGCCTCCGACAAGTGCCCTTCGACGCGGATCTCGTAGCGCATGAGCTGCTCTCCCCGGGATGGCCTGGGATTGGCGGACTGCGCACTCACCCCTGCGATCGTCCGCCCTCGCGAGGCCGCCTGCCTCACCCCCCACGGGCGATCCGGACCAGGCGTCGTCGGTCAGAGCAGTTTCAGCTCACGGGCGCGGCGCACCGCGTCGTTGCGGCGGTTGACCGCCAGCTTCCGGTACGCGCTCTTGAGGTGGGTCTTGACCGTGTTCACGGAGACGAACAGATCGGCGGCGATCTCCTCCGTCGACATCGTCAGCGCGAGCCTGCGCAGCACGTCGAGTTCCCGTCCGCTCAGCGCCTCCACGACCGGGAACGGCGGGGCGTCGGGGGCCGGCCCGCCGGGGGCGGGCCGGGCGGTGCCCGGCACCCGCGGTGACGCCGTGTCCAGGAACGGGCGGATCCAGGGGCCGGCCTCGAGGAAGGGCCGTCGCAGCCCGTCCCGCCGCGCCTCGCGCAGGGCCTGGGCGACCAGTCTGCGGGTCGTGGCCGCGTCGCCCGCAGCGTCCGCCACCTGCGCTCGCACCAGCGTGGCCCGGACGGTCACCGCGGGACCCGCGGCGCCCTCCGGCCGCACGCCGTCGAGGAGGTCGATCGCCGCGTCCGGCCTGCCGGCCGCGACCTGGGCCCGCGCCGCCCCGACCGCGTACGCCGACTGCTCGTCGGACACCGCCTGCCACACCTCGACGGCCGTCTCCGGCCGGCCTTCGGCCAGATACGCGGCTGACGCGACGAGCGCCGTCTGTCCCTCCGCCCAGGGGGAGATCACGGCGGCCGGCACCGCGCGTCCGGCCGCTTCGAGGGCGGCTCGGGTGTCCCCTCGGGCCAGGTGCAGGCGCGCGGTCACGATGGCCCGGCCCGCGTCCAGGACCGGGTCCCGCAGCGCCGGGTCCGACTCGGCCGCCTCGTCGAGGAACGCCCGCGCCAGGGTCAGGTCGTCGCGGTCCACGGCGACGGCGGCCAGCACCAGCCGCGCCATGCCGGAACCGGACGGCCTGGGCAGCCCGTGCCGCTCCGTCTCGGTCACCGCCGCCCGGGCCGTGCGTTCCGCCCTGCCCGGCCAGCCGTTCAGATAGTCGATCAGCGCCAGCCTGCCCAGCGAGTCCTCGCGGGCGAGCGCCGTCGACGCCTCGGCCGCCGACCCGGCCACCCTCGACAGGGCGGCGCACGCGTCGTCGAACCGCCCGGCCCACAGCCGGGCCGAGCCCAGATGCGCCAGCAGGAGCGCGGTGAGCTCGGGATGCCGCTCCAGCAGATGGGCCGGCGCCCGGTCGCACAGCATCTCGGCCGCCGCCGCGGCCCACTCAGCCCGGCCCGGCGCGCCGGTCAGCCGCGCCGCCAGCGCCTCCAGCAGGGCACAGCTCAACCGGGCCGCCACGAGGCCGGGCGCCTCGCCGGGACTCCACTCGGCCGTCAGGGCCTGTTCCGCCGCGTGGTCCGGCGCGGCCGTCAGCCCCAGGTCGGCCGTCAGCCGCTGCTCCGCGTGCCGCAGGTGGGCCAGGCCCCGGTCGAGATCGCGCCGGGACAGCTCCCGGGCGGCCCGGACCAGGTCGGTGGCCGGGCTCGCGGCCTCCGGCCCCATCCGGGAGAACAGCTCGGCGAGTTCGTCCGATCGCAGGCCGGTGAAGAGCCAGCCGATGGCGAGGTCGTCGATCAGCGCGCCGGCGGTGAACTCCCAGTCGCCGGCGGCGGCGCCCTGGCCCAGCGTCTCCGTGAGGGATCCCGAGTCCCGCAGCCAGTGCGCGGCCCGCCGGTGCAGTTCGGGTTCCAGGCCGGGCGAACGCATCCGCAGATGGGCGCGGAGGATCTCGCCGAACAGCGGGTGGAGGCGGTACCAGTCCTGCCCGAGGTGCTCCACGAACGCGTTCTCGCGGTACAGGCCGGCCAGGATGGGCCCGGCGTCGGTGCGCTCCGTCAGCGCGTTCACCAGCTCGGGGCGGAACCGGTCGAGCACGCTCACCCGCAGCAGGAGGTCCTGTGTCTCGGCGGGCTGCCGGCGGAGCACCTCCGCCAGCAGGAAGTCGGCGACGGTGGTGCGGTCGGCCTCGAACTCCTTCAGATACCTCTCCGGATCCGGGTTCTCCCGGGCGGCGAGGGCGCAGAGCCGCAGGCCGGCGGCCCAGCCCCCGGTCCGGTCCACCAGGCCCCGGGTCGCGGGCGCCGGCAGCCGCAACCCGTGCCGCTCCAGCAGCTCGGCCGCCTCCTCGGCGGTGAACGCCAGCTCCGCGCCCCGGATCTCCGTCAGGTCGCCGGCCGCCCGGTACCGGTGCAGCGGCAGCAGCGGCTCGGTACGGGAGACGAGGATCAGACGCAGGCCGTCGCCCGCGTGGTGCAGCACGAACTCCAGCTGCTCCGCGATCTCCGGGTCGAGCACCCGGTCGTACTCGTCGAGCACCACGATCGCGGGCTGGTCCAGGGTGCTCAGTTCCGCGGCGAGCCGCGCGAGCAGCTGCGGGGTGACCCGGGTCGCGTCCGCGGGGCAGCCGATGTCGGCGGGCAGGGAGGTGCCGGAGGCGCGCAGCGCCTCGAGCAGGTACGCCCAGAGCATGCCGGGGCCCTGCGCCGCCGCGTCGGTGGTGAGCCAGGCGACGGGCCTCTCGCGTGCCGCGGCCCAGTCGGCGACGAGGAGCGTCTTGCCGGCGCCCGCGGCGCCGTTGACCATGGTCAACGGCGTGTCCAGAGCCTGGTCGAGATGCCTGACCAGCCGCTCGCGCCGCAGGAACGTCACCGGCCGGGCCGGAACCACGAACCGGGTCCGCAGAAACGGATCCCCTTGGGGGTCGGCCGACGACGACGTCGGATCGGTATCGCTCTCGCGGAGCCCAGCCATGGCGCTCACCGCCACTGGTCGTCAGGTCATGGGTGACGCTCCCCCTCAGCATCCCAGGGTTCGGCCCCGGCTGCCCTGCGAGGACCCGGGGGCGCTACCGCCCGACGTCCCCTCGGCGCGCCGACGGAAACCCGGCGGGGGTGCGGGGGCCGGGCCGGACGCCCGGCGGGGGGCGGAGCCGGAATTCGACCGAGGGGGGCCGCGGAGCCGGATCCGGCCGTGGGCACAGCGGCGCAGGCGGGAGTACCGGCGGCACGGCAGCGCAGGCGGGAATGCAGGCGGCACGACAGCGCAGGCGGGAATGCAGGCGGCACGGCAGCGCAGGCGGGAATGCAGGCGGCACGGCGGGAGCATCCCGGGGTGCGGGCAGGGGGTGCCCCGCCATACGTCCGCGACGATCGACGCCGTCCCGCCCCGGCCGTCCCCTCCCGCCTCTCCCCGTCACGGCCACGGCCGACGCGTGGCGCGGCCCGGTGAAACCGAGCCAGGACTCGCGGATTGGCCTTGGCCGACGGGCGCGTCCACCGCCTAGCGTCACCGGCATGCGCATTCGAATCGTCGACGCCTTCACCGACCGCCCCTTCAGCGGCAACCCGGCCGGGGTCCTGCTCCTGGACGCCTTCCCGGACGACAACCGGCTCCAGAACGTCGCTCTGGAGGTCAACCACGCCGAGACGGCGTTCGCCCACCCGCTCCCCGAGGGCGGCGAGGCGGACTGGGCCCTGCGCTGGTTCACACCCGCCGCCGAGGTCGACATGTGCGGCCACGCCACGCTCGCGACGGCCCACGTCCTGCACACCACGGGCGCCCACCGGGGCCCGGTGCGCTTCGCCACCCGCAGCGGTGTCCTGATCGCGACGCCCGCCGAAGACGGCTCGATCACCCTGGACTTCCCGACCGCCCCGCTGACCAGGGACGAGATCCCGGACGGGCTCGCCGAGGCCCTGGGCGCCGAGCCGCTCGCCTGTTTCGACACCGGCCCGCACGTCGGCGACCTGCTGATCGAGCTGGCCGACGAGCAGACCGTCCACGCCCTGCGGCCCGACCACAAGGCGCTGGCCGCCCACTCCCGCCGGGGCGTCATCGCGACCGCCCGCGCCGAGAACGCCGAGCTGGGGTACGACTTCGTCTCCCGCTGCTTCTTCCCGAACATCGGCATCGACGAGGATCCCGTGACGGGCAGCGCCCACACCGCCCTGGCGCCGTACTGGGCCGAGCGGCTCGGCCGCCCCGCCCTGACCGGCCTCCAGGCCTCGCCCCGGGCCGGCCGGGTCCGTACCGAACTGTGCGGCGAGCGCACCCTGCTGAGCGGCCGGGCGGTCACGGTCATCGAGGGCGACCTGCTCGTCTGAGACCTGCCGACGGGGAAGGTGGGCCGGCTCACGCCGTCGGGAGCCACCCCACCTTCCCCGCCAGCAGCGCGTATCCCACGAAGGCCCCGATGTCGAGCAGGGAGTGCGCCACGACCAGCGGACCCACCCGGCCCCAGCGCCGGTAGAGGTAGACGAACACCACGCCCATCGCCATGTTGCCGAGGAAGCCGCCGATGCCCTGGTAGAGGTGGTAGGAGCCGCGCAGCACGGCACTGGCCACCAGCGCGGTGCCCGGCGTCCAGCCCAACTGTCCCAGCCTGCGCAGCAGATAGCCGACGACGATGACCTCTTCGAGGATCGCGTTCTGCAGCGCGGACAAGATCAGCACGGGGTACTTCCACCACACGTCCGGCAACGCCTCCGGCACCACTGTGAGGTTGAAGCCGAGGCCGCGCGCCGCCAGGTAGAAGGCGATGCCGGTGCTGCCGATCACCGCCGCGACGGCCGCTCCGCGACCGAGGTCCGGCCAGGGCCGGGTGCGGTCGAAGCCCAGGGTCCGCAGTCCCTGTCCCTCGCGCGTGAGGAAATGCGCGACCAGGGCCACCGGGACGAGCGCCTTGGCGATCCAGAACAGCTGCCAGGCGAGGTCGAGCCAGGGACGACCCGGCGCGGCCGAGGCGTTGAGGGTGGCCGCCTGATCCTTCAGGCCGCCCGGCTCGGTGACCGATCCGACGAAGCTGATCAGGGCGGACACACCGCTCGCACCGAGCGAGACCCCCAGCACGAGCAGCGTCTCGTTGCGCAAGATCCGTCGCGAGAGCTGCTCCCGCGGATACGACTCAGCCACCTGCCCTGCCTCCACCTGCACACGTGCCGTCAGTTGCGTGAACCCGCCGCATCCCACCCCTGCCCCGCCAGGGCCCCCAAACGAATGCCGAAGATCGTGCGTGACAGGCCGTCGGGGGGGGGAGCGCGCCGTCCGGGGCTTGCCTCGCCTTCGCCGACCGGACGCCGGGAATCCGCGACCGGGCCGACGGGGAGGGGCAGCACCGTCATGGGACGTCACAGCTTGCCCGATCGATCCGAGGCGGGCGGCAGCGGCCCCCGCCAGCGGGCCCGTCGCCGCACCGGCGCCCACCAGGACCCGGACGGCATCCCCCGCATTCCTCTCGTCACCGGGCTCCGCGAACTCGCCGGCCGGTGACCGGCCCGACCCCGGTCCATCCGCTGCTCGGCACAGCACTCAACACGCACTCACCCACCCCGGCGGCCCAGGCAGCCCCCGACCCGCATCCCCGCCCACGCCTCACCCACCTCAGGAGCGCGGGGACCTGCGCGACCAGCCCCACCGCGCCCCGCCGCGCCCCGCTCACCCCCACCGCCCCGCAGCCGGCGAGCCACCGACGGCCCGCCCGTCCCTCGCCCCACAACCGCCCGCGGGCCCTCTCACTCACCGCACGGCAGCCCCGGACGGACCGCCCCTCACCCCAGCGGCACCGGCTCGGGCAAGCCCACGGGCCAGGTGTGCACCGGCTCGCCCAGATGCATCAGCTCCGCGTACCGCCGCGTCGTCGCCGCCAGCGCCGCGTCCCGCGGCAACCCGGCCTCCACCGCCCGGTGGAACGTCGCCACCTGCCAGGACGCGCCGTTGGTCCGCCGACGGCACCGTTCCTCGATGACCCCCAGGTAGAAGTCGCGGTCGGCCGGCTCCACGCCCCATCCGTCCAGCCCGGCCTCCGCCAGCGGCAGCAGTTCGTCGCGGACAAGACTCACCGCGTCCACCTCGGCCAGCCCGCCCAGCCGTCCGCGCCGCGGCCACTGGAGCCGTGCCTCGATGCCGTACCGGCAGGCCGCGTCGAAGTTGGCCTCGGCCGCCTCGAACGGCAGCCGGGACCACACCGGCCGGGACTCCTCGGCCAGGGCCCGGACCACGCCGTAGAAGAAGGCCGCGTTGGCGACCACGTCGGTCACCGTGGGCCCGGCGGGCAGGACACGGTTCTCCACCCGCAGGTGCGGAACACCGTCGGCGATCCCGTAGACCGGCCGGTTCCAGCGGTAGACCGTGCCGTTGTGCAGGACCAGCTCGGCGAGCGACGGCACCCCTCCCGCGTCCACCACCTCCAGCGGATCCTCGTCGTCGCAGATGGGCAGCAACGGCGGGAAGAACCGCAGGTTCTCCTCGAACAGCTCGTACGCCGAACCGATCCACCGCTCCCCGAACCACGTCCGCGGCCGCACACCCTGCGCCTGGAGCTCGGGCGGCCGGGTGTCGGTGGCCTGCTGGAACAGCGGGGGCCGCGACTCCCGCCACAGCTCGTGGCCGAACAGGAAGGGCGAGTTGGCGCCGACGGCGATCTGCGCGGCGGTCACCGCCTGTGCCGCGTTCCACACCGCGGCGAAGCGGCCCGGGGTGACCTGGAGATGCAGCTGCACGGAGGTGCAGGCCGCCTCGGGCACGATCGACTTCGAGGTGCACGACAGCCGTTCGACCCCGTCGATCTCGAGGGCGAACTCCTCGCCCCTGGCGGCCACGATCTGGTCGTTGAGAAGCGTGTAGCGGTCGACGTCGGAAAGGTTCGACGACACCAGGTCGTCACGGTCGAGCGTGGGCAGAATACCGATCATCACGATACCGGCGTCGACCTCGCCCGCCTTTCGATGGGCATATGCCAGTGACGTACGGAGTTCTTCCGCGAGCTGGTCGAATACCCGGCCCCCCAACCGGTGGGGGGCTATGTTCACTTCCAGATTGAACATGGCGAGTTCTGTTTGGAAATCTCGGCTCGCGATCCTCTCCAGTACTTGCCCATTCAGCATTCTCGGCTGGCCGTCGGCGCCCGCGAGATTCAGTTCGATCTCGAGCCCCATGAGGTTCTTGGGGCGGTCGAAGCGCTTCTGGGCCAGGAGCCGCTCGAGCCCCGTCAGGCACCGCCGGAGCTTGTCCCGGTAGTGCTGACGATCGGACAGGTCGAACGCGCCTGCCACGACCTTCTCCCCCATCGAAGCGTCCCTCCTCGCGTGGGCGGGCCGGTGGTCCCGGCCGCCGGATGATCCGGGTCAGGTGGGATGATGCCCAGCCGAGCCGATCGATAACGTCCCCCGTGCCGCCCGGCGACCGCTACGCTGACCGAAAGCCACCGGCGGTGACCCCTGGCACATTCACGAGGCATGCGGCCGAAGGCCTTTTCACAGAAAAGCGAACTCGTGAAAAACGCCGACTGGAATACGCCGACCGCGCCATGTGCATAAGTCGAGGTCATCGCCGCGTACCCCGTTCTGAATCGGGATGATTCACCCCTATCGCCGACCGAATGAACCCTTGCCGGGTGTCCCGGGATCGACTAGACGAAACACAGTCTGAACACATGTCGTATAAACTCCGCGGACAAGGCAGAGAAGGTTGGCGCCCACAGTCGAAGGAGCCTGTCGTCGAGATGGCGGCAGGCCGCTCGCGCACCCCCGCACCCCCAGACTCCGGCCCCCGCCTCTCCGACCTGTTCGAGAGCTAGCTGACAGCGCCGTCCGCCCACGCCCTCGCGCCACCGTGCCTGTCGAATGAGAGGCGACCCACCATGCCTTTGCATGTCCCCCCGGCTCCCGCGCCCGCCCTTCGCTCCGTCCTCATGGCACTCGGTTCCCCCACCGCGGTCCGCGAGGCTCGTACCCCCTCCCTGCGCACCGCGCAGGGCGACGTCACTCCCGAACTCCCCCTGCCCCTGCACATCCTGGACCGGATCGCCCCCGAAGGCGTGACCGCGACCCGGCTGGCCGGCTGGCGCTTCCTGATCCGCTGCGGCGACCGCGCCGTGGCCGCGGCGGAGACCCGGCTCACCCCAGACGGCTGGGCCTTCTCGCACTTCTTCGAAGGCCCCTACATCGCCTCCACCGAACGGGCCCTGCGCCAGGCCGAGTCGACCGCCCAGCCGTTCCAGCCGCGGCTGCTCTCGGTGCCCGGGCTGTACATGCTCACCCTGTGGCTGCACGGCGACAGTTCCTCGGACGGCACCACGGGGCATCCCGCGCCGACCGACCTCCTGGTGCCGCTGGCCCCCGCGCCACCCGGGATCGCCGCGCACCGCGCACACCGGGTCGCCGAGCTGCTTCCGCTCCTCACCCTGCGCGCCACCCCCGCGCCGCCGCCGCTCCTCGGTTCACCGGCCTGACCGTTCACACTCGGCAGGCCGGACGGCCGGCCTCCTGACCCCGTACCCCGTCACCGCGGCCCCGGTGGCGGGGTACGGCACGCTCCTGCGCGATCCCGCGCCCGGGAACGGGCCGGGCGCCGTCCGGACTAGCCCTATCCGGCCACCAGGAACCACCCGAAGTGACAGTGCGGTTGAGATGAACCGCCCGCGCGGGTGATGCGTCATGAACCTGTGAGAAGCGGTGCCGCGAAATCCCTGCGGATCGACCTCCGTGGGGCAACACTGGGTTCCGACGGACTTATCACAACGGGGGGCGGCCATGAACGACGTTTCACGCCGCGGAACAGACACCACAGCCATCTCAGACCTCACGCCAGAGCGGAAGTTCCCATCCATGTGCCAGCACCAGCCACCGTGCCCGACAGCGACCTCAGCCGACCGGGAGTCCGCGCGCCTCGTGGCGCACCACCCGGAGCAGGGCTGGAGCCTGCTGTGCAACGGCGTCCTGCTCTTCGAGGACACCGGTGAGCTCCTGCCGGACGGCCGGGTCATCGCCCCCCACCGGGTCGTGACCGCCGCCTGAGCACCAGCCGGACGGCACGGGACAGCCGTCCGCGGACATGAGGGGCCGGCCCGCAAAGACCACCGCGAACCGGCCCCGACGCACGTCCAAGGCCGCTCACTGCGCGTAGTCGCCCCGTCTCGGCGTGGCCTCAACGCCCGCTACGACGGCTACCGGACCGCTCTGGAGGCAGCCGGTCCCGCCGTCGGCGAAACCCTCGTCGTGTCCGGCGACTTACGCCCCGAGCCGGGCTTCACCGGCCGCACCGCCCTGCTCGCTCCGCCCGGACCGCCGACCGCCGAGCTCGGCCGGTGACCGGATGGTGCCCGGTGCCATCGAGGCGCCGCGCCGACGCGGACTTCGGGCCCCGGCGGACATGAGCGCGGCCGGTCTCGACGAACCTTCCCGAAGTCCGTCGTCCCGCACCGCCGTTGACCGCCGCCCGCCGCCCGCCGTCCCCTCGCCGACGGGCGGCGCACTCGCCGCCGGGGGAACGGGGCACCGAACCGGTCATCCGCTCGAGCACCGAACCCCCGGCGCGGCACCTGGAGTGCCGTTCCCCTCCGCGCCGTGACCGGCCCGGACCGGCACCGTCCTAGCCGAGCGCCTCCCGGATCGCCCGGTAGGCCGGCTTCGGCACGAGCTGCTCGTCCCAGGGCAGCGCCGCACCCTCGCCGGGGAAGAACGCCGGGATCCACGAGTACTTGTCCGTGTAATCCCAGAGGGTGATGCCGACGCACCGCCGCACCGCGAGGCACGCCTCGGTCATGTCCCGATACCAGTCGGCCTGTCGGGCCAGCTTCTCGTCGGTCGCGGGCAGTTGCATCCGGACGTCGACCTCGGTGAGCGCGGTGTCCAGACCGAGCCGGGAGAAGCGGCGGAGGTTGTCCTCCAGGGTCGTCGGATAGCCGTACTGGAGGGCGAGATGCGCTTGGAGGCCGATGCCGTCGAGCGGGACGCGCTGCGCCTTCAGCTCCTCGGCCAGGGCGTAGTAGGCGTCGCTCTTCGGGCCGACGGCCTCGATGTTGTAGTCGTTGAGGTAGAGCTTCGCCTTCGGATCGGCCTGGTGCGCCCATCGCAGGGCGTCGGCGATGTATCCGGGGCCGAGGGTCTTGTAGAAGACCGTCTCGCGGTAGGTGCCGTCCTCGTTGAACGCCTCGTTGACGACGTCCCAGGCGTAGACCTTGCCCCGGTAGTGGCGTACCTCGGTCTGGATGTGGTTCTTCAGGACGGCCCGCAGCTCGTCCGCCGTCCACTCCTTGCCGGTCAGCCAGCCGGGCAGCTGACTGTGCCAGACGAGGGTGTGGGCGCGGACCTTCTGGCGGTGGGCGCGGGCGAGGTCGACGATCTCGTCCCCGGCGGCCCAGTCGAAGACGCCCTGCTGCGGCTCGGTGGCGTACCACTTCATGCCGTTGCCCGGCGTGATCATGTCGAACTCGTCGCCCAGGATCTTCGTGTAGGCGGTGTCGGTGAGTTCGGGGTTGTCGGTGGCGCTGCCGAAGTAGCGGCCGTGGCGCTGCGCGAGGTCGGCGAGGGTCGCACGCGGCTGTCCGTGCGCCGGGCCCTCGTGCGCCCGCGCGGCCGGTCCGGTGGCGACACCGGAGGCGACGAGGACGGCTGCGACGACGCCGGCGAGTCCGAGCCGGGTGCGGGCGGCGGTGCTGGGCATGGTGCGACTCCTCACGGTAGGGGTGAGCCGTACGGTCCGCGGGCGCGCGTCATCCCTTCGTGGCGCCGGCGGCGAGGCCGCCGACGAGCTGGCGCTCGGCGACGGAGTAGAACGCCAGGGCGGGCACCATGGCGAGCACGAGATAGGCGAAGACCCGCGCGTACTCGGCGGAGTACTGGCCCTGGAACTGCTGGACGCCGATCGGGATGGTCCACCAGGTGGGCTCGTTGAAGACCAGCAGCGGCAGGAGGAAGTTGTTCCAGCTGCCGACCACGGCGAGGACGGACACCGTGCCGAGGGCGGGCCTGGCCATGGGCAGCAGGATCCGCCAGAAGAACGTCAGCGGCCCGCAGCCGTCGAGGGTGGCCGCCTCCTCCAGCTCGGCGGGGATCTCCCGGAAGAACCCGCGCAGGACGACGATGGTCATCGGCAGCCCGAACGCGGCCTGCGGCAGGATCACACCGAGCGGGTTGTCCAGCAGGCCCATCGAGCGCAGCAGCAGGAACAGGGGCAGCGCCGCCACCGCGAAGGGGAACATCAGCCCCATCGTGAACAGGGTGAACAGCATCTCCCGGCCGCGGAAGGCGAACCGGGCGAAGGAGAACGCGGCCAGCGCGGACACCGCGACGACCACCGCGGTGGTGCCCGCCGCGATCAGCGTGCTGCTGCCGACGAGCTGCCAGAAGGACCCGGAGCCGAGGATGTCCGTGTAGTTGGAGGTGACCCAGGGATCGGGCAGGCCGATGGGGTTGCGGGAAAGCTGGTCGGTGGATTTGAAGCCGGACAGCACGGCGTAGACGAGCGGTACGGCCATCACCGCGCCGACGATCCCGAGGACGAGGTGCAGGGGATACGTCCGGCCGGTCCTGCGGGTGCTCCCGCCGGTCTCGCGGGTTCTCACGCGCCGCCTCCTCGCATGGTCGTGGTGGCGCCCTGAAGGTCCCGGCGGAGCACGAACCGCTGGTAGGCGAGGGCGAAGACGAGACTGATGCCGAACATGGCCACGCTGATCGCGCTGGCGTAGCCGACCTGGTAGCGCTTGAAGCCGTACTGGAACATGGTCACGGCCATCGTCTCGGAGTGGTGGTCGGGGCCGCCCGCGGTCACCACCCACACCAGGTCGAAGAGCTGGATCGAGCCGATGACCGACAGGAAGACGCTGATCCGCAGCGTCGGCGCGAGCAGCGGCAGGGTGACGTTGCGGAAGCGCTGCCAGGGACCCGCCCCGTCGATCAGGGCGGCCTCGGTCAACTCGGCCGGGATGGACTGGAGTCCGGCCAGGTAGAGCATCATGTGGAAGCCGAAGTACTTCCATGTCATGACGAGGAAGAGGGTGGCCATGACGGTGGAGGGGTCGGCGAACCACTGACCGCCCACCCCGTCCAGCCCGATCGCCCCCAGCACGTGGTCGGCGAGACCGTCGTCCGGGGCGAAGATCATGCTGAACAGCACGCCGGTGATCGCCTCGGAGAGGATGTACGGCGCGAAGAACAGCATCCGGTACACGGCCCGGCCGCGGATCTTCTGGTTGAGGGCGACGGCGAGGGCGAGGGCGAACGGCAGCTGAAGGAGAAGCGAGAGCCCGACCAGCAGCAGACAGCGCCACAGGTCGCCCAGGAACACCGGGTCCTGGAAGAGCCGGGTGAAGTTGTCGGCGCCGATGTAGTCGTCGGGCATGCCGAAGCCGCCCCAGCGGAAGAACGAGGCGTACAGCGCGAACAGCATCGGCAGCAGGACGAGCGTGCCGAAGAGCACCAGCGCGGGCACCTGGAACGCGACGGCGGTGAGCCAGTGCCGCGCCCGCCGCCGTGAACGGCCCCCGCCCGAGTGGGGAGAAGGGGGCGGCGGGCCCACGTCCGGGCCGCTGCGCTTGTCCGGAAGGAAGGTGGAGGTCATCGCCCGCTACTGCTCTTCCTTGGCGACCTTGGTGATCGACTCGGTGACCTGCTGAGGCGACTTGGATCCGGCGATGAGAGCGGCGACGCTGTCGTTGACCTCCTGGCCGAGGGCCGGCGCGTAGGCCTGGTCGAGATAGAGCTGGAAGCCGGTGGCGGCCTTCAACTGGGCTTGCACGGCCTTGATGTTGGGGTCGGTGATGGCGCTCTCGGCGGCCGGTACGACGGGCAGCACACCGGTCTTCTTGACCAGTTCGGTGTCGGTGGCGGCGGTGGCGAAGAACTCGAGGAAGTCGACGGCCGCCTGCGGGGCGTCCTTGCGCAGGGCGTGCCCGCCGCCTCCGCCGAACACCTCGGTGATCACGCCCTGGCCGCCGTCGACCGCCGGGAACGGGAAGAAGCCGAGATTCGCCCCGAGTCCCTTGCCCGCGTCGGCCTCGACCACCGGCGCCCACTGGCCCATGAGTTCCATCGCGGCCTTGCCGTTGCCCACGGCGGCGGCCTGCCCGGTGGGGCTGGAGTAGGCGGCGCCGAGGAAGCCCTTCTGGAACGGCTGGAGGTCGACGAGGTCCTGGAGGTGCTGTCCGGCCTGGACGAACCCGTCCCCGGTGAAGTCCTTGTCGTCCCCGGCCTTGCGCAGGGCGTCGACCCCGGCGGTGCGCATCGCGAGGTACGCCCAGTAGTACATGCCGGGCCACTTCTCCTTGCCCGCCAGCGCGAGCGGGGTGATCCCGGCGGACTTCAGCTTGCGCACCGCGTCGAGGAAACCGCTCCAGGTGGTCGGGGGAGCACTGATCCCGGCCTGCTTGAAGAGCGCCTTGTTGTACCAGAACCCGATCATGCCGATGTCGAACGGGATGCCGTACGCCTTCTCGTCGAGCAGGTAGGGCTCGCGGGCGACCGGGAGCAGGCCCTCGCCCCACTCCTTCGTCCGCTCCGTGAGGTCCTCGACGAGCCCGGCGTCGACCTGCTGCCGCAGAACGCCGCCGCCCCAGGTGTGGAAGATGTCGGGCAGCTTCCCGGAGGCGGTCAGCGCCGTCATCTTCGACTTGTAGGCGTCGTTCTCCAACTGCACGATCTTGACTTTCACCTTCGGGTTCCGGGCCTCGAACTGCTTGGCGAGACCGGCCCAGACGTCCTTGGTCGGCTGGGTGGTGGAGATGTTCCACCACTCGATGGTGGTCGTCCCCGACGAGCCGCCGTCCGAGTCGCCGCCGCAGGCGCTCAGCGCCGTCATGCTCAGACCGGCCGCGGCGGAGGCCGCCAGAAAGCCGCGGCGGGAGAGTGCCGGGTCGCCCATCATGCGCTCCTTGATAGATCGAAAGTTTCGAACCAGATCCAGAAAGCTTCGCTGCTGCCGCACCCTAGAGACACCCTCCGACGGGTGGCAACCCCTTGAACACAGGGAATCCGGGGGGCTTTTCACGGGAGACGGCCCAGCAAGGCCCGTCGAAACGTCGAAACATTCGGATCAATCGGCGAACCTTACGGAGCGGGCGGGGGCGACGGCCCGGCGGCCGCAAGGGAACGCAGCGGCGCGTCACGCTGCGTGTCCGCCCCCCGACCAGTCTTAACGGAAGCTTGACGCCATGCGGCCCATGATCCAGGGGCCCGGGCGTCACTCTCCGCTTACGCTGATTCCGCCGTCCGCGTGATGGCCGAAACCACACGCCGATCCGCACTTCAGGAGCGCCCGATGGCCACCACCGAGCACCCTCCTCCCGGTCGCCTGCGCGCCTGGATGCTGGAGGGACTGTCCGACATGGGCAAGGGCCACGGTCACCAGGCGGCCCCCGACACCACGGCCGCGCCCGAGCACAAGGGCCAGCGCTGGTACCGGGTGATGTGCCTGACCGGCGTCGACTACTTCTCGACCCTCGGCTACCAGCCCGGCATCGCCGCCCTCGCGGCGGGCCTGCTCTCGCCGGTGGCGACGATCGTCCTGGTGGTCGTCACGCTCGCGGGCGCCCTGCCGGTCTACCGGCGGGTCGCCGAGGAGAGCCCGCACGGCGAGGGCTCGATCGCGATGCTGGAACGGCTGCTGTCCTTCTGGAAGGGCAAGCTGTTCGTCCTGACCCTGCTCGGGTTCGCGGCCACCGACTTCCTGATCACGATCACCCTGTCCGCGGCGGACGCCTCGACCCACCTGGTCGAGAACCCGCACCTGACCGGCGTCCTGCACGACCGGCAGATGGTGATCACGCTCGTCCTCGTCGCCCTGCTGGGCGCCGTGTTCCTCAAGGGCTTCCTGGAGGCCATCGGCGTAGCGGTCGCGCTGGTCGTCGTCTATCTCGGTCTGAACGTCGTCGTGGTGGCCGTCGGTCTGTGGCATGTGGTCACCGAGGGGCACGTGGTCACCGACTGGGCCGACGCGCTGACCGCCGAACACGGCAACGTGTTCGCGATGATCGGCGTCTCCCTGCTGGTCTTCCCCAAGCTCGCGCTGGGCCTGTCCGGTTTCGAGACCGGCGTCGCGGTCATGCCGCACGTCCAGGGCGACCCGGACGACACCGCGGTGAACCCCCGGGGCCGCATCCGGGACACGAAGAAGCTGCTGACGACGGCCGCCCTGATCATGAGCGTCTTCCTGATCGCCACCAGTTTCATCACCACGGTGCTCATCCCGGAGAAGGAGTTCGAGTCCGGCGGCCAGGCCAACGGACGCGCCCTCGCCTACCTCGCCCACGAGTACCTGGGCAACGCCTTCGGCACGGTCTACGACGCGTCGACGATCGCCATCCTGTGGTTCGCCGGCGCCTCCGCGATGGCGGGCCTGCTCAACCTGATGCCCCGCTACCTCCCCCGCTACGGCATGGCCCCGCACTGGGCCCGCGCCGTCCGCCCGATGGTCATCGTCTTCACCCTGGTCGCCTTCCTGGTCACCTGGATCTTCGACGCCGACGTCGACGCCCAGGGCGGCGCCTACGCCACCGGCGTCCTCGTCCTGATGTCCTCGGCCGGCATCGCCGTGACCATCGCCGCCCGCCGCGCCGGTCAGCGGGGCTGGACCATCGGCTTCGCGGTCGTCTCGACGGTACTGCTCTACGTCACCGTCGTGAATGTCATCGAGCGCCCCGACGGCGTGAAGATCGGCGCCTGCTTCATCGCGGGGATCATCCTGGTGTCGCTGCTGTCCCGGCTGGCCCGCGCCTTCGAGCTGCGCGTGACCAGCGTGACGATGGACTCCATGGCGGAACGTTTCATCCGGGATATGGCCAGCCGCACGATTCGGTTCATCGCCAACGAGCCCGACCGGCGCGACAAGGCCGAGTACCGCGACAAGATCGAACAGATCCGGCAGGACAACGACATCCCCGGCGAGGACTTCGTCTTCGTCGAGGTCACGGTCGTCGACCCCTCCGAGTTCGAGTCGGGACTGACCGTGCGCGGCGAGGTCCTGCACAACCGCTACCGCGTCCTGACCCTGGAGTCCTCCTCCATCTCCAACGCCCTGGCCGCGCTGCTGCTGCACACCCGCGACTCCACCGGCTGCATCCCGCACATCTACTTCGAGTGGACCGAGGGCAACCCCTTCGCCAACTTCCTGCGCTTCTTCCTGTTCGGCCAGGGCGAGGTCGCACCGGTCACCCGGGAGGTCCTGCGCGAGGCCGAACCGGACCGCGACCGCCGCCCCCGCGTCCACACCGGCTGACCCCGACCCACCCCTGGCAGTCCCGGCATGCCCCCGACGCGTCGGGACGCCACCCGCGGTGTTTCGACACCGCCAGGGCGACGCACAACCGCGCATAGCGCGCACAAGGGGTCCGGCGGCCTACCGTTGACGCTCATGAGCCTGAGCATCCGCAACCAACTCCCCGGCACCGTGACCGCCGTCCATCCCGGCGAGGTGATGGCCACCGTCAAGATCCATCTGGACGGCGGCCAGGACCTCACGGCGGCCGTCACGCTGGAGGCCGTGAACCAACTCGCCCTCACCGCCGGCACCGCCGTCCACGCCCTGGTGAAGTCGACGGAGGTGTCCCTGGCCACCGGCCGGGTGGACGGCCTCTCGATCCGCAACCAGCTCGACGGCACGATCACCGGCCTCGTGACCGGCGCGGTCATGGCCTCGGTGAAGGTCTCCATGGACGCGGGGGTGATCACCGCGCTGATCACCAAGGAAGCGGCCACCGACCTGGGCCTCTTCGTCGGCTCCGACGTCGTCGTGCTGATCAAGGCGACCGAGGTGTCCCTGGCGACGGCCTGACACGCGCGAAGGCCCCCGCCCGGAACGGACGGGGGCCCTCACCCGGCGGATCAGTCCTCGTACGCGTCCAGCGGCGGGCACGAGCAGACCAGGTTCCGGTCGCCGAAGGCCTGGTCGATCCGGCGCACCGGCGGCCAGTACTTGTCGGCGGCCGACACCCCGGCCGGGAAGACGGCCTCCTCACGCGTGTACGCGTGCTCCCACTCCCCGCCCAGCGCGGCCGCGGTGTGCGGGGCGCCGTGCAGCGGGTTGTCGTCGGCCGGCCACTCGCCGGCCCCGACCTTCTCGATCTCCGCGCGGATGGCGATCATCGCCTCGCAGAAGCGGTCGATCTCGATCAGGTCCTCGGACTCGGTCGGCTCGATCATCAGTGTCCCGGCCACCGGGAACGACATCGTCGGCGCGTGGAAGCCGTAGTCGATGAGCCGCTTGGCGACGTCGTCGACGCTCACGCCGGTCGCCTTGGTCAGCGGACGCAGGTCGATGATGCACTCGTGCGCGACCAGCCCGCCCGGCCCGTTGTAGAGCACCGGGTAGTGCGGCTCCAGCCGC
This sequence comes from Streptomyces sp. 3330, assembly GCF_031456635.1. Taxonomy (NCBI): domain Bacteria; kingdom Bacillati; phylum Actinomycetota; class Actinomycetes; order Kitasatosporales; family Streptomycetaceae; genus Streptomyces; species Streptomyces sp. 3330. The sequence goes on from NZ_JAVDVA010000023.1 coordinate 132,127, forward strand.
TTGGCGATGTAGTTGGCGCTCAGGACGGCCACCTGCGTGGCCCGCTTGAGCCCTTCGCCGCCCATGAGCCGCACGTACGCCCACGAGATCGGCAGGATCCCCGCCGAACCCCAGGGAGCCGCCGAGATCGGGCCCACCCCGGTCTCCGGCCCGGCCGCGGGCTGAAGCGGGTGGTTGGGCAGATACGGCGCCAGGTGCGACCGTACGGCGACGGGTCCGACACCCGGGCCGCCGCCGCCGTGCGGGATGCAGAACGTCTTGTGCAGGTTCAGGTGCGAGACGTCGCCGCCGAAGTGCCCGGGCTTGGCGAGGCCCACGAGCGCGTTGAGGTTGGCGCCGTCGACGTACACCTGGCCGCCCGCCTCGTGCACCTGGGCGCAGATGTCGGCGACGTGCTCCTCGAACACCCCGTGCGTCGACGGGTAGGTGATCATCAGCACCGACAGCTCGTCGCGGTGCTTCTCGATCTTCGCCCGCAGGTCCTCGACGTCGATCTCGCCGTCCTCGGCGGTCTTCACGACGACGACCTTCATGCCGGCCATCACGGCACTGGCCGCGTTCGTGCCGTGCGCGGACGACGGGATGAGGCACACGGTCCGCTGCTCGTCCCCGTTGCCGCGGTGGTACCCGCGGACGGCGAGCAGCCCGGCCAGCTCACCCTGCGACCCGGCGTTCGGCTGGAGGGACACCTTGTCGTACCCGGTGACCTCGGCGAGCCGCTCCTCCAGCTCACGGATGAGCGTCAGGTAGCCCTCCGCCTGCTCGGCAGGCGCGAAGGGGTGCAGCTGACCGAACTCGGGCCAGGTGACCGGCTCCATCTCGGTGGTGGCGTTGAGCTTCATCGTGCAGGAGCCGAGCGGGATCATGCCCCGGTCCAGCGCGTAGTCGCGGTCGGCGAGCCTGCGCAGGTAGCGCAGCATCGCGGTCTCGGAACGGTGCTGGTGGAAGACGGGGTGCGTGAGGATCGCGTCGGACCGCAGCAGCCCGGCGGGCAGGGAGTCCGCGGTGGCCGCGTCGAGCGACTCGATGTCGCCCTCCACGCCGAAGGCGGCCCAGACGGCGAGGACCTGCGCCCGGGCGGTCGTCTCGTCGCAGGCGATCGACACCTGGTCGGCGTCGACGAGGTGCAGGTTGACGCCGAGCTCCCGGGCGGCGGCGACGACCGCGGAGGCCTTCGCCGGAACCCGCACGGTCAGGGTGTCGAAGTACGACCCGTGCACGACCTCGACCCCGCCGGCCTCGAGCCCGGCGGCGAGGATCGTGGCGTACCGGTGCGTGCGCCGGGCGATCGCCCGCAGCCCGTCGGGGCCGTGGTAGACGGCGTACATGCCCGCCATCACCGCGAGCAGCACCTGCGCGGTGCAGATGTTGCTGGTGGCCTTCTCGCGCCGGATGTGCTGCTCACGCGTCTGCAGCGCGAGCCGGTAGGCCTTGTGCCCGTCGGCGTCCACCGAGACGCCCACCAGCCGCCCGGGCAGGCTGCGCGCGAACTGCTCGCGGACGGCCATGTAACCGGCGTGCGGCCCGCCGAAGCCCATCGGCACACCGAACCGCTGCGTGGTGCCGACGGCGATGTCCGCCCCCAGCTCGCCGGGCGACTTCAGCAGCGTCAGCGCGAGCAGATCGGCGGCCACGGTGACGAGCGCGCCGAGCCCGTGCGCCTGGTCGACGAGCGCCTTGAGGTCACGCACGGCACCCGAGGCGCCGGGGTACTGGACGAGCACGCCGTTGATCTCCCGGGCGGCGATCTCCGCCGGGATGCCGTCGCTCAGGTCGGCGACGACGACCTCCACGCCCGCGGGCTCGGCGCGGGTCTCGATCACGGCGATGGTCTGCGGCAGGGCGTCCGCGTCGATGAGGAAGAGGCCCTTCTTGTTCTTCCCCATGCGCCGGGACAGCGCCATCGCCTCGGCGGCAGCGGTGCCCTCGTCGAGCAGCGACGCACCGGAGGTCGGCAGCCCGGTCAGGTCGGCGACCACGGTCTGGAAGTTCAGCAGCGCCTCGAGCCGGCCCTGGGAGATCTCCGGCTGGTACGGCGTGTAGGCCGTGTACCAGGCCGGGTTCTCCATGACGTTGCGCAGGATGACGGGCGGCGTGAACGTCCCGTAGTAGCCGAGGCCGATCATCGAGTCGAGGACCTGGTTGCGGTCGGCCAGCGAACGCAGCTCGGCCAGCACCTCGGCCTCGGTGCGGGCACCCGGCAGGTCCAGCGCGTCGGCGTTCTTGATCACATCCGGGACCGCCGCGGCGGTGAGCTCGTCGAGCGAGCCGTAGCCGACCTGTGCGAGCATCTTGGCCCGCGCTTCGAGGTCGGGCCCGATGTGGCGCTGTTCGAAGGGAATTCCCTGCTCGAGCTCTGCGAGCGGAATGCGATGGGCGGTCATTACGGAGGCCTCCTGGTCTGACACGACCTTCGAGGGTCACCACGGTGGGTACCCGGACGGCCTCCCCCTCTGTCATCTCAACCTGAGAGCTTCACCGGGTCGCCCGAGGGGACCCGGCTTTCACCGTCGGTGAGAGCGGGAACCGTCGACGCCGTCGGCACCCGCCCTGCTTTCCAGAGTGACCTCGTCCGTGCGGTACGTGAGCCTGAGAGATTCCGGGGAGGATTTGCTCCTTCGGCGCCTCCGGTGATGTCCGGAGGACTCTCCCGCGCGGTGTCAGCAGCCATTGTCAGACTACCAGCGGGGTCAATGAGACTCGCTCGAGTGGCCACTCGTCCCAATGTGCTCTTTTGTAGTGCTTACGGATGAGTTGCGACCAAGTGGAGGGCCCGTGCAGACCGACATCGATCCGCGCAACCTGATCGGCCGCAAGGCGTTCGACCGCAACGGCGCCAAGATCGGTACCGTCGACGAGGTCTATCTCGACGACGCCACCGGAGTCCCGGAGTGGGCGGCCATACGCACCGGCCTGTTCTCCCGCGACGCCTTCGTTCCCCTGGAGCCCAGCCGACTGGTCGAGGGCACCCTGCACATCCCCTTCGACCGGGCCCTGATCAAGGACGCTCCCGACTTCGGCGTGGGCCGCCACCTCTCCCCGGAACAGGAACTGCAGCTCTACCACCACTACGGCCTCGACGTGGGCGCCGCTCCCCCGCTTCCGGACCACGACTTCGGCCGACTGGCGGGAACGGACGACAGCTGAGCCTTCCGTCCCTCCCCCGCTCAGCCGCCTCCGTCGCACCGGCCGTCCCGGTCGTGTGTGAGTCACGTCAGCCGCAGGCCCGTATCAGCGCCCCGAGAATCCCGGCCGGGTCGTACAACGGCCGGGCGCCGTCCGTGACGGCTCTCCGGGTGTCGGCGTCGACCGGATCGGTCCGCGCCCAGCGGACGGAACCGACGCCCACCTCGACCTCCAGCCCTGCGGCGGTCGCATACCGCCATGCGGTGACGGACCCGCGTTCCCGGATCCCGATCGCCTCCCCCAGGGCCGGCTCACGTGCCCACCCGGCGTCCTGCGCGTACCGGGCGGGCGCCGTCGACAGCACCACGAGGTTCACGTCCGAGTCGGGCCCCGCGGTCCCCCGCGCGAAGGATCCGACGAGCAGCAGCCCCACCACGTCGCTCCGGTTCCCGGCCCACCGGGTGAGCCGGTCCACCACCCGGCGCATCTCGGCCTCGCGCTCCGGCGACACCCCGGCCGGATCCGCGAACCGGCCCTCGTGCAGCTTCATGCAGCTCCCCATCCGTCACCGGTGTCACCGCACGGGACACCGCCACCGCTTCGACCCACCCCACCCTGCGAACCGCTTCACTCTGTGTAACTGATCCGCCTCACGCGGAGTTCCCGGTCTCCGCCTCCGACGCCTTCGGCTGCGTTGACGGCGCCGCCACCGCGGCCCCGCCCTCGTCGTCAGGTCTTCGTCGCACCAGCGGCAGCGGTTCCGCCGGCTCCAGCCCCGGATCGTCGGTCCGGAAGGTGCGCACCCGTCCCGGCTCCGACTCGGGCGTCTCGAACCGCACGGTGACCCGGCCCAGCCCGCTGCCCTGCACCCATCCGTGGCCGAGCTCGGCATGCCGCACATCGTGTCCCGGGCGCCACTGACGCTCGACCGGCACCGGCACCTCGCCCACGGGCTCGTCCGCGAGTTCCTCCTCGGGCCCGTCGGCCAGGTCCTCGGCGGCCTGCGCGAACAGATCCTCCTGCGTGAAGTCGGCCAGTCCGCTGACGCCCACCCCGAGCAGCCGCACCCCGCCGGTCGTGTCCACCGGGTCCAGCAACCGGGCCGCCGCCTCCCGGACCACCGCCGGATCGTCGGTGGGCCCGCGCAGGGTCTCGGACCGGGTGAGCGTGGAGAAGTCGTACCGCCGCACCTTCAGCACGATGGTCCGCCCCGACAGACCGGCGCCCCGCAGCCTGCGCACACACCGGTCCGCGAGCCGCTGCACCTCCAGCTCCACCCGGACCCGGTCATGGATGTCCACGTCGTACGTGTCCTCGACCGACACCGACTTGGCCTCCCGCTCCGCCACCACGGGCCGGTCGTCGCGGGCCAGCGCCATGGCGTACAGCGCGTGCCCGTGCGCCTTGCCCAGCAGCCGCACCAGCTCGTCCTCACCCGCCTCGGCGATCTCGTCGATCGTGGTGATCCCGGCCCGGCGCAGATGGTCCCCCGTCGCCGGCCCGACCCCCGGCAGGGTCCGCACCGACAGCGGGCCGAGCAGGGCCCGCTCGGTCCCCGGCTCGATGAGCACCAGCCCGTCGGGCTTCGCCTGCTCCGAGGCGATCTTCGCCAGCATCTTGCAGGAGGCCAGGCCCACCGAACCCGTGAGCCCGGTGACGGCCCGTATGTCGGCGCGCAGCCTGATGCCCGCCAGCCGCGCCGAGTCGCTGTCCCAGGCCGCTCCCCCGGCGTCCAGGTCCACGAAGGCCTCGTCCAGGCTCAGCGGCTCCACCAGCGGCGACAGCGCCCGCAGCAGCCCCATGACCTGTTCGCTGATCGACCGGTAGAACGCGAAGCGCGGCACCAGATAGGCGGCGTTGGGAGCCCGCCGACGCGCTTGCGCCATGGGCATCGCCGAGTGCACCCCGAAGACCCGCGCCTCGTAGGAGGCGGTCGCGACCACTCCGCGGGGTCCCAGACCGCCCACGACCACGGCTTTCCCGCGCAGACTCGGCTTGGACGCCTGCTCCGCCTGGGCGAAGAAGGCATCCATGTCGAGATGCAGGATCGTGGGCGCGTTTCTCACATGTCCGATGCTGCACCACGCCACTGACAATGACGTCGTCCAGCCGCCCTCGCGCCTCCGGCGGGGTCAGACCGCCCGGTTGCGCCGACGGGCCAGTTCGTCGGCCGGATTGTGCCCGACGAGGGTCTCCCCGGTGTCGACCCGCTCCCCGTGCAGCTGCGACAGCGCGCTCTCGACGTCCCGCCACACCACGCCCACGGCGATCCCGAAGATGCCCTGACCGCCCTGGAGCAGCGCGTGCACCTCGTCCGGCGACGTGCACTCGTAGACGGTGGCGCCGTCGCTCATCAGTGTCATGCGCTCCAGATCGCTGAAACCGCGTTCCCGCAGATGCTGCACGGCGGTGCGGATGTTCTGCAGCGACACCCCGGTGTCCAGGAAGCGCTTGACGATCTTCAGGACGACGACGTCCCGGAAGCTGTACAGACGCTGCGTGCCGGATCCGTGGGCGGGCCGCACGCTCGGCTCCACCAGACCGGTGCGGGCCCAGTAGTCCAGTTGGCGGTAGGTGATGCCCGCGGCCGCGCAGGCCGTCGGACCCCGATAGCCGATCTGCTCGGACGCCATCGACGTCGCCCCTCCGCTGCTCGGCACGGCCGCCGGTCGCTGCGGAGCGTGGTCGGTCGCGCTGGTCTGCTGGGGATACCCCCTGCTCGCGCGTGCTGGAGAGCCCGGGGAAGGGTACGGACCGCTCCCCCCGACACCGAGTCCGGGGGCACCCCCAGCCGTACCGTCGCCGCTGCTTCTCACGCCGACCTCCGTCCTTGACCTGCCTTGTCGACGGTAGGCAGTCACCAGGGGTGCGTCAACGATCGCCACACTCGGCACGCCGAGTGATAATCACCCTGAGAGTGGTTTCCCGCACCCCACCGCGGGGAAAGGCTAGCCGAATGCGCTGAGAAGTAGCCGTAGGACGCTCTCACTCGCCGTTGGCATTTGCCGAAAACAGGGCGGGCGTCCCCCCGCAGGACGCCCGCGTTCCGCGCATGTGCCGGCTACTGATTGCTGGTGCCGAAGTCCTCGGGCGAGATCTGGTCGAGAAACTCGCGGAACTTCTCCACCTCGTCCTCCTGCTCGTCCGGGATGGCGATCCCCGCGTCGTCCAGGACCGTGTCACTGCCGTAGATCGGCGTCCCCGTGCGCAACGCCAGCGCTATGGCGTCCGACGGACGCGCGCTCACCTCGACGCCGCTGGCGAAGACCAGCTCCGCGTAGAAGACGCCCTCCCGCAGGTCCGTGATGCGCACCTCGGTCAGCTCCTGGCCGACGGCCTCCAGCACGTCCTTGAACAGGTCGTGGGTCAGCGGTCGCGCGGGGGCCATGCCCTGCTGGGCGAAGGCGATCGCCGTCGCCTCACCCGGTCCGATCCAGATGGGGAGGTAACGGTCGCCTCCCACTTCACGCAGCAGCACGATCGGTTGGTTGGAGGGCATCTCGACCCGGACACCTACGACATCGAGCTCGTTCACACAGCAACCCTAGGCCGTGCCCGGGACGTTTGGGTAGTCGGGCCGGGAACGGGTGACCGATCCGCCCAGGGCGAAACCGCCCGCTCAGGGCAGTCGCACCCCGAGCGCGGTCTGCACCATGGCCGCGTGCAGGCGTACCGTCAGCCCCGCGATTTCCTTCGTACGGTCCTGCGCGTGGGCCCTGGTCTGGGGATTGCGGTGGCGCTTCAGCGGGGCCACCACCTGGTCCACGAGCCCGGCCTCACGGTCGGCCGCGGCCTTCATCACCCGCAGGTGCCGGGGCTCGATCCCGAATCTGCCCAGCTCGGCGACGAGCGCCGCCACCGTGGCCGCCTCGGCGTCGTAGATCCCGTCCTCCAGCGGCACGACGAGACCGTACGACTCCCATTCCTCGAGTTCCGGCTCGCCGATGCCCGCGGCAGCCAGCAGCTCGGACCGGCCGATCCTGGCGACGGTGGGCCCCTCCGGCGCCTCCGGAGCGACCTCGCCGTCCCGTTGCCGGCCCACGGTCGGCAGCGGCGCCGCCTCACCGCGCTCCACGGCCTCCAGGTGCTCACGGATGACCTTGAGCGGCAGATAGTGGTCCCGCTGCATCCGCAGCACGTGGCCGAGGCGCTCGACGTCCTGCACACTGAACTTCCGGTACCCCGAAGGGGTCCGCTGCGGCTCGATGAGCCCTTCCGACTCCAGGAAACGGATCTTGGAGATGGTGACTTCGGGAAACTCGTCGCGCAGCGCGTTCAGCACGGTGCCGATGCTCATCGAACCACCGTCCGCGGCGGCGGTGCCGTGTCCGACACCGCCCCTCGGTGTATGAAGCATGGACCTTCCCTGGGGAGTCCCCCCGGACGGTGCCCGGGGGCCGGTCAGTAGCCCCGCTGGCTCGCGTAGAAGACCAGCCGGTACTTGCCGATCTGCACCTCGTCACCGTTCGACAGCGGGACCTCGTCGATCCGCTCCCGGTTGACGTACGTGCCGTTCAGACTGCCGACGTCCGCCACCTTGAACGTACCGTCCGGATTGCGCCGGAACTCCACGTGGCGACGCGAGACCGTCACGTCGTCCAGGAAGATGTCGCTCTGCGGGTGACGGCCGGCCGTCGTCAGGTCGCCGTCCAGCAGGAAGCGGCTTCCCGAGTTCGGACCGCGCCGCACGACCAGCAGGGCGGAACCCAGCGGCAGCGCGTCCACCGCGGCCTGCGCCTCGGGGGAGAGCGCGGGCAGCTGCGTCTGACCGGTGACCTCGGCGTCGTAGGCCTCGAGACCGGAGATGGAGATGGTGGAGGTCGTCTCCGACGGGCGCTCGGGCGTCAGCCCGGGGCGCAGCGGCGCGCCGCAGTTGGAGCAGAAGCGGCTGTTCTCCGCGTTGCGGTTACCGCACCTCGTACACACCAGGGCCGACATGGGAGAAAACCCTCCACCCGTACTTGAGGTTGACGGTTGGCCGAAACCTATGCCGCCGGACTGGGCAGGGTCAACAGACGCCGCGCCCTGGCCTCCGGAAATGTCGCCGCCCGGACCAGCCACCTGATCCCTGAACAGCGGCCGCTGACCTTCCGCGTCAGGCTGTGCGCGATGGCGAGCGGTCGCGTTGTCGCTACCCTCTCGCGCGCTCTTGCCGAACAACTTCGCAAACAACTTCACGGGCGATTCCCCTTGACCGAAACAGACCCGCCCGTGGGGCAGGACGAACCCTGACTGAATACACCGGTCGACCCGGACACCTTCACAACGTCCGTGTCCACCAGACAGTTTCCACCACGCACCACCCGATCGGTGCGTCGACCCCCCGCAACCTCATGCCCTTGCCGGATGCCCGCCATGCACCCCCGGTTCACTGGCCCGACGACCGAGCGTAGTCAGGCTGCTTCGCCGCTCGCAAGGCATCCACGACGATCTTGTCCGACCGCTCGACGGTCACCGTGGCCTGCTCCTTCTCGAGAGTCTGCACCACTCCTCCAGGGATGTTCAGCGCCGGCTCGAGGTCCTGCGGGTTGCCGATGACCTTGAAACGAAAGGGCGTGTTGATCTTGTTCCCGTCGACGCTCACGCTCTTGCCCGAATCCGTCAGAAAGGTGTCGGCCACGACCCGCACCCCGTTCACCTGGATCGCCTCGGCCCCGGCCGCGCGCAGCTCCTGGATCGCGTCGAGCAGCATGTCCGCCTCGACCGTCCCCTTCGTGTCCGCGATGGTCATCGTGATGCCCGGACCCTGCGCAGCCACCGTGCCCGCCAGAATGCCGAGTTGTTTCTCCTTCTCGACCGTCTGCTTCCGGGCCTCCTCGGCCTGGTCGGAGCTGTTCTCCAGCTCCTGCTGCTGCTTCTCGAGCCCTTGCTTCTCGTCCTCAAGACGCTGACTGCGGTCATCGAGTTCATCGAGAATGCGAACAAGATCTTCCTGGCGCGCGCCGCGCAGCGCGTTTCCGCTGTCGCTGTTGGAGGCGACCTGCACCGCCAGGCCGAAGCCCAGCCCGAACAGCAGCAGGGCGACGATGAGTTGGGCCCGCGACACCCGCGGCGGCCACAGCCCCTGCACCATCCGCTGCCGGCCGGTCAGCGCGGGCTCGGCCGGCTTCTCGGCCGCGTCGTCCGCGGCCGGCGCCACCGGGACCTCGTCGGGCAGCTCCTTGCGGAGCCGGTACTCGGGCGTCTCGTCCTGGTTGCTCATCCGCCTCACGCCCGGAAGACGTGCCGGCGGATCGCCGCGGCGTTGGAGAAGATCCGGATACCGAGGACGACCACGACCCCGGTGGACAGCTGCGACCCCACGCCCAACTCGTCACCCAGGAACACGATCAGCGCGGCCACCACCACGTTCGACAGGAACGACACCACGAAGACCTTGTCGTCGAAGATCCCGTCGAGCATCGCCCGAAGCCCGCCGAACACGGCGTCCAACGCCGCCACCACGGCGATCGGCAGGTACGGCACGACGGCTGCCGGCACCTCGGGCTGGACCAACAGGCCGGCCACCACTCCCACGACGAGGCCCAGTACGGCGATCACGATGTGCCCTTCTCAGTCTTCGGCTGCGCTGTACGTACGATCACACTCGGTGCGGCGGGCAGCCGGACGTCGTCCGCCACGGAGATGGCCGTCCGGATGCCGTAGTTCTCCTGCAAGGCGTTCAGATACAGCCCGTCCGGGCTGTTCTGGAACCGGGTGCTCAGGTTCTTGCCGTCCCCCACCGCGAGCACCGTGTACGGCGGGACCAGCGGCTTGTTGTCGACCAGTATCGCCTCACCCGCGGCCCTGATCGCCGACAGCGCCGTCAGCCGTTGTCCGTTGATGGAGACGGCCTCGGCGCCCGATTCCCACAGGCCGTTGACCACGCGCTGCATGTCACGGTCCCGGACCCGTCCGGTGTCGGAGAAGCCGGTCGTCTCCCGCGGGTCACCGTCACCGCCCGTGCTGGCTTCCTTGGCGTCGTCCACGACCAGCTTGACGCCGGGCCCGTGCACCTCGACGGCGCCCGACAGGATGCCCACCAGATCCGCCTGGTCACCGCCGCCGCTCTGCTTGAGCGCCTCCTGCTGCCGGCTGCTCACATCGTCGCGGAGCTTGTCGACGGTGCTCTCGAGCTCGTCGGCGGCTTCGGTCTCACGATCGATACGGTCGATGAGCTCCTCGCGCTCCTTCGCGACGACCGGCGCCGCGACGCGCGCCTGCGCCGCTCCGACGGTGACCACGAGGGCCGCGAGCACCAGGCCCACGGCGAGACCCAGCTTCGCCCGCACCGTCCTGGGCAGCCCGCCGGCGCCCTCGGCCTGTTTACGGGCGGCGGCCTCGGCGTAACCGTCGTCGAGGCTGTGGTCCATGACGTTGGTGAGCAGCGACATGGACGCGTCCGGGCGCGACACGCGCGCGGGTGTGCTCCGAACGGGGGGCTGCTGCGGCATGCCGCACATCGTCGCACGTCGCGCCCAGTACCTCCGAATGGCCCTACCGGCGTGCCGGACAGGCCCCCTTGGGGACACTTGTCCGGCACGCGCGTGTGTGCGTGATTCAGCGTCCCGCGCTGTCCACGACCGCCGACCACTCGTCGAGCAGGGCCTGCGCGGACGCGTCGTCCGGCCCCTCCGCCCACAGGTGGGTGACGGCCTCGGCCGGGTCCGGCAGCACCATCACCCAGCGCCCGTCCGTCTCCACCACCCGGACGCCGTCGGTGGTGTCCACGAAGCGGTCTCCGGCCACTTCCACGACCCGCCGCATCACCAGGCCCTTGACCGCCCACGGGGTCGCCAGATCCCGCTTCAGGACGTGCGCCCGCGGAATCCGCGCGTCGATCTGGCTGAGGGTGAGCTGCGTGCGCGCCACCAGCCCGATCAACCGTACGAAGGCCGCCGTGCCGTCGAAGACGCTGCTGAACTCCGGGACGATGAAGCCGCCCTTGCCGTCCCCGCCGAAGATGGCCGTCTCGTCCCGCCCGACCCGGGTGAGGTCGTCCGGCGAGGTCGTCGTCCACTCGACCTGCGTCCCGTGGTACGCCGCCACCTGCTCGGCGATCCTCGTCGTGGTCACCGGCAGGGCGACCCGCCCGCTGCGCCGCTCCGCGGCCACCAGGTCGAGCAGCACCAGGAGCGCCCGGTCGTCCTCGATGATCCGGCCCTTCTCGTCGACGAGCGAGAGCCGCTCACCCACCGGGTCGAACCGCACGCCGAACGCGGCCCGCGACGAGGCCACGATCTCTCCCAGCCGGACGAGCCCGGAACGCCGCTGGTCGCTCGTCTCCGTCGGCCTGGCCTCGTTCAGACCGGGGTTGACGGTCAGCGAGTCCACCCCGAGCTTCCCGAGGAGGCTCGGCAGCACCAGCCCGGCACTGCCGTTCGAGGCGTCCACCACGACCTTCAGACCGGACTCGGCGATGCCTGTCGTGTCCACGTTCCGCAGCAGCGACCCGGTGTACGAGTCGAAGACGCTGGCCGGGAAGTGCAGGTCGCCGATCTCTCCGGGGAACGCCCGGCGGTACTCCTGCCGCGCGAACACCCGGTCCAGCTTGCGCTGACTGCCCTGCGACAGGTCCGCGCCCTGGCCGTCGAAGAACATGATGTCGACGGAGTCCGGCACCCCGGGTGAGGTCCGGATCATGATGCCGCCGGCACTCCCCCGCGCCGTCTGCTGCCGCGCCACGGGCAGCGGTACGTTCTCCAGGTCCCGTACGTCGATGGCACTGGCCTGCAGCGCGGAAATGACCGCCCGCTTCAGCGCACGGGCACCACGCGAATGGTCTCGGGCCGTGGTGACCGTGGACCCCTTCTTCAGGGTCGTGGCGTACGCGCCCGCGAGGCGGACGGCGAGCTCGGGCGTGATCTCGACGTTCAGGATTCCGGACACCCCACGAGCGCCGAACAGGTGCGCCTGCCCACGGGACTCCCAGATCACCGAGGTGTTGACGAATGCGCCGGCCTCGATGGTCTTGAAGGGATAGACCCGCACGTTGCCCTGCACGATCGATTCTTCACCGATCAGGCATTCGTCACCGATGACGGCGCCGTCCTCGATCCGGGCCGCTCGCATGATGTCGGTGTTCTTCCCGACGACACAGCCGCGGAGATTGCTGTGCTCACCGACGTACACGTTGTCGTGCACGACGGCCTTGTGCAGGAAGGCACCGCTCTTGACGACCACGTTGGAGCCGATGACGGAGTGTTCGCGGATTTCCGCGCCGGCCTCCACCTTCGCGTAGTCCCCGATGTAGAGAGGGCCGCGCAGAACGGCGTCGGGATGCACCTCGGCACCCTCGGCCACCCACACGCCGGGCGAGATCTCGAAACCGTCGATCTCGACGTCGACCTTGCCTTCGAGCACGTCGGCCTGGGCCTTCACGTAGCTCTCGTGCGTGCCCACGTCCTCCCAGTAGCCTTCGGCGATGAAGCCGTAGACCGGCTTCCCCTCCTTCATCAGCTGCGGGAAGACGTCTCCGGACCAGTCGACGGGCACATCGGCCTCGACATAGTCGAAGACCTCCGGCTCCATGACGTAGATGCCCGTGTTCACCGTGTCCGAGAAGACCTGGCCCCAGGTGGGTTTCTCGAGGAAACGCTCGACCTTGCCCTCTTCGTCGACGATGGTGATGCCGAATTCCAGCGGATTGGGCACACGCGTCAGACAGACGGTGACCAGGGCGCCCTTTTCCTTGTGGAAGTTGATCAGCTCGGTGAGGTCGAAGTCAGTGAGGGCATCACCGGAGATGACGACGAAGGCGTCGTCCTTCAACGCCTCCTCGGCGTTCTTGACGCTTCCGGCGGTACCGAGTGGCTTCTCCTCATTGGCATAGCTGAGCTCCATTCCGAGCTCTTCGCCGTCACCGAAGTAGTTCTTGACCAGCGACGCCAGGAACTGAACAGTTACGACGGTCTCGTTGAGCCCATGCCTTTTGAGCAGCCTCAGAACGTGCTCCATGATCGGCCGGTTGGCCACCGGCAGGAGCGGCTTGGGCATGCTCGAGGTCATAGGGCGAAGGCGCGTGCCTTCGCCTCCGGCCATCACGACGGCCTTCATGTCGGAAGCGTCCTCCTATAGAGACGACTGTCTAGCCGACTTCACCCATCCAGATTGTCCCGCACTTTTCGTCCGCGGGCCATCGAGCCACTGCGAAGCTGCCAATCGGCGAGGTCAGTCGGCCACGGCGTCCGCACGAACCAGGCGGCGGACCTGTACCACATAGAGGACTCCTGCCCACCAATAGAGCGTTGTACCCCATCCGGCGAACGCCCATCCGAAAATGGCAGCGAGTGACGCCAGCCAGCCGCTTCCGTCACTGAGCAGCAGCAGCGGGAAGGCGTACATCAGGTTGAAGGTCGCGGCCTTCCCCAGGAAGTTCACCTGCGGCGGCGGATAGCCGTGCCGCCTGAGGATGGCGACCATCACGAGCAACAGCAGCTCGCGGGCCAGAAGTACAGCCGTCAACCAGACAGGGAGAATCTCCCGCCAGGTGAGACCGACCAGGGTCGAGAGAATGTAGAGCCGGTCCGCAGCAGGGTCGAGGAGCCGGCCGAGGCTGCTGATCTGGTTCCAGCGCCGGGCGAGCTTGCCGTCCAGATAGTCGGTGATCCCGCTGAAGGCCAGCACGAGCAGCGCCCATCCGTCGCTCTGCGGGCCTCCGAACTCAGGCCGGAGGATCAGCCACAGGAACACGGGTACGCCGACGAGACGCGCCATGCTGAGGATGTTCGGGATGGTGAGGACCCGGTCTGTCTGGACGCGGGTCTCCTGGACCTCCACCCGGGGGCCTCCAGTAGGAAATGAGCCAACGATGCCCCCTGACCTTACCCCAACGCAAAAAAGCTCTGGCTCTTGGGCTGTATGCCCAAGAGCCAGAGCTCTAAAAGGAGTTCGGCGGTGTCCTACTCTCCCACAGGGTCCCCCCTGCAGTACCATCGGCGCTGTGAGGCTTAGCTTCCGGGTTCGGAATGTAACCGGGCGTTT
>NZ_JAVDVA010000024.1:0-143288 GCF_031456635.1 Streptomyces sp. 3330
GGGCGGCGCCGGGGGGGGGGGGCGGGGGGGGGGGGGGGGGGGGGCCCCCGGGGGGGGGGGGGGGGGGGGGGGGGGCGGGGGGGGGGGGGCCCCCCCCCCCCCCCCCGGCGCGGGGAGCCGACGCGGCCCCCTCGCCCACGGCATCGGGACATGACCGGCACGGGGCACGGGGCACGGGACACCGGGCAGGCTCGTGCTCCGGCGCCACACGTGGCCGAGGACCGGGCGCAGGCGCTCAGGTGCAGTCGAGCGCCGTCAGGTCCACCGCGTCGGCCATCGCCTGCATCCCCTTGTCGTTGGGGTGCAGATGGTCGCCGCCGTCGAAGAACGGCAGGATCCGCTCGGGGTCGTAGGGGCTGCGCAGGACGCGGTCGAAGTCGGTGACGGCGTCGAACCCGCCGCCGGTCCGGATGAACGCGTTGACCTCCTGGCGTTCCGACTCGGCGTCCGGGTCCCACTCCGACCAGCCCTCGAAGGGGCCCACGGTGGCGCCGACGACACACTTTCCGGCCGCGTGCGCCCGGCGGACGATCTCCCGGTATCCGGCGATCACGTCCCGCGCGGTCACCCCGGTGTGCGCCTTGATGTCGTTGACGCCCTCGAAGAGGAACACGGTGCGCACCCCCGGCTGGGACAGCACGTCCCGCTGGAGCCGGTTCAGCGCGCTCTGGCCGGCTCCGTCCGCGAGGACCTTGTTGCCGGAGATCCCCTCGTTGGCCACGCCCTTGACCTCGGTGTCCGCCCCTCGGAGCCGCCGCGCCAGGTAGTCGGGCCAGCGGCGGTCGAGGTCGGTGGTGGACTGCCAGCCGTCCGTGACGGAGTCGCCGAGCACGACCACCGCGCCCGTCGGCGCCTTCGGGCGGACGGAGACGGAGTCGAGGTAGAACCAGGATCCGGTCGTCGCGCTCCACCGGTCGCCGCTCTCCTGCGCGGCGTGGTCGCCCTGGGTGAGGTAGGAGGTCTGCATGGCCATCCCGTGACCGCTCGCCGGGCCCTGCGCGTCCGGCGAGTACAGGCTGACCACCAGGGCGGTCGCGGCCGGCAGCCGGCCGGGCAGCGCGTCGCTCAGCGCCGTGCCCCCGGCGGGGAGCGTGACGGAGGGCGCGCCGTCGAAGCTCAGCCGCCGGTTGCTGCCCGGGACCAGGGTCGCGCCCTCCCGCCGCACGCCCGCGTACACGCTGTCGAAGGTCACCGGCCGGTCGCCGAAGGCGTTCGTGAGCCTGATCCGCAGGTCGTCGCCGCCGACGCTGGTGCGGACGACGAGCCGGTAGCCGCGGTCCGCCACGCCCTCCCCCAGCCGGTCGGCGGAGGCCGCCCAGGTGACGACGTCCCCGGTGTCCGCCGCGCGGGCGACCGCCGGGAAGGCCTGCGGCAGGGCGGCCGCCGACAGGAAGGCGAGGACGGCGAGGAGCACGCGGACGGGCCTGCGGCGGGCGGTCACCGTCCGAAGCCCTTCAGCGTGACGGACTCCCCCGGCCGCAGGTCCACCGTCCGGGAGGTCTTCCCGTGGGCCACCGTCGTGGTCCGGCCGCCGACACTGCGCACCCGCGCCGAGGTGGGCGTGCCGTCGCGCCAGCGCAGGTCGACGACGAACCCGCCGCGCGCGGGCAGACCGGTGACATACCCGGAGGCGGCCCAGGCGTCGGGGAGCGCGGGCAGGAGTTCGAGGTGCCCGGGGCGGGAGTACAGGAGCATCTCCGTCATCGCCGCCGGGGTGCCGAAGTTGGCGTCGATCTGGAAGATGCCCCGGCCCTGTTCGACCTCGTAGATGTCGAACAGGTTGAAGGCGGTGCCGTTGGCGCCGCCGGTCGACGGACGCAGGTTGGTCGTGACCAGCTCGTACGCCTTCTCCGCCTGCTTCAGTCGGGCCCAGCACAGCGCCCGCCAGGCGTTCGCCCAGCCGAAGCTGTCCATGCCGCGCGCGGTGAGGAGGGCGGTGGCTCCGTCGACGATCTCCCGCGGGGTGGAGCCGTCGGGGCGGATGCGGTCGCCGGGGAACAGGCCGACGAGCGGGGAGAGGTGCCGGTGGGTGGTCTCCCCGAGGTTGTCGGGTGACATCCACTCCTCCAGCCACCCGGTCTTCGGGCTCACCTGCGGCAGGTACAGCCGTGCGCGCAGGCCGGCGACGGTGTCCGCGTAGGCGGCGTCCCTGTCCAGCTCCCCCGCCGCGGTCCGGTAGTGACCGAACAGCTCCCACACCAGCTCCTGGGCGTAGGTGATGCCCCGGGCGTCGAGCGGGCCGTGTTCGGGCGACCAGTCGCTGTCGGCGACGAGGACCTCACGCGTGCTGCCCGGCGGGGTCGTGGGCAGCAGCCGTGCCTCCCAGAACTCGCAGGCGCCCTTCAGCAGCGGGTAGATCTTCTCCAGGTGGGTGCGGGAGCCGGTGAACTCGTAGTGCTCCCAGAGGGTGTTGGCGAGCCAGGCGTTGCCCGCGGGGTGCCACCACCAGCCCATCCCGCCGTGCGGGTTGGTGGAGATCGCCACGGTCCAGCCGGCGTTCTTTCCGCTGGAGTTGCGGTAGCGGTTGCGCGGGTCGTCGAACAGGGACCGGGTGAGGGCGGTCCAGGAGGGCAGTTGGGCGAGGCAGTAGTCGGTGAGGGCGTCGAAGCACGGGGACAGGCCGGTGCGGTCCGCCATCCAGTAGTTCATCTGGAGGTTGATGTCGGTGTGGTAATCGCCCATCCAGTCCGGGTCGTTGCCGTCCAGCCACAGTCCCTGGAGGTTGAGGGGAAGGCTGCCCCGGGATCCGGAGATCATCAGGTAGCGGCCGAACTGGAGGTACGCGGCTTCGAGTTCGGGATCGGGTGTGCGGTCGCGGGCGCGAGCGGCGAGGCGCTCCCAGGTGTCGAGGGCGCGCTGTCGCGCGGTCGACGTGCCGAGCGAGAGGTCGAGTCGGCCGTAGAGGGCGCGGTAGTCGGCGACGTGGGTGCGCAGCAGGGTCCCGGCCGGGTGGGCGGCGGCCGCCCGGACCTTCGTACGGGCCAGCTTCTCGGGGTCGAGGGAGAGGTCGCGGTACTTCGCCCGGGCGTCGGGGACATAGTTGGTGCCGCCGCTGACGACCACCGTGAGCGCGGTGCAGCCGGAGAAGTCGACGCGTGCGCCGTTCACCCGCACCCGGCCGCCGGTTCCGCGCGCCGTGACGGCCGCCCCGTAGCGCAGCCCGCCGGGGAAGGAGCCGCCGAAGGACTCCGCGTCGCCACCGGTCTCGCCGTGCGTGCCGTCGAGGGTCACGGACCCGGTGTACCGGCCGCCGCCGCTCTGCGTGAAGTGCAGGACGATCGCGTCGTCGGGGCGGCTGGCGAAGATCTGCCGCCGGTAGGTCACCCCGGCGCGGACGTACGTCGTCGTGAGGAGGGCCTGGGAGAGGTCGAGGGCACGGCGGTAGTCGTCGACGGCGGACAGGTCGTGGTCGGGGACGTCCACGGTGAGCCGGGCCAGCAGGGTGAAGGAGCCGAAGTCGGCGCGGCCGTAGGGGAACTGGCCGTCGGCGTCCAGCCGGTCGTTGAGGCCGCCGGTCCACAGGGTCGCGTCGGTGATCAGCAGCAGCTCCCGGCCGGGGTCGTTGCTCGCGAGGGCGCCGAGACGGCCGTTGCCGACCGGCAGGCCCTGTTCGATCATCGAGCGCTCGTCGGCGGGGGCCCGCCACCAGAGCCGGTGCCGGGTGTCGTCGGTGGGCGGCGGCGCGTCGGTGGGCCGCACGGGCGCGGCGGAGGCGGTGAAGGCGGGCAGGCCGGCCAGGGTCGCGGCGGTGAGACCCGCGGCGAGGAGGGCGCGTCTGCCGGGGTGCGTCGGGCGGGGGTTCATGGCGGCTCCGGAGGTCGGAGGGGGCCCGGCCGCGGTGCCGGGCCCCCGGGTGTCGTCAGGGGGTCTTCGGCACGTCGATCCGGTCGATGTCCGGCGCGTAGCCCGAACCGCTGTCGAAGGTGACCGTGTTGGCGCCCGCCTTCAGCGTCACGGGCACATGGACGCGGGCGACGGTCCCCCAGTCGCCGGTGGCGGGGAAGGTGTGGCGGGTGGCGCCGCCGCCGTTGGCGGAGACCGCGGCGGTCCGGGCGTCACCGCTGATGTACGCGACCTCGATCTGATAGGTGCCCGGCTTGTCGACGACGACGTCGGTGAAGGTCAGCGCGCCGCCGAGGTAGAGGTTGCCGACCTTGCGGTCGCCGGAGCAGGTGGAGCAGTCGGCCACGGAGGCGTTGCCCGCGAGGGTGTTGGCCGGGGCCTCGGCCTCGTGGCCGGTGCGTTCGACCGCGCCGCCGCGCGGGGTGACGGTGAACAGGCGGGAGCCGTGGGCGGGCAGTGCCTGGGTGATCCGGTTCCGGTAGGTGCCGAGGTCCTCGTGGTTCCACAGGTCCCGGACGGCCGCCTTGCCGGTGAAGCCGAGCGTCGTCCAGTCGGCGCCGACCGAGGCCGGCGCGTCGGCCAGGTTGAACAGGGCGACGGTGTAGGTGCCGTCGGGGTTCCGTGCCGCCCACACGCGCTGGGGATCGGACGGGGTGACCGGGTGCGCGGGCGGCGCGGCACCCTGGTTGACGGCGATGACCTCCCGGTTGGTCAGCAGGGACAGGCCGTAGGAGTCCAGGCGGGTGAGGTCGTCGCCGGTGTAGAGCGGTGACTTGGCGATGGCCCACAGGGTGGCGTAGGTCTGCCGTTCGGCCTTGGTCAGGCCGTCCATGGCGCCGTTGCCGACGTCGAGCGAGTCGAGGTCGTTCCAGCCTCCGGGGCCGGCGTGGCGGGCCCAGGCGGGGAGGTCGTCGAAGCGGTCGTCGACGGAGTTCTCCCACGAGACCAGCGTGTTGCAGTAGCACTCGACGTCCGTGTCGATGCGCCAGCCGTCGGAGTACTTCTTCCAGTCGGCGGCGTGTCCGATGTCGAGGGACCAGGACACCTCGAGGTGGATCGGGCGTCCGGTGGCGGCGATCGCCTTCTGCCAGGAGGCCACGTCGGCAACGTTGTCGTAGTTCTCGCCGCTCTTGAAGGAACCGGGGCCGACGCCGTCCAGCTTGAGGAAGTCGTAGCCCCAGTCGGCGAACATCCGCGCCTGGGAGTCGATGTACTTCTGCGCGCAGGGGTCGGAGAAGTCGATCTTGTAGGCGCTGTCCCAGCCGTTGGTGGTGCGCAGGTCGTCGTGGACGATGTCGGCCGTGGTGCAGCCTTCGGCGTTCCAGATCGGGGCCTTGCCGTCGGCGTAGGCCTCCTTCTCCAGGCCTACGGGGAGGTAGATCCCCGCCTTGAGGCCCTTGGCGTGCACGTGGTCGGCGACGGCCTTCATGCCCCGGGGGAAGCGCCGCGGGTCGGCCTTCTGCCGGGCGTACCCGTCGAACCCCGGCTTCCAGGCCTGGTCGCGCCACCAGCCGGCGTCGATGTTGACGTACTCGTAGCCGTACTTCTTGAGTTTCGCGGCCAGTGCGTCGGTCTGCTTCAGGACGTTGGCCTCGGTGAGGTAGCTGTAGTCGCCGTCGGGGTTGAGACCCGGGTACTTGGAGGACTGCATGCTCCAACTCGACCAGCCCATGTACGGCTTGGCGGCCGGCTCCGGCGCGGCGGTCTCGGCCGTCTCGGCGTGCGCGGCGGGGACGGCGGTGGCGGTGCCCACGGCGAGCGCCAGGACGACGGCGGCTCTCAGGGCGCGTGCGGGCAGGGCGGAGTGCGAGGGTGACCGCATGGGTCTGACCTCCAGGGGTGGGGGTGGGGCGGGGTTCGGCGGAGCGGCTCGGGTCGGCCCGGTTCACGCCCCCGCGCCGACGGCAGGCTCGCTGCCGAACCGCGCCGGAGCGGGCGGGGACGCTGCTCGTGCGGTCAGTTCGGCTCGGTGATGAAGGACTGGATGGCGGTCGCCGCGGCGCCGCGGGCCCACTCCTCGAAGGGCAGTGGGCGGGTCTGCAGGTCGCACTGCGCGGCCGAGCCGAAGGCGGCCGCCGCGAAGGCGCCGCGGATCTGGTCGGCGAAGAGGTCGTAGGCGGCCAGGCCCTCACCGGAGATGAGGACGCGTTCCGGGCCGAGCAGGTTGGCCACGGTGGCGATGCCGCGGCCGATCGCGTCCCCGGCCCGTGCGTAGGCCTCGCGGGCGTGGACGTCGCCCCGGCGGGCGAGGCCGACGGCCTCGGCGGTGTCGGTGACCTCGACGCCGGTCCGCTCGCGGATCCGGGTGAGGATCGCCGGGTCCGCGGCGATCGCCTCGACGCAGCCGCGGTTGCCGCAGTGGCAGAGCGGTCCGTCCGGGTCGACGGTGACATGGCCGATCTCGCCCGCCACTCCGTGCGCTCCGGCGACCACCCGGCCGTGGACCACGAGGCCGCAGCCGACGCCCGCGCCGACGGTCACCACGGCGAAGTTCGACAGACCCACGCCGGCGCCGAACCACTGCTCGGCGACGGTGAGGGCCCGTACGTCGTTGTCGACGGTGACCGGCAGACCGGTGACGGCGGAGGCGAGTTCGGCGAGCGGCACGTCACGCCAGTCCAGGAACGGCGAGTAGCGCACCACGCCCGCAGCGCGGTCCACGTCGCCGGAGACGGCGACGCCCAGCCCCATGACGCGTACGCCGTAGCCGTCCGCCTCGGTCAGCAGTTCCCGCACGACCTCCGCGGTCGACGCCAGGACCGCCCGGGCGGCACGGTCGCTCAGCGGTGCCCGGCGGGCGAGCAGGATCCGGCAGCGCAGGTCCGTGAGCACCGCGAAGACCGCGTCTCCGGTGAGCTTGAGTCCGAGGAACAGCGCGCGGCCCCCGTCGACCCGCACCAGGTTCGCGGGTCGGCCGAGGGCCGTGCGGGCCTCCGTGTCCGCGTCCTCCACCAGGTACCCCGACTCGATCAGCGGCCGGACCGCCTTGGTGACGGCCGCCGCCGACAGTCCGGCGCGCCGGGCCAGTTCCAGGCGGGTGAGCGGGCCCCGGGACAGGACGGTGGTGAAGATCTGCGAAGCGGCCGGTGTTGCGGCGGGGAACGTCTCGGCGGGGTGCGCGGCGAAGGACGAGGGCATGGCCGGGAACCTAGGGCCCTTATTTTCCACTGTCAATGAAAGAAGCAGGAATCAGCTGAAGGTCCCCTGTGAGCCCTGAGTTCCTTGCAAAAGACCTACGACGCCTAGGTATTGACGTGTGATCGAAGCCGATCATCCCCTAAAGGCTCCGCCGCAGTCAGCGTCGCGTCCGCAGACGGGCCAACAGGCCGCGCGCCTGGGCCCGACGGCGCGGGTCGGCCGCCGCACGCCGAGCCTGCTCCATCGTGCGCCGCCCCTGCGGGCTCCTGCTGAACTCCTTGATGCGCTGAATGACGCCCATCTTCGTCCTCCCCTTGTCTGTCGGCTCGCCTGCCGGCGTAGCCGTCGGCGTGCTGTGTCCGCTGTCGTGCGGTTACCCCCGAACGCGCCGTTCAGGCGGGCCGGCCGGGCGGACCGGCCGCGTCCCCGTCTGCCGTCCGCTCACGCCGCGCGTCCCCGGGCCGCCGTCGTCCGCACCGGCACGGCCGCGGGACGGGCGGCCGGGGTGCGCGCGCCCGCGCTCTGGGTGCGGGCGGCGCGGACCCGGTAGGTGGTCTTCGTCGGGTCCGTGACGGGCTCGCCGACCGTGATCCGGCCGGCCGCGTACAGCTCGTCGCACTCGGTGGCGGACAGGGCGACGTAGCAGCCGCCCCGGCCGCTGTCGGCGTCCAGCGGCCGCCAGTAGCCGTACACACGGCGTCCGCCGGCGTGCTCGGTGACGAACACGGGGGTGCGCGGGTCGGAGATGATGCGCAGCACATCGACCCCGGCGCGGCCCGGCGACACCCCGGCGCGACCTGACGACACAGCGGGGCGGGCCGGCGTCACACCGGGGCGACCCGTCGACACACCGGGGCGGGCCGGGCGTCCGTCGCGGACCGTACCGCCGTCGTCCGGGCGGGCGGGGCGCGGGGCGGGACGCGTCGCCGGGCGGGGCTTCTCCTCGCGGCCGAGCGGAAGCGGGCCGCGCTGACGCGGCACGCCCGCCGCCGTGCCGATCGTGCCCGCCGCGCCGGGTGCCTCCTCGTGCCGACGCCACCAGGGGTGCGCGTCGGAACGGACGTCGAGGATCTGCGGCTGGACGGCGGTGGGCGGCATGATCGGTGACCTTTCCTCGGCGGGGACATGAGACCGACTACCCGGTTGAGGCGAAGTTGATCTCATGTGGGGCATCCTTCATGACGGCACTGACAACGGGTGGGTTCACCGGCGGCGCGACCTGCCCTCCCTGCGGTTGGCCTTCGGCGATACGGGCACTCGGCGAGCCATGTGTCAGCGACTGCGGGAGGTGCACGGTGGCGGTGAGGCATCGGCTGGTCAAGGCGAGTCCGCAGACGGTGTGGGACGTCCTCGCCGACGGTGACCGCTACGCGGAATGGGTGGTGGGCACGTCGTCGACCCACGAGAGGACGGGCGAGTGGCCCCACGTGGACGCCAAGATCTCCTACCAGATCCGGGTAGGGCCCGTCACCTTGTCCAACGAGACGGTCGTACGGCGTTGCCGGGAGCCGGACGTGCTGGAGCTGGAGGCGCGGGCGGGGGCGTTGGGAACGGCCAGGATCGCGTTCGAGCTGCGGCCGTGGGGCCGCCACTGTCTGGTGATCCTGGACGAGCATCCGCTGCAGGGCGTCGGCGGACTGCTGCACAACGCCGCCGTGGAGGCGGTGACCCAGATCCGCCACCGGGCCATGCTCGGCCGGCTGGCGAAGGTGTGCGAGGCCGAGCCCGAGGCCGGACGCTCCGAGGGCGCCCGCGCGACGCCGGCCGCGGCGCGCCCGCAAGCCGGGGGAGGCGGCCGTGCCTGACGCCGTAGTCATCGGCGCCGGACCCAACGGGCTGGTGGCGGCGAACCTGCTGGCGGACGCGGGCTGGAGTGTGGCTGTCCTCGAGGAGCAGCCGGAGCCGGGCGGCGCGGTGCGGCACGACCGCTCGGTGGATCCCGAGTTCGTCAGCGACCTCTTCAGCTCCTTCTACCCGCTGGCCGTCGCCTCCCCGGTCCTGTCGGGGCTGCGGCTGCACGAGCACGGTCTGCGCTGGAGCCACGCGCCCAGCGTCGTGGCCCACCCCCTCACCGACGGCGGCTGCGCGGTCCTCGATCGCAGGGTCGAGGTCACCGCGCGCTCCCTGGACGCCTTCCACGCCGGGGACGGAGCCGCCTGGCGCCGCCTGCACGAGGTGTGGGAGCAGCTTCGCCCGGACATCCTCGAAGCGCTGTTCACCCCGTTCCCGCCGGTGCGGGCCACGGCCCGGCTGGCGGTCCGGCTGCGCGCCGCGGGCGGCCTGCGCATGGCCAGGACGCTGGCCCTGCCGGTGCGGCGACTGGGCGAGGAGGAGTTCGCGGGCGAGGGAGGCCGGCTGCTCCTGGCCGGCAACGCGCTGCACGCCGATCTCGCTCCGGAGGCCGCGGGCAGCGGCGGCTTCGGCTGGCTGATGGCCATGCTCGGCCAGTCCTACGGCTTTCCCGTGCCGGCCGGCGGCTCCGGCGCCCTCACCGAGGCCCTGGTCCGGCGGCTGCGCGCCCGTGGCGGCGAGCTGCACTGCGGACGGCGGGTCAGCCGGATCGAGGTCCGGGACGGGCGGGCCGTGGGGGTGCGCACCGCCGACGGCGAGCGGGTCGCCGCGGACCGCGCGGTGCTGGCCGACGTCTCCGTCCCCGCCCTGTACGGCACGCTGCTGGAGCCGGCACACCTGCCCTCCCAGCTGCTGGCCGACCTGGAGCGCTTCCAGTGGGACTTCGCGACCTTCAAGGTCGACTGGGCGCTGAACGGGCCGGTGCCCTGGCAGGCGGAGGCGGCGCGCCGGGCCGGGACCGTGCACCTGGCCGACGGCGCGACCGAGCTCACGCGGTTCGCGGCCCAGATCGCCATGGGCCAGGTCCCCGACCGTCCCTTCGCGCTGTTCGGGCAGATGACGACCGCCGACCCGGGGCGCTCCCCCGCCGGCACCGAGTCCGCCTGGGCCTACACCCACGTGCCCCAGCGGGTGGACGGCGACGCGGGCGACGAGGGGCTCATGGGCTCCTGGGACGCGAGCGAGCAGGAACTGATGGCCGACCGGGTCGAACGCCAGGTCGAGCGGTTCGCTCCCGGCTTCCGCTCCCTGATCCGCGCCCGCCGCGTCCTCGCCCCGCCGACGCTCCAGTCCCTCGACGCCAATCTGCACGGCGGCGCGATCAACGGCGGGACCACCGCGCTGCACCAGCAGCTCCTCTTCCGGCCGCTGCCCGGCAGCGGGCGCCCGGAGACCCCGGTGCGCGGCCTGTTCCTGGCCTCCGCCGGCGCGCATCCCGGCGGCGGCGTCCACGGCGCGCCGGGCGCCAACGCCGCCCGCGCCGCACTGCGCCGGCACCGCCCGCCCGGCGGGACGCTCGTGCAGCGGGTGCTCGCCCGCCGGGACCGCACCGGCACGAAACAGCCGTCCACGGGCTGACCCGCGCCGTCCCCGCCGCTCGGCCGAGCACCCCCGAAGACGGAGAACCCGAGGAACGGAGCACGCCGTGCACGACAGTCACCTCGAAGGCCGCACCGCCGTGGTCACGGGAGCCGCCCGCGGAGTGGGAGCGGCACTGGCCCGGGAGCTAGCCCGGCGCGGTGCCCGGCTGGCGCTGATCGGCCATGAGGGGGCGGCGCTGCGGTCCGTGGCCGCGTCGCTGCCCACGCCCGCGATGGCCGTCGAGGCCGACGTCACCGACGGGGAGGCGCTGGAGAGGGCGGCCGAGGCGGTCCGGACGCGGCTGGGGCCTCCGTCGGTCGTCGTCGCGAACGCGGGCATCGCGGAGGCGGGCCCGTTCGCCTCCGCGGACATGGCCTCCTGGCGGCGGGTGGTCGACGTCAACGTCACGGGCAGCGCCCTGACGGCACGGGCCTTCCTGCCGGACCTGACGGAGTCGGCGGGCTACTACCTCCAGATCGCCTCGCTGGCCTCGATCGGGGCCGCTCCGCTGATGAGCGCCTACTGCGCCTCGAAGGCCGGTGTGGAGGCCTTCGCGCACACCCTGGGGGCCGAGACGGCGCACCACGGCGTGGCCGTCGGCATCGCGTATCTGAACTGGACCGACACCGACATGATCCGGGACGGCGACCGGCACGGGGTGCTGCGTGAGCTGCGTGCCCGGATGCCGCCGCCCGCACGGCGCGTCCTCCCTCCGGAGTTCGTGGCGACCCGCCTCGCCACCGCCGTGGAGCGCCGCCGCACCGCCGTCTACGTGCCGGCCTCGCTGCGCCTCGTCCAGGTGGCGCGGGCCGCGGTGCCGTCCCTGGTGCTGCGCCGGACCCGCCGCGCGCTGCCCCGCCTGGAGGCCTCGGAGCCGTTGCGCCCCACCGGGCTGCTCGGCGCCGGCGGCCGGGCCGACGAGGCGGCGGCCGCGCGGCGGGGACACCCGCCCGACGGCCGCTGAGGGCCGGGACCGTCTACGCCTCCCTCGCCTCGCGGGCCCATTCCCCGACGACCGGCACACACGTCTCGGCGAAGTACCCGTAGTCGTCGGGGGTGTTGTACACATGGGCGGACAGCCGGAGGTAGCCGCGTCCGTCGAAGCTGGTGAACGCGGCCTCCACGCCCAGTTCGGCGGTCGCGCGGTCGCGCAGGGCGTCCGCGGCGATCCGGCTCGTGCCCAGGCCCTCGGGCAGGCGGACCAGCCGCATCCCGGGAACGGGCATGCCGACGTCGACGGGGTCGGCCGGGGCCCCGATCCGGGCGAAGGCCTCCGCGACGACACGGGCGCCGTGGTCCGCCAGTTCGTCCATGTACCGGCGGGCCGTGTCCCAGCCCCAGGTGTCGTCGATGAAGTCCAGCGCGGCGGGGGCGGCCAGGAAGCCGGTCGCGTCGAGCGTGCCCTGGTGGTCGAAGCGGTCGGGGAAGGGTTCCGCCGCGCCCCAGGAGTCGATCAACGGATGGAGGTCCGCGCGCAGCGGTCCGCGGGCGACGAGCGCCGCCGAGCCACGCGGGGCACAGCCCCATTTGTGGAGGTTGCCGACCCAGGCGTCGCAGACCAGGCCGTTCAGGGGCGCGGCCAGCAGTCCGGGGGCGTGCGCCCCGTCGACGAGCAGCGTGATCCCGCGCCGCGCGGCCTCGGCTCCGACGCGTCCGACGGGCATCAGCCGGGCCGTCGCCGAGGTGATCTGGTCCAGGACGATCAGGGCGACACGGTCGTCCACCTGCGCCATGACCGCCCGGTACGCCTGCTCGGCGTCGGCCGCCAGCGGCACCCGGGCCGTGCGCACTTCGGTCCCCCAGCGACGGGCCAGCCGCTGCGCGCCCATGGTGACGGCGCCGTAGCCGTGGTCGGTGACCACGATGTCCCCGCCGGGCCGGGCGGCCAGGGCCGCGTAGACGACGCTGGCCCCGGCGCTGGCGTTCGGCACGAGCGCCAGGTCCTTCGCGTCGGTCCGCAGCCGGGCGGCCACGGCGGCGCGGGCCTCGGCGAGCCGGCCCGGCAGCGACGGGAACCACGCCACCGGGGCACGTTCCATCTCCGCCCGCAGGGCGTTCTGCCGCTCCTGCGCCACCCGTGGGACGGCGCCGAACGAGCCGTGGTTGAGGTGCCTCAGCTCGGGGCCGAGGGTCCAGGCCGCCAGCGCGGGCCGCCCGTCGGGCAGCGTCAACGGTCGGGGCACGGTGACGACTTCGCCCTCGTTCACGGCTCTCCTCGGATCGTCCCTGGTCGGGTGCCCCGCGAGCGCCGGGCGGGCCCACGATACCCAGGACGGACCGGGGCCCGGACGGACGTCCTCGACGGCCTCGAAGCTCGGATCCTCGGACTTCCGCGGTTTCGCGGTTCAAAGCGTCGGAGCCTCAGAGCGTCAGCACCGCAGAGCGGCAGAACCGTAAGGCTTCGGAGGCTCAGAGGCTCAGAGGCTCAGAGGCTCACGAGAAGAACGACCGCTGGGCGGGCAGGCCGGGTGTGAAGGAGGACGGGGCGCTCATGACCCGGTCCAGGTCTCGCTTGATGCGTTCGGCCTCGCCCTTCACCTGGGCGGGCACGTCGCCGCGTTCGATGATGAGGCGGTGGTAGATCGGGGTGTCGTCGAAGACGGGGATCACCGAGGGGGCTCTGCTTTCGTGGACGGTCGGGCAGGCCGACGCGGCAGGACTTGCTTCGGACACGGCCGACGATCCGACGGAGCGAACCGGCGCTTTTGTGACGTCCCCTGACGGTTCGACAGCCGAACCGCCGGTGGTGACGTCATCGTATTGTCCCCGATGGCCCGGGTGCGGGTGACATGGGGGCCCGGGAGCGGTGGCGGAGGCCGGCGGAGAGGCGCCCCGCGAGAGCGCCGAAACCGCCCCGGCCGCTCCCCGGTCGCGCCGGCCCGGCTCCCCGGCCGTGGGCGTGCGCTCCGCCCGCTGTCACCACGTCAGGGGGCCGTCCGCAGCGCAGGCCTCGCCGGCGAGGCCCTCGACGACCCCCTCGGGCCGCAGGAGTTGGGCGACGATCGCGGCGGTGGCACGATGCCAGTCGGCGCAGCGCCGGAGCATGGCGTGGTCACCGCCGCGGACGAGGACGATCCCCGCCTGCGCCGCGGCCCGCCGGGCCCGCCGGACGTAGTCGGCGGACTCCCCCGGATCGGTCACCCGGTCACGGTCCCCGTGCAGCACGACGATCCGCTTCCCGCCGAGATGGCCGACGGGTTCGCCGGGCGGGCACCACGGCGCCAGCGCGAGAACACCGCGCACCGCCGGGTCGGCCGCCGCCCGGAGCGCCGCCCGGCCCCCCATCGAGTGGCCCACCAGGGTCACGGGCACGTCGCCTGCCGTCCGGCGCAGTTCTTCGAGGGCCCGTACGGTGTCGTGCACGGGATCGGCGGTCGTGTTCCAGCCCCGGTAGCGGTAGCGCACCTCGCCGACCAGCACGTCCTCGCGGTCCGTCGCGGCGACGGCAGCCCGCAGGACGGGACGCATCCGCAGGGCGGCCAGGTGCCTGCCCCGTGACGCCTCCCGGCTGTGCTCCCGGCCGCCGTGCAGGACCAGGACCGCGGCGCCCGGCGAGCCGGCCGGCCGTCGCCGGACCACCAGCGCGGACGCGCTCCCCGCCCCGCCTTCCGCGCCTGCGCCCGTTTCCCCGACCGTTCCTTCGCCCGCTTCCTCGCGCACTGCCCCTCGCCGCCTCTCTCACCGCACACCCGGATCCCTACGACGGTCACGGGTTCACTCCGCCACGAACTCCGGCTCCCACGGCCGCGGGCCCGCCGCGTCCTGCCAGCGCCCGAGATCCTCGCCGTCCACACACACGATGCCGCATTGCCGCGCGTACTCGACGGCGGGCCCGGTGAAGTCGCCCGTGGTGACGACGGCCGCGAACTCGGCCCCGTGCACGGCGAAACACGTCCCGCCGAAGCGCTGCATGTCCTGCGAGCCGACGCGGTTGGTGTCGCAGTACCGCTTGCACTGGATGACCAGCACCCGTCCGTCCGGCGTCCTCGCCACGACGTCGGCGCCCAGATCACCGGCCCCGCCGACGACCTCGACCTCGGTGCAGCCGTCGCGCCGGCACAGCTCGGCTATCGCCTCCTCGAACTCGTAGGGGTCCAGCTCCTCGTACTCGATCTCCTCGGTGACGGCCGGCTCGTCGTCGAGGGGGTGCTCGGTGATCTGCCCGAGCGGCCGATCGAGCGGGATCGTCGGCTCCACGTCGAGACTCCCGCCGACGAAGTCCGCCCGGGACACGGCCGGACCGGAGGCGACGGCCGGCGGCGCGGTCTCGAGGGCGTCGACCACCGTCTCGGTGGCCTCCTCCAGGGACTTCGCGGCGCGGCGCGCGAGCCTGGCCGCCGAGAACCGGCGCCGTCCGCGACGGCCGGCCACGACACTGGCGGCACAGACGAGCACGAGCGAGACGGCCCAGCCGGGACGCTGCTGCGCGGCGGCCGTCGCGGTGCGGGCGACCGTGCCGAGCAGGGTCAGCAGGATGGCGAGCAGGACGAAGTACACGGCCGTGGAACGAAGTTCGAACCGACGCGGACTGCGCGCGGGCTGCGGAACGTGCGGCGGTACGGCCATGGCGGGTGCGTCCTCCCGGGTACGACAGCGAAGATCATCCAGCGTGTGCCCAGGCCGGGGCGGTTCTATCGGGAGAGATGCGCACCCGCGCGCGGGAACCGGACGCGCGACCGGCTCAGTCCTCGGCGAAGGCGAGCAGCGGGAGTTCGGCGGAGTCGCTCAGTTCGGCCCAGACCGTCTTGCCGCGGCGGGCGTGGCGCGTTCCCCACCGCTCGGCGAGCTGGGCCACCAGGAGCAGCCCTCGGCCGCCCTCGTCGAAGACGCGGGCCCGGCGCAGGTGAGGGGTGGTGCTGCTGCCGTCGGAGACCTCGCACAGCAGGGCCCGGTCATGGATCAGGCGCAGCCGGACGGGGGGCCGGCCGTAGCGGATGGCGTTGGTGACGAGTTCGCTGACGATCAGCTCGGCGGTGAAGCCGAGTTGTTCGAGGCCCCAGTCGCTCAGTTGCCGCGACACCTCCGAGCGGGCCCGGGCGACGGCGGCGGGTTCGGCGGCCAGCTCCCAGGTCGCGACCTGACCTGCGCCCAGGGCGTGGGTGCGGGCCAGGAGCAGGGCCACGTCGTCGTCCGGCCGGGTCGGCAGCAGGGCCTCCACGACGTGGTCACAGACCGCCTCCAGCGAGGGTGCGGGCTGGGCGAGGGCTTGACGCAGCCGGGCGAGGCCCGCGTCGACGTCATGGTCACGGGACTCGACCAGGCCGTCGGTGTAGAGGGCGAGGAGGCTGCCTTCGGGGAGTTCCAGCTCCATCGCCTCGAACGGCAGACCGCCCAGGCCGAGCGGCGGGCCGGGCGGCAGTTCCAGGATCTCGGGCGTCCCGTCCGGGGTCACCAGGGCGGGTGGCACATGGCCCGCGCGCGCCAGGGCGAAGCGTCGCGAGACGGGGTCGTACACGGCGTACAGGCAGGTGGCGCCCGTGTCTCCGGCGGCCTCGCCGTCGACGTCGTCGGCGCTCTCCCCGGCCAGCCGCAGGACGATGTCGTCGAGGTGCGTGAGAAGTTCGTCGGGCGGCAGATCGATGTCGGCCAGCGTGCGTACGGCGGTGCGCAGCCGGCCCATGGTGGCGGCGGCGTGGATGCCGTGGCCGACCACGTCGCCCACCACGAGGGCGACCCGGGCGCCGGACAGCGGGATGACGTCGTACCAGTCGCCGCCCACGCCGACCCGGTCGCCCGCGGGCAGGTAGCGGTAGGCGACCTCGACCGCGGACAGCCGCGGCGCACCGCGCGGGAGCAGGCTGCGCTGGAGGGTGAGGGCGGTGGCGCGGACATGGCTGTAGCGGCGGGCGTTGTCGACGGCCACGGCCGCCCGGGCGGCGATCTCCTGGGCCAGGAGCAGGTCCTCGTCGTCGTAGCGGCGCGGGTTGTGGTTCCGGCAGAACCGGGCGATGCCCAGCGTGGTGCCGCGGGCACGCAGCGGCACGATCAGCGTGGAGTGGACGTGCGGGGCGTCGGCGGCCGCGTCGCCGTGGTGCTTGGCGGGCCGCCCGGTGACCAGGGCGCGGGCCTCGGGCGACCCTTCCGGACAGACCCGGAGCTGCTGCGCCTCGGCGAGGGACTGCTGCCCGTCGTCGGTCACCGACGCCCGCGCGGTCCTGCGCAGCAGGAGGGGGCCGTCGCCGGGGAACTCCTGGCCCTGCAGCGCGGCCTCCAGCAGGTCGACGGTGACCAGGTCGGCGAAGTGCTCGACGGCGTGATCGGCCAGCTCCTGCGTGGTGCGGACGATGTCCAGGGTGGTGCCGATGCGCATTCCCGCCTCGTTCACCATCGACAGCCGCCACTGCAGGCGGCGGTCCCGCTCCTCCTGGAACGCGACGACGCCCTGTTCCGAGGTGCGGTCCACGTACGCGGCCGCCGCCGCGATGACCTGCCGGGTGGCCGCGCTGATCAGCTCCGGGTCGTCGGAGTACCGGGGCATCTCCGCGAGCAGCCGGTCGAGGACGACGGTCTGCGCGAGCCGGAAGGCCCGCAGCATCGAGCCGAGCGGGATGCCGTGCCGGGCCAGCCGGCGCGCCCGTTCCTCGTCCGCCGGCGGCGGTGCGATCCGGCCCGGCGCGATGGCGTGCTCGAGGCCGAACAGCCCGGCGGCGACGTGGTCGGCGACGTTCTCCGCCACCATGCGCGCGATGTCGGGGTCGTCCCACAGCTCGGGAAGCTCCCGCCGCAGGTCACGCTCCACCTCGGCGGTCAGCTCGTCCGCTCGGGACCCGAGCTCGCGCACGACACGGGACACGAGACCGGCAGCCGTCAGATCCACAAGGACGACGTTACGCCGTTCGGGCCCGCAGGCCTCGTCGGGAGGCGCCCCGCCCGGGTGCCCGCACCGGACGCCGCCGCTTTGTGCGGCACGGCGCGCACCGCCGTGCCGGTCGGACGGACCGGCCTGACGCCCGGGTCTGACTCGCGGGTCCGGTGGGCGGGCCGACGTACGGGCCTGCCGTACGGGTCTGCCGTACGACGAGTCCGGCTCACCGGGGCGTGACCCCGGGGCCCCCTCCCCCGCACCGGGGAGGCGTCCGCGCCGACCGTCAGCAGGATGACCGGCCGGGGCAGGGTCATGAAGACGGCGGATCCCGCGCCCCCAGTATCCGAGCCCGGGGCGGGAGGCGGACAGGCGGCCGCGCACGTTCCCTCAGGTGGCGCCCCGGCGGGTGGTTCAGCCCGCGCCGTAGCCGAGTTGGCGCCTCATGTACGGGGTCATGAGGGTCTTCGCCTTCGCCAGCACCGAGGTGCGCCCGCCCAGTACGGCGCTCTCGCCGCCCGGCACGGGCAGCACGGTCAGCCCGTCGGCGGCCCCGAAGGGCACGATCAGCGGGGTGCGCCGGACCGGCCGGTAGAGGCGGGGCTCCCGGCGGTGCTTGCCGGAACTCCTCAGGTGGACGCGGATGTTGTGCGCGGCGAGGTCGGCCTGGGCCAGCGCGGCGGGGGTGATCTTGAGTTCGGTGGCGTCGTTCACGTCGCCGACCGCGAACACGTCCGGGCGTCCCTCGACCCTGAGCCTGCGGTCGACCTTGACATGCCCGGCCGCGTTCAGCCAGTCACCGTGTCCGGCCAGCCGCAGCCAGAGCGTGTTGGGCGTGGTGCCCGTCGCCCAGAAGGACAGGTCCGCCTCGATGACGTTGCCGCGCGCGTCGCGATAGGTGCCGAAGTCGTTCCCGGGCGACATGAACGAGTCGAGGCGCACCTCCACGTCGTGCGACTCCAGCCAGGCCAGCGCCCGGCGTCCGGCCCGCGCACCGCCCGCCGAGTTCAGCAGCGAAGCCCCCGCGTGAGCGAGGGTGACCCGGGCGTCCGGCCGGGCCAGGCGTATCTCGGCGCCGAGTTCGACTCCGGAGGGGCCGCCGCCGACGACCAGAACGTGTGCGGCGGCGGCGACCTTGCGCTGGTGGCCGGCGAAGGACGTGATCGCCTCCTCGGCGGTGGTGCCGGTGAAGCGGGCCGGTTCGGGGTAGTCGGCGCCGGTGGCGATCACGACGACGTCGTAGGGCAGCCGTTCGCCCGTCGCCAGGACGACCTGCCGTCCGGCCGTGTCGATACGGACCGCCTTGCCCACCACGACCCGGCCGTCGCGCAGCAGCCGGTCGTACGGGATGAAGGGGGTGACCGACCACTCGGGGCGGACGCCGGCGCGGAGCGAGGCGATGCGGTGGAAGAACACCTCTTTGCGGTCCACCAGCGTGACCCGGGCCGTCGCGTCGAGTCGTCTCGCCAGCCGCACGCCCGCGTAACCTCCGCCGATCACCACTATGTCGCCGTCACGCACACGCGTCTCCTGTGCAGGGGGATGCGAGCGGCCCGCCGTGGAGGGGCTTCCTCGGCCGCTCGGAGTTGGCGACGAGCGTAGCGCTTGAACTTTTAAGTTCACGTGGAGTCGTGTGCAGCTGTGTGGACGTTCGGTGAAACCGGGTCACCGTGCAACCGGATCACCGTGAAGCCGGGTCACCGTGAAACCGGGCGGCCGCTGTGGGGCCGAGCGGCCGGGCCGGTTCAGGTGGCTCGCGGCCAGGCACGCAGCAGCGTGGCGATCCGCGCGGCGGTGCAGGCGGGGTCCCGCAGCAGGTCGCGCAGGGCCACCGCGTCCTCGCGGGTGGGCTTGACCGGAATGCCGGAGGCTTCCAGGTACATCACGCCCGTGGCCGCTGCGACGGCCATGTTGGACCGCTCGAGCCAGCGGCAGCGGCCGAGGACGTGCACCAGTGCGGCGGCGCGGGCGTACGGGCCGTCGTACACGGCCTGCTCGAGCAGCTCGGCGCGGTGGCAGGCGACCGCCGCCACCGGCACCCCGTAGTCCTCGGGGGCGGGGTCGGCCGCGCCGGCGATCTCGGCGACCTGGAGGATCCAGGGGACGTCGATGTGCAGTTCCATCAGGCGGCGTGCGCTCCGGGGACGCGCCGGCCGGCGTCCTCCGCCTCGTCGAAGACGGCCTGGTGTTCGTCCAGGAAGCGCCGCGCCGCGTCCAGGCCGCGCTGCCGCAGCCCGTCGGCGTCCTCGCGGACGAGGGCGGCGATGTACTCGCCGAGCGGCAGGCCGCGGTCCTTGGCCCGGGCCCTGGCCAGCTCCGCGATCTCGTCGTCGACGCGCGCACCCAACTGTGTCTTCGCCATACATTGACGGTAACAGCTGTTACCACCACACGGCAGCCCCTTCGCTCCGGAACACAGGCGTACACAGCAGTGCAGTGCGCAGGAGTTCACCCCGCGCGGTCACACCGCCTGGTCCGTCTGGTCCGCCTGGTCCCCCGACAGCCGCCCGGGAAGGGCGGGTCGGGGGACCGACGCGTGGGCGGCGAGGACGGCCGGCTTGCGGATCAGGAGCAGCGCCGCGTCGTCGTGCAGCCGTCCGCCGACGTGCGCCAGCAGTTCGTCGTGGACCGCCCCGACCGTGCGCGCCGGATCGTCGCAGAGGTGGCGCGCGAAACCCTCGACGAGCGGGTAGAACTCGCGGTCGCGGTCCCGGGCCTCGATGACACCGTCCGTGTAGAGCAGCAGTTGGTCGCCGTCGGCGAAGGGCAGCACCTGGAGGCTCGGGGTCTGGTCGGAGAGGGCGCGCAGCCCGAGCGGCGGGGCGGGATGCGTGGCCTCCACCGCGGTGACGCTCCGGGTGGCGCTCACCAGCAGCGGTGGCGCGTGCCCGCAGTTCACCACCTCCAGCTGGCCGGAGCGCGGGTAGCCGGCGACCACGGCGGTGACGAAGTCGTCGCTGCCGAGGTTGCGCGCGAGGCTCCGCTCGATCCTGTCGACGACGGCGAGCAACTCGGGTTCGTCGTAGGCGGCCTCCCGGAAGACGCCGAGGACGAGTGCGGCGGTCCCCACGGCGGGCAGCCCCTTGCCGCGCACGTCTCCGACGATCAGCCGCACGCCGTACGGGGTGGGCACCAGCGCGTAGAGATCACCGCCGATCCGGGCCTCCGCGGCCGCGGCGCTGTAACGGACCGCGACCTCGAACGGGCCGACGGTGGCCGGCACCGGCCTGAGCAGCGCGTGCTGGGCGGCCTCCGCGACCGACCGGACGGCCGCGAGGACCCGCTCGCGACGCTTGCGCAGCGCGCCGGCCAGGACACTCGCCAGGGTGACGGCCACCAGGGCGGCCAGGACGGCCGCCAGTTCACGGCCCGGGGCGCCGTCGCGGACACCGATCGTCGCGCCGATCACCGCGGCGAGGACGCCGACGCAGACGACACCGCGCGGGCCGCTGGTGCTGGCGGCCAGCGCGGGTCCGGCCGCCAGCAGGGGCAGCCAGATCATCCCCACTCCGCCGAAGAGGTCGACGAGCATGATGGCGAAGAGGATCGCGACGGGCAGGAGGGGTCCTGCCACTCGGTACCTGAACAGCCGTGTCGGGCAGTGATCGCCGCCATGGTTGCGCGCATGACTCATGCTTCGTCCGCAGTCCTCACCTGTGGGTGCACGGGGGCACTTCGGAAATGTCTGTTTCCTCTAGGAGACGGGTTCGGCCCCACCGGCCATAAGGATCAGATTTTCAGATAGTGAACGATCACATGGCGAGGGAAAGACCCCTGGTCACGCGGCTCGCGGTAGGGAGCAGTCGGGCCCGCACCTGATCGAGCCGGGACAGCCGGTCGACCGGCAGCGAGACGCCGAGCGAGCCGAGGGTGTCGCCGCTGTAGACGGGCACGGCGACACAGACCGTGCCGAGGGTGTACTCCTCCAGGTCCGTCACGGCCGGGGCCACCGGCGAGGAGTCGAGTTGCCGGAGCAGCTCGGAAGCGCTGGTGATGGTCCTGGGGGTGAGATCGGCGAGGTGGTGGCGGGAGAGGTACTCCTTGCGGGCCTCCTCGTCCAGCTCCCGCAGCACCGACTTGCCGAGCGCGGTGGCGTGTCCCGCGTCCTCGAACCCGACCCACAGGTCCACGCGGGGCGCCCGGGGGCCGTCGACGATCTCGGCGACCCGGATCTCCCCGTCCTCGTAGAAGGTGAGGTAGGCGGCGGAGGTGAGCTCGTCCCGCAGGGCGGCGAGGGCGGGACGGATCCGGCTGAGCAGCGCCTGGGCGCGGCCCGCCGTGTGCAGCGTCTGCAGCCGGTCCCCCAGGATGAATCCGCCGTCCTGGAGTTTGCGCAGGTACCCGTCGTTCACGAGGGTCCGCAGCAGGTGGTAGGCGGTGGCCAGGGGCAGGCCGGTCTCACGTGCCAGCTGTTTCGCCGGCGCGCCGTTCTCGTGCGCGCTCGCCGCCTCCAGCAGGCGGAAGGCCCGCTGCACGGAGGTGATGAGCGTGGGGCCGTCCTGCGCACCCATAGCACCAGCGTGCGCCAGACGCCCCGCCCGGGCAAGGCGCGCCGGCCTAGCCCGCTCCGCCGGGGGCCGCGGCCGTGCCCAGCAGGGCCGACAGCTGCGGCGAGTAGGTGGCGTGCAGGACGAGCGCGGCGCTGCCCACCACCGCCGCGTCCGTGCCGAGCCAGGACGCCTCGACCTCGACGACGCGGACGTGCCGGGACAGGGGTCTGCTGGCCAGCGCGGCGGCGACGACCTCGACGTAGCGGGACTCGACGTGCTGGATGCCGTGGCCGCCGAGGACGATCAGGTCGACGTCGAGGAAGTTCGCGATGTCGACCGCGACCGAGGCGACGTGCTCCGCGGTCTCGTCGATGACGGCCGCCGCCACCGGGTCCCCGGCCGCCGCGGCCACCCCGATGGCGGCGTGGTCGACCGCCTCGGGACGCTCGGCGAACACCCGGGCCAGCGCACTGTCCGGATGCGGTCCCGCGGCGAGCCTGCGGTGCACCTCGGCGACGATCGCCGTGGGGTTCACGAGCCGCTCCAGACAGCCCCGGTTGCCGCAGTAGCACTCCGGCCCCTCGGGCAGTACGGAGGAGTGCCCGAACTCGCCCGCGTTGAGTGAACCGCCCCGGTACACCTGGTGGTTGAGGATGAGGCCACCGCCGACGCCGGTGCCGAAGAAGAAGTAGGCGAAGTCCGCCACGCCCTTTCCCTTGCCCGACCAGCGTTCGCCGACCGCGGCGGCGGTGGCGTCGTTGTCGAGCGTCACCGGCAGGCCGGTCGCCTCGCTCAGCATGTGCTGCACCGGCACCCGCGTCCAGCGGGCGAGCTGGGGCGCGCCGACGATGGCGCCGGACTCGAGGTCGATCGGCCCGGGGGTGGCGAGGCCGAGCCCGAGGACCTTGCTCCGGGCGACGCCCGTCTCGGCCAGCACGTCGGCGACCAGTTCCGCCATGTCCTTGATGACCTGGGCGGGGTCGGTGCCCGGGTCCGTGGGGCGCTTCTTGACGACCAGCGGCCGGCCGAGCAGGTCGACCACGGTGCAGCTGAGTTCCACGGGATCGAAGTGGAGTCCGACCGCGTTGCCCGCCTCGGCGTTGATGCGCAGGGTGGTGCGCGGCTTCCCGCCGCTGGACACCCTGCTCGCGCCGTCCTCCCGCACGATGCCCTCGTCGAGCAGGCGCCGCACGATGCCCGAGACCGTCTGCGGGGTGAGGCCCGTGTGCTGGGCGATCTCGACCCGGCTGATGCCGTCGGCGAGCTGGATCTGGTCCAGGACGACGGCCCGGTTGTATCGCCCGACCTTGGGAAGGTTCGTTCCTGCCTGCCGCACGCACGGTCCTCTCTCGATTACCCCTACAACCTATCTCTCGCGGCCCATTGACTTAGTAAAACAAATGGATTTAGTGTCCGGTCCCGCAGACGAAATCTCGGACACGAAGGCACAGGGCAGTGCCATCGGAGGCAAGTTGATGTCCATGCAATGCCGCAGGCCCGAAGGCTCGGGTGCGCCTCGGCGCGTGCCCGGCGGTGGGGAGCGCCGCTCATGACGCCCACCGCCCCGACCCTGCTGGAGATGCGGTCGATCACCAAGACCTTCCCCGGCGTGACCGCTCTCGCCGACGTCAGTCTCGTCGTGCGGGAGGGCGAGATCCACGCCATCTGCGGCGAGAACGGCGCCGGCAAGTCCACCCTCATGAAGGTGCTCAGCGGGGTGCACCCGCACGGCAGCTACACCGGCGACATCGTCTACCGCGGCGAGCATGTCCGGTTCCACGACATCCGGGCCAGCGAGCAGGCCGGTATCGCGATCATCCACCAGGAACTGGCCCTGGTCCCCGGCATGTCGATCACCGAGAACCTCTTCCTCGGGAACGAACCGCGCCGCCGCGGCGCCATCGACTGGAAGACGGCCCAGCGCCGCGCCCTGGAGCTGATGACGCGGGTGGGACTCCGGGAGGACCCCGACACCCTGATCAAGGACATCGGCGTCGGCAAGCAGCAACTCGTCGAGATCGCCAAGGCGTTCGCGAAGGACGTCAAGCTGCTGATCCTCGACGAGCCCACCGCGGCCCTCAACGAGGACGACTCGCAGCACCTGCTCGACCTGCTGCGCGGCTTCCGCGAGCGGGGCATCACCTCGATCATCATCTCGCACAAGCTGAACGAGATCGAGGCGGTGGCCGACACCATCACGATCCTGCGTGACGGGCGCACCATCGAGAGCCTCGACGTGCGGGCCGACGGCGTCAACGAGGACCGCATCGTGCGGGGCATGGTCGGCCGGGAGCTCGACAGCCGCTTCCCCGACCGCACGCCCGACATCGGCGAGGTCTTCTTCGAGGTCCGCGACTGGACGGTACGGCACCCGACCTCGGACGAGCGGATGGTGTGCAAGGGCTCGTCGTTCCATGTGCGCCGCGGGGAGATCGTCGGCTTCGCGGGGCTCATGGGCGCCGGCCGCACCGAACTCGCGATGAGTCTGTTCGGCCGCTCCTACGGCACCTGGCTGTCGGGGCGGGTCTTCAAGGACGGCGAGGAGATCCGGCTGAAGACCGTGTCGGACGCCATCCGGCACGGACTGGCCTACGTCAGCGAGGACCGCAAGTCGATCGGCCTCAACCTGCTCGACGACATCAAGACCTCGATGGTGGCCGCGAAGCTGTCGAAGATCGCCCGGCGGCGGGTCATCGACC
Source organism: Streptomyces sp. 3330 (assembly GCF_031456635.1). Classification (NCBI taxonomy): domain Bacteria; kingdom Bacillati; phylum Actinomycetota; class Actinomycetes; order Kitasatosporales; family Streptomycetaceae; genus Streptomyces; species Streptomyces sp. 3330. The sequence goes on from NZ_JAVDVA010000024.1 coordinate 24,405, forward strand.
CGGTGCGCGAGCACCGGGTCGCCGAGGAGTACCGCCGCAGCCTGCGGATCAAGACGCCCAGCGTCGACGAGGGCGTCGTCAAGCTCTCCGGCGGCAACCAGCAGAAGGTCGTCCTGGCGAAGTGGATGTTCACCGACCCGGACCTGCTGATCCTCGACGAGCCGACCCGTGGCATCGACGTGGGCGCCAAGTTCGAGATCTACGGGATCATCCAGCGGCTCGTCGCCCAGGGCAAGGGAGTCGTCGTCATCTCCTCCGAGCTGCCCGAGCTGATCGGCCTGTGCGACCGCATCTACACGGTGTTCGAGGGCACCATCACCGGCGATGTGGCGCGTGCCGACGCCGATCCGGAACTCCTGATGAAGCAGATGACCGCTACCAAGAAGAGCCCCACTCCATGAGCCGTATATCCGACCTTCAGAAGAACCTCTTCGGAGGCACGACCTCCAACGCCCGTCAGTTCGGCATGATCTCCACGCTGGTGGCGATCGTCCTGCTGTTCCAGATCTGGACCGACGGCCTGACGCTCACGTCCGGCAACCTCATCGCGGTCGTGAGCCAGTACTCCTACATCCTGATCCTGGCCATCGGGATGCTGATGGTGATCGTGGCCGGGCACATCGACCTGTCGGTCGGCTCCGTCGCCGCGTTCACCGGGATCGTCGTCGCCAAGGCGATGCAGGAGTACGACCTGCCGTGGCCCCTCGGCATCGCGCTCGGCCTGCTCGTCGGCGCCGCGATCGGCGCCTGGCAGGGCTTCTGGGTCGCCTACATCGGCGTGCCGGCCTTCATCGTGACCCTGGCCGGGATGCTGCTGTTCCGCGGCGGCAACCAGTACATCGGCAACGCCGACACGGTCCCGGTGCCCGAGGGCTTCCGCAAGATCGGCGCGGGCTTCCTGCCCGAGGTCGGCCCGGACACCGGGTACAACAACCTGACGCTGCTGCTCGGCGCGGCCGCCTGCGCGGGCGTGCTGTGGCGGGAGTGGCGGGCGCGCCGGACCCGCCACGAGATGCAGGCCGACCTGGCACCGCTGTGGGTCACGGGCATCCGCCTGGCCGTCATGTTCGGCGTGATCGTCTTCGCGACCCTGCGCTTCGCGGGCGGCCGGATCGGCACCAGCCTGCCGATCTCCGGGATCATCCTGATCGTCCTGGTCCTCGCGTACTCGCACTACACCCGCAATACGATCGGCGGCCGCCACATCTACGCCGTCGGCGGCAACGCGCGGGCGGCCGAACTGTCCGGTGTGAAGCTCAAGCGGGTCAACTTCCTCGTCATGATGAACATGTCGGTGCTGGCCGCGCTGGCCGGCATGATCTTCGTCGCCCGGTCCTCGGCCTCCGGTCCGCAGGACGGCCTGAGCTGGGAACTGGACGCCATCGCGGCCGTGTTCATCGGCGGCGCGGCGGTCTCCGGCGGCCTGGGCACCGTCAGCGGCTCGATCGTCGGCGGTCTGGTCATGGCACTGCTCAACAACGGCCTCCAACTGGAGGGCGTCGGGTCCGACATGGTCCAGATCATCAAGGGGCTGGTCCTCCTGCTCGCCGTCGCCTTCGACGTCTACAACAAGCGCCAGGGACGCTTCTCGGTCATCGGCGCCCTGACCCGCCCGTTCCGGCGGGACGACCCGGCGGCGCCGGCTCCACCGGCGGCTCCCGACGCCGACAAGACCAAGGTCGCGGGCTGACCGCACGGCCCGCACCTCCCCCGCCGCGCTCGACGGCACGCATCACTCCGGCAACCAGCACCGTACGAAGGGCCAACTCCACCATGCGCACACTCGTCATCAGAAGCATCGCCGCCGTCGGCGCCGCCGCCCTGCTCACCCTGGGCACGGCCTGCTCCAACGAACGTGAGGGCTCCACCGGCAGCGACAGCGCCGACGCCAAGGGCTTCGCGAAGGACTCCCTGATCGGCGTCGCCCTGCCCGCCAAGACCTCGGAGAACTGGGTGCTCGCCGGTGACCTGTTCACCGACGGGCTGAAGGACTCCGGCTTCAAGGCCGACGTCCAGTACGCGGGCGCCTCGACCACCGTCGCCGACCAGCAGGCGCAGATCTCCTCCATGGTCACCAAGGGCGCGAAGGTCATCGTGATCGGCGCGACCGACGCCTCACAGCTCGCGACCCAGGTGAAGCAGGCCAAGGAGGAGGGCGCCACCGTCATCGCCTACGACCGCCTCATCACCAACACCCCCGACGTCGACTACTACATCGCCTTCGACAACTTCAAGGTCGGCCAGCTCCAGGGCCAGGCGCTGATCGACGGCATGAAGGCGAAGAAGCCGAAGGGTCCCTGGACGATCGAGCTGTTCTCCGGGTCGCCGGACGACAACAACTCCAAGGTCTTCTTCGACGGCGCCATGGAGGTGCTGAAGCCCTTGATCGACAAGGGCGACATCGTTGTCGGCTCGGGGCAGACGGACATCAAGCAGACGGCGACCCAGGGCTGGAAGGCCGAGAACGCCCAGCAGCGCATGGACTCGCTGCTGACCTCGGCCTACGGCGGCAAGAAGACCCTCGACGGCGTCCTGTCCCCCAACGACACGCTCGCCCGCGCGATCCTCACCTCGGTCAAGGGCGCCGGCAAGGCGGTCCCGGTCGTCACCGGTCAGGACTCCGAGGTCGAGTCGGTGAAGTCGATCATGGCCGGTGAGCAGTACTCGACCATCAACAAGGACACCCGCAAGCTCGTCGCGGAGACCGTCAACATGGTCAAGGCCCTCCAGAAGGGCGACAAGCCGACCATCAACGACACCAAGTCCTACGACAACGGCAAGAAGGTCGTCCCGTCCTACCTGCTGCCGCCGGTCATCGTGACCAAGGAGAACGCGGCCGAGGCCTACGCGAACGACCCCAAGCTGGCGGCGCTCACCAAGTAGCACACAAGGAGCACGAACCGCGCGGCACCGGCCGAGTGGCACCGACCACCGTTCTCGCCCGCCCCGAAAGGCTCTCCGGGGCGGGCGAGAACGGTCATGCGCCCGGCGCCGGGTCGCAGCGGGCGCCGGCGCCCGCCTCCCGCGCGGCCGCCAGGCAGGCGAGCACCAGCGGCCTGCTGTCGTCCCGGGCGGCGGCCACCGCCAGCCGCGACGGGGAAATACCCCGGACCGGTACGGCGATCACCTTGTCCCGCACGACCAGCGGGGCGTTGCCGGTGGCCAGCAGCGCGATCCCCTGGCCGCCGGACACCGCCTCATGGGTCTCCTCGGCGCTGGCCACCACCCCGCCGACGCGCGGCGGACGGCCCCCTCGGGCGTCGAGGGCGAGCCAGTAGTCCCGCAACGGGCCGGCCTCCTCGGGGAGAGCGAGGAAGGGCTCGTCCAGCAGGTCGGCGAAGTCCACCATGCTCTCGGCGTCGGACGCGGCCCGCGCCGCCAGAGGATGCCCGCGCGGCAACGCGACCAGCCGCGGCTCGCGGGCCACCACGGCGTACCGGTAGCGGTCCTCGTCCGGCAACGGCAGCCAGACGAAGGCCACGTCGCTGGACCCGTCCGCCAACCCGGCGCTGGGATCGGCCCAGTTGACCTGACGCAGGACGGGTCGCGCGTCCGGACAGCGGGCCAGCAGGCGGGTCCGCAGGGCGGGCAGCAGTCCGCGGCCCGGGCTGGTGGACATGCCGATCACCAGAGTGCGCCGCTCGGCGCTCACCGTCTCCCGCACCGCCTCCTCCGCCGCGCGCCAGGCGGCCAGCACCTCGTGCGCGTGCGGCAGCAGGGCCTCCCCCACGGCGGTCAACCGCACCGTCCGCCGGTCCCGTTCGAACAGGACCACGCCCAGTTGCCTCTCCAGCATCCGAATCTGTTTGCTCAGCGCGGGCTGGGAGACGAACAGCCGCTCGGCGGCCCGGGTGAAGCTCAGCTCCTCGGCGACCGCGGTGAAGTAGCGCAGATCGCGTCCATGGACGTCCATGACTCATGGCTATCACAGCGGGTCTTGGACGCCGTCCCGGCGCCCGGCGAAGGATGGGAGCCGCCGGACGGGGAGCCCGGACGGCGGTGGACGAGGGAGACGAAGATGAGCGAGAACGCCAAGGTCTGGCTGGTCACCGGCGCGAGCAGCGGTTTCGGGCGGGCCATCGCGCAGGCCGCGGTCGCCGCCGGCGACACGGTGATCGGCACGGCCCGCCGGGTCGAGGCGCTGGACGACCTGGTCGCCGCGCACCCGGACCGTGTGGAGGCGATCAGGCTGGACGTCACCGACGGCGAGCGCGTCGACGCGGTGGCCGCCGACGTCCTCGCCCGGTACGGGAGGGTGGACGTGGTGGTGAACAACGCCGGCCGCACCCAGGTCGGGGCGTTCGAGGAGACCACCGACCAGGAGCTGCGCGATCTGTTCGAGCTGCACGTGTTCGGCCCGGCGCGGCTGACCCGGGCGCTGCTGCCGCAGATGCGGGAACGGGGCGACGGAGCCGTCGTGAACATCAGCAGCTTCGGCGGCCAGCTGTCCTTCGCCGGATTCTCCGCGTACAGCGCGACCAAGGCGGCGCTGGAGCAGCTGTCGGAGGGCCTGGCCGACGAGGTGGCCCCGTTCGGCATCAAGGTGCTGATCGTGGAGCCCGGGGCGTTCCGCACCAACCTGTTCGGCAAGGGCGCGGCCTACTTCTCCGCGGAGAACCCGGCGTACGCGGAGAAGGTCGGCGCGACCCGGCGGCTGGTGCGGGGCGGCGACGGTGATCAGCCCGGCGACCCGGCGAAGGCCGCTGCGGCGATCCGGCAGGCGCTGGACGCCGAGAACACCCCGCTCCGGCTCGCCCTCGGCGGCGACGCGGTCGACTTCCTGACCCGCCACCTGGACTCCGTCCGGGCCGAGCTCGCCGCGTGGGAGAAGGTCTCCCGGGGGACGGACTTCGACACGGAGTGACCGCCCGTCCGGCCGGCCCGGCGGCACCGCCCGCCGGGCCGGCCGGACGTCCGTCGGGGTGCGGGGCCGCCGAGGGCGTCGCGCGCCCCGGGGAGCTGGTCGGACCGCCGGACCGGCCGACGGAGGGCACCGCCCGGGCACCGGCCCCCCTTGCCCGGCACGCATACGATATTGCCCATGACGCAAGAACCCGGTGAGCTGGAGAGCCTGGTCCGCAAACGGATCCGCGCGCTGCGCCTGGCCCAGGGCTGGTCCCTGGAGGAGCTGGCGGCCCGCGCCCAGGTCAGCCAGTCCACGCTCAGCCGCATCGAGAACGGCAGGCGCCGCCTGGCCCTGGACCAGCTCGTGACCCTCGCCCGCGCCCTGGAGACCTCCCTGGACCAGCTCGTCGAGACCGCCGCGGACGACGTCGTCTCCAACCCGATGATCGACGCGGCCCACGGGACGATGCGCTGGCCCCTCAAGGCGGAGCCCGGCGTGACGGTGATACGTCAGCGCATGACGGACCCGCCGCCCGACCATCCCTCGCGCATGCGCGCCCACCCGGGCCGCGAATGGCTCGTCGTCCTCTCCGGCACCGCGATCCTGCTGCTGGGCAACCGGCGCTTCCGGGTCGAGACCCACCAGGCGGCGGAGTTCCCCACGATGCTCCCGCACGCCATCGGCGCGGAGGGCGGGCCGTGCGAGGTCCTGGGCATCTTCGACCGCGACGCCCGCCGCGGCCACCAGCGCGGCGACGGCGCCGGAAAAGCGGACCGCCCCTCGCCGTGACCGCCTTCTTGCCTCTCGCGCAATCCGGACGACGATCGCCTTGCGCATTCCGCAACGGGCACCGCCACCCGCCGTCCGCCCGCTTAGCGTGAGCGCATGAATCCCCCTTCCCCGCACCCGGGCCACCCTGCCGCGCACAGCCGACTTCACGAGCAGGAGCAGGTGAACCGGCAGGACCACGAGCACGACCACCCTCACGACCACGAGCACGACCAGTCGGAGATCCTCGACCTGGACGCGGAAGTGCTCGCCGAGCACATCGCGTCCATCACCGCCTGGCTGCCCGTCGCGAGCAGCCCCTCCCGGATCGTGGACCTGGGCTGCGGGACCGGCGCGGGCACCCTCGCTCTGCTGGAGCGCTTCCCCGAGGCCCAGGTGACGGCCGTCGACGTCTCGGACGCGCACCTGGACCGCCTGCGGGAGAAGGCCGCCGCAGCCGGAGCGGCCGACCGCGTGCGGGTCGTGCGGGCGGACCTGGACGCCCCGGCGTGGCCCGGGCTCGGCACGCCGGAGCTGGTCTGGGCCTCGGCCTCCCTGCACCACATGGCCGACCCGGCCCGTGCCCTGCGCCAGGTCCACGACCTGCTCGCGCCTTACGGACTGTTCGCTGTCGTCGAACTGGCCGGCTTCCCCCGGTTCCTGCCCGGGAACGCCCCGCAGGACGCTCCGGGTCTGGAGGAGCGCTGTCACGCCGCGCTCGACCGCCACCACGCCGAGCGGCTCCCCCACCGCGGTGCCGACTGGGGCGCCGCGCTGGCGGAGGCCGGTTTCACCGTCGAGGACGAACGCACCGTCACCGTCGACATCGGCCCGCCCCACGGCGACGCGGTCGGTCGCTACGCGCTGAGCAGCCTGCGCCGGATGCGCGGCGGGGTCGCGGACCTCCTGACGGCGGGGGATCTGACCGCCTTCGACCGGCTGCTCGACCCCGACGGCCCACACGGCGTCCTGCACCGCACCGATCTGCGCGTGCGGACCGAACGCACGGTGTGGGCCGCCCGCAGCCTCCAGCGGCCGGTGCCCGTCTCACCTCACGGGTAGCTCACCAGGTTGGCCACGTTGGTGCCGGAGTTGGACGGTCCGCCCCGGTCGTTGATGACGTGCCGGATGGTTCCGGTTCCGCCGAGCGAGACCGTCACCATGTTCTGGAAGCGCACGTTCGGGTTGGCCGGGACTTCGAAGGCGTGCTCGGCCGTGACGCTCGGGTTGACGTTGAAGTAGCAGTAGCTGCCGAGTCCGTAGGCCTGGTGGCTGGTGACCGAGTTCGCGACCTTGTAGGCGGCGTAGCCCTGGGTGGAACCGTTCATCCAGGCGGCCTGGTTGGGCGGGTCGTAGGGCATCTCGTTCTGATAGAAGTACGTCCGTCCGCCGTTGCCGTTCCAGAGGGTCTGGTGCTTCTGGTAGTGCTCGACGAACAGGCCGTACATGGTGACGTCGTCGCCGTTGACCACGAGGCCGGTGTCGGCCGTGTTGGTGGTCCAGCCCACCCCGCTGCCGTGGTCGGCCCGCCAGATCCACATGTGGTCGCCGATGACGTCGTCGCTGTTGACGACGAGGCTGGTGGTCGCCTTGCCCACGGCGGCCCCGCCGACCCGGAAGTACACGTCGTGCAGGGAGGTGGGGTTCGCGGTGTGGTCGGCGGCGGCACCGGCCGGGCCGATCTCCACAAGCGTCTGCGAGTTGGTGGTACCCGCGTCGAACAGGACGCCGGCGACCTTCACTCCGTCGACGTCGGCGACGGTCATGGCGGTGACGCCGTTGTCCGGGACGAAGGTGGCCAGGCCGAGCCCGAGCACCACGGTGTCGGGGCGGGTCACCCGCAGGGTCTGGTTCAGGTGGTACACACCCGGGGTGACCAGCAGGTTCTTGCCCGCGTCGAGAGCGGCGTTGATCTGTGCGGCGGTCGCGCCCGGCTTGACGACGAAGAACTGGTCGATACCGAGCGAGCTGCCCGCGGCGGTCCCGTTCGCCCAGGTGGTGGCCGAGGAGTTGGCCCGCAGGGACGGGACGAACACCTTGTAGGCGCCCGCGGAGTCCACGTACAGGAAGGGCTTCTCCCGCACGGTGGGAGTCTGAGCGACTGTGGTGTAGGGCGGGTTGGGGAAGCTGTTGCCGGGTACGCCCTGGCTGCCGACGAAGACCATGTTCCAGTTGGAGCCCGTCCAGCTGCCCAGTTGGGAGTTGCGGGTCAGCCACTGCTGCTGGGTGCCGGACCGCACCTGGCCGTCGATCTTGCTGTCCGCCATGAACCCGCCGCTGGACCAGCCCCCGTCGCTCAGCTCCAGGTTGCCGCGGACGTGCATACGGCGGTAGCCGGACGCCTGCGAGACCGCCCAACGGTCGGTGCCGCCGGTCGGGTTGACCGACAGGTTCTCGGCGCCGCGCCAGAAGTTCTGGGTGGCGTTCTGCGGCGGGAACCAGTCGGCCTCCACGTGCACGGCGCCGTTGATGGTGACCGAGTCGGGCGACTGTCCGAGTCCCAGGACCTGGGTGTAGAAACCGACGTTGACGTCGTTGCTGTACGTGCCGGGCTTGAACATGACCGCGTAGCGCTGGGAGCCGAACTGGTTCGTCTCCTGTTGCTGGAAGATCGAGTTCAGCCGGCTCTGGATGGTGGACGACGGCATCGACGGGTCGAAGACGACGACGTTGGGGCCGAGGTCGACGTCTCCGGGGGCGGTACTCACCGGTGCGACCTGGAAACGCTGGGCGGCCGTGCCGTTGCACGTGTACTGCACCAGCTGGACGCTGTCGGCCGTCGAGGCGGACGGGACGTCGAGGCACTTGCCGCTGTTGCGGTTGACGAAGTGGTAGGCGCCGCCGCCCTCGTCGACCGCCTGCCACTGCTGGTTGGCGCCGCCGCCGTACGTCCACAGGTGCACGGCGGCGTTGTCGGCGGTGGACACGTCGCTCACGTCCACGACCTGCTGGGCGTCGTTGCGGTTGCCGATCCGCACGAAGCCGTCGCTGGTCGCCGTGAAACTCCACTGCTGGGCGGTGCTGTTGTTGCAGGTGTACTGCTGTACGGCGGTGCCGTTCACGGTCGCGGCGGACCGGGCGTCCAGGCATTTGCCGCTGCCGGAGTTCACCACCGTGGACCAGCCGGTCGGCAGGGCGGTGGCCGCGTCGGTCGCGGCCCGGGAGGGCTGGGCGCCGGTGAAGAGCGAGAGGGCCGTGGCCGCGGCCACGGAGGCCGCGACCCAGGGGCCGGCGAGGGATGGTCGGGGAATGCGGAGCACGTCTTCTCCTGTGCCGCCCGAAGCGGCGTGAGGGGGGATCCGGGGAAGGGCCGGTCGGCCGGGTGGGGTGCGCGCGGGCCGGTCAGCCGGCGTACTGCGCGAAGACCCGGGTGAAGTCCCAGGGCTGCTGGGAGACGCCCGAGCAGGTGTCGGCGCCGCCGCCGGTGCAGGGCCGGTCGCGGTTGACCGACCAGAAGGTCAGCCGGGCCAGGTGACGCTGCTGGGCGTAGGCCAGGATGGTCCTGAAGTCGGCGACGGTCACCGTCTCGCTGTTGTCGGTGATGCCGTTCATCGAGGAGATGCCGGTGTGCCGGTAGGCCTGGTCGTCCGAGTAGCCGTACGCGTTCTTCACCGCGGTCTTGAGTCCCTCGGCGGCCCGGACGGTGAGCTGGCCCATGTTCTGGCCCGCGCCGCCGAAGTCGAACGGCATGATCGTCCAGCTGTCCACGGTGAGACCGGACGCGGCGGCCCTGCCGATCAGGCTGCTGTCGGGGCCGTTCTGTCCGGTGCCGAAGGTGATGTACACCTTGATCCCGGGGTTGTCGGCCTTGACGGTCTTCAACGCGTCGACCGTGCGCTGCTGCACGGTCGGGCTGTCGTACGCCGCCGCCTCGATGTCGATGTCGATCGCCTTGAGCCCGTAGGCGTTGATCACCTTCTGGTAGGCGGCGGCCAGTTCGCCCGCGCTGCCGCAGGAGCTCTCCAGCTTGTTGCCGCTCCAGCCGCCGAAGGACGGGATCACGTCACCGCCGGCTCCCCGGACGGTGGTGACGGTCTGCTGGTCGACTCCCCCGGTCAGCGGACGGCTGCCGTCCCACTGCGGGTTGCAGTAGCCGTTGCTGAGGACGAAGGCGAGCGTGAACCACTTGACGCCGGTCGCGTTCATCACGGTGGTGGGGCTGGGCGGGCTGCCCCAGCCGTTGTAGAGGTACGGCGCGACGGCCATGGCCCCCGGTCCGGGCGCCGGCTCTCCCCCGCCGGCGGGCGCCGTCCACTTCTGGTTGGCGGATCCGGTGCAGGTCCAGATCTGCAGCCGGGTGCCGTTGGCCGAACTGTTGCCGGTCGCGTCCAGGCACTTGTCCGCCTGCGGATTGACGATGTCCCGCGCGGCGGTGACGGTCCACTGCTGGGCCGCGCTGCCGTTGCAGTCCCACAGCTGCGTCGGGGTCCCGTCCGCGGTGCCGCCCGAGGCGACGTCCAGGCACTTGCCGAGCGCGCGGATCGTGCCGTCGGCCCCCACCGTCCACTGCTGGGCGGCGGTGCCGTTGCAGTCGTACAGCTGCACCGCCGTGCCGTTGGCCGTGGCGGCGCCCGCGATGTCGACGCACTTGCCGCCGAGGCCGGTGATCTGCCCGGCGGCGGCCGCGGCGCCGCTCGCCGGTGTGCCGTCGAGGCCGGTGAGCAGGGCGGCCGCGGCCGCCGCGCCCAACGCGCCGCGTACCGCGCGGCGGTGCGGGAAGCTCCGGGTCATCGGGTCACCGTCCATTTCTGCTGCGCGGCGCCGGTACAGGTCCAGATCTGCAGCCGGGTGCCGTTGGCCGAGCTGCCGCCCGTGGCGTCCAGGCATTTGTTCGCCTGCGGATTGACGATGTCCCGGGCGGCGGGGACGGCCCATTGCTGGGCGGCGGTGCCGTTGCAGTCCCACAGCTGGACGGGGGTGCCGTCCGCCGTGCCGCCCGAGGCGACGTCCAGGCACTTGCCGAGCGCGCGGATCGTGCCGTCGGCCCCCACCGTCCACTGCTGGGCGGCGGTGCCGTTGCAGTCGTACAGCTGCACCGCCGTGCCGTTGGCGCTGTTGGCCCCGGCCACGTCCACGCACTTGCCGGCGAGGCCCGTGATGGGTCCGCTGCCGCCCGGCTGGGCGGTGTCCGTGCTCACGCGGACGTAGTCGACCAGGAGTTGCTGGGGGAAGACCGTGCTGCCGTCGGGGTCTCCGGGCCAGTAGCCGCCGACCGCGAGGTTGAGGATCAGGAAGAAGGGCTTGTCGAAGACCCACTGCCGTCCGCCGAGGTCGGCGGGGGTGCGCCGCTGGTAGACGGTGCCGTCGACGGACCAGGTGATCGCGTTCGGGCTCCAGTCGACGGCGAAGGTGTGATAGGCGTCGGCGAACGCCTGTCCGCCGGGCAGGGTGTACCCGGCGCCGATGCCACCGGAGCCCGAGTAGCCGGGACCGTGCAGGGTGCCGTGGACGGTGGACGGCTCGAAGCCCACGTTCTCCATGACGTCGATCTCGCCGGAGGCGGGCCAGCCGACCTGGCCGATGTCGTTGCCCAGCATCCAGAACGCGGGCCACATGCCCTGCCCGCGCGGGACCTTCATCCGGGCTTCGACCCGGCCGTACGTCGTGGTGAACCGGCCGGCCGTGTTCAGCCGGGCGGAGGTGTACTCGCACCGGCCGTACCAGCACTGGTAGTTGCCCGGGTTCTCCCGGCGCGCGGTGATCACCAGATGGCCCTGGCCGTCCAGAGCGGCATTGCGGTTGCCCGCGGTGTAGTACTGCCGCTCGTGGTTGTTGACGTTGTCACCGGTCTCGATCTGCCACCGGGAACCGTCCACGGCGGAACCGGCGGGTCCGTCGAACTCCTCGGAGAACGTGACGGCGGCCGCCCGGGGCGCCGCGACGGTGCGGGCGGCGGGTTCCGCCCCGGTCGGAGACACGCCCAGCGCCGGTCCGGTGGACAGCGACGCGAAGGCGAGGAGCGCGGCCAGCGACAACAACGGGCGCCGGAGCAGGCGCGGAGAGGCCATGGCTCTCCCTTCCTGGCACATCACGGACAGTCACGACATGGTCATGACATCCGTGGGCGCGGCCGGGCGGCTCGCCGCAGACCGCGCCGAATGGGTGGGGGGTGCGAACCAGCCTTGGCAGGGGCTTAGTTCATTACGTGATTTAAGAAGTGAGTAATGACCCTGTCAAGAGTTTGGTCTGGACCAGATTCGGGAGCCGGCACTGGGAGGCCGGATCCGGAAGGTCCGCGCCCGGGACCGAGCACGTCCGGGCCGAGCCCGGACGCCGCGGAGGGGGCGGTTCGGCGCAGGGGAAGCGCGCGAACGGGGCCGAGCACCCGCACCCCTCGCGCCGCACCGCCGCAGTCACCAGGGGTGCGGGCAGATCAGCGGGCCGAGGGCGTGGTGCGGCGGTAGCCCGGGTGGCCGTAGACCATGTGCTCACGCATGGCCAGCACGACAGCACGAGCCGACTCCGGAGCACCCGACTTGACCACTTCACTGACTGACTTCCGCGGCGATGCGCAGACCGGACACGTTGCCGGGTCGACCGGCCCGGGGCGGGGCGCACGCAGATCAAGCAGCGCCAGCATTGCCGGGGCCGTCACGCCGGGCACTCCACATGCCGGTATTGGACAGCGGGACCAGCCGACGCAATTCGACGCACCCCATCAAGACTCTTGACCGAACGTCGGCAACTCGCGCACTTCGAACCGGACGGCGCGTAGGTCACGTATTCCGTCTGTCGCGCGTCGGTATCCGCTGCGCTTTGGCTCGCCACAGTTGCTGTCTCCTCGGTCGGGAATACGGCTCCACCCTCCGGCCGGAATGGATCTCCAACAAGGGGCCCATGTGAGCCAGGCGTGGGCCACCCTCGGGGCATGAGCAGCGGTAGCGGGGCCCACATCAAAAGAGAGCGGGAAAGGCTCGGCTGGAGTCAGTCCCGGTTAGCGCGGGAGGTCTGCCGGGCCGCTGCTGTCGCCGGTGAGCCGATCACCCGGCACGAGGTGAGCCGGTGGGAGCGTGGAGCCCGCACGCCGCGCGAGTGGTCGCCTTTCCTCGCTGCCACTCTCAAGGTCCCCGTAGAAACCCTTACAGCGCCACGGACGGCCGCTGAACCGCCGCCCCCCCCCCCCCCCCCGGCTCGCCGACTTCCTGCCCGTCGAGGACCCTCTAGAGCCGCTACGCGGCCGTACGGGGGCCGTATCGGGACCGCACAGGTTGCTGATCTAGTGCAGCGGGTGCACGGCCTACGACTCGCCGACGACTACATGGCCGGGGACGACTTGTTGCGGCCAGCACTGCGGGAGCTTCGCAAGGCTGTTCGAATGTTCCGTGGACAATCGTACACCGAAATGACCGGCCGTCAACTCCTCATACGGATTAGCGAGTTGGCGCAGATCGCCGGTTGGATCGCGTCGGATGCTGGCCAGCACAGCGAGGCGGAGCGTATCTATCGGCTCGGGCTGAGCGCGGCCACGCAGGCCGAGCATCGGACCCTTGCCGGGAAGCTCGCCGGGAGCCTCGCTTACCAACTGAGCAATGTCGGAAGGAAAGTTGAGGGGCTAGACCTTGCCCGGGCCGCCCTCGACGGGGCCGGGCAGGACACACCGCCAAAGGCTCGCGCGCTGTATCTCGACCGGGTGGCATGGGCCCACACGAAAGCGGGCGGTGCCGAGAATGCGCAGGCAGCAGTGCGAGCCCTCGGGGAGGCAAGCCAGACACTCAGCGAGGACAGCGAGGGGGCCGAGAATCCCGTCTGGACTTACTGGGTCAACGCTGGCGAACTCCAAGTTATGGAGGCTCGCGTAATGACCGAACTCTGCCGACCGCTTCGCACTGTTCCACTGCTCCGTGATGCGCTCGGCCGGTACGACGCCACGCACACCCGCGAATCGGCGCTCTACAGTTCGTGGTTGGCCGTTGCGATGGCGGCGAACCCGAGGAATCAGCGGCCGTTGCCGAACGGATCATCTCCCTATCGGCGGACGTCGCGAGCGAGCGCACAGCGGAACGGGACCGGGTCGTCCTCGCCCGACTCGCCGAGTATGCCGGCGCCCCCGAGGTGCGGGCAGTACTGGACAGCACGGCGGCATAGCGACTCACGACCCGAGAACACTCCTGGCTGATCACTGGGCAAAGGCAAAAACGTTCCAGAGCAGGGCACTTGTGCGGCAAGGGGCGGGTCCGGTAGGTCTGTGCAGGTGAACTCCACCGCTAAGCCTCCCTCCGAGGACGACAAACCCCCCTCTGCCGCCGAGAAAGCGAAGAACCTGATCAAGAAGCACAAGAAGAAGATCATCACTGTCGGCGGCACGGTCCTCGTCGTCGCAACCGGCGTGCTCATCCATCTCGCCAAGAGTCAGCACAGCGGCGACGCCGTCGAAACCTGGTCGCCGTTCCCCGGCCCCGCATCCGAGGAGCAGGAAGGCGAAGCGCAGTGCGTTGAATGCGAGACAAGCTTTGACGTCGCAGAGGCGCGAACTCAATACCAGTCGGAGCCCGGAGCGGGAGAGGGCGAGTATGACGACCTGCACGGCGGGGAATGGTGCGCAGAATGCGCTGTAGCGCGAGCAGAAGGGCTTGAAAACCAGGGTCGTGCAATCTTCATGATGAATGGGGATGAAGACTACGACGATGATTTTGTGCAAAAGTGGTTGTGAGGGACTAGGCGGAATTTAGGGCCTTCAGCCGGTCCCCAACCCTTACCGAAGATTCCTCAGAAACGCCAAAAGCCCCGCACCGGCCACCAGAGAGGCAGCAGGTACGGGGCAAGCGCCTAGGAACGTTCCTAAGAGGTCGAGCGGGTGTGTCCGGTCGCGCGCATGAAGCACCGGGCGGGAGCTTGAGGTAAACCGCATACAAGGGTCCACGGCCAGAATCTCTCCTTCGGTTCCGCAAATAGCACAACCCCCAGACCGGGCGGCAAGCACTTCCTCATACTCGCGAGCATTAATGCCGTACCGCGGTCTTGGTCGTACGGCCCTCCCACTCGGCGGCGTATCCGGCGAGTCGCGGGTCACGCAGGATGCGAAGCACAGTCGTGGATCCCCAAGAGGGGGCGTCGGTCGGTTCGGACACTGCGCGCTTACGTCGGGCTGCGAGTCGCTTAGAGCCGTCCTCTGCAAGCGCGCCAATCTTTGTGGGAGCGCCGGTTTCGTTCAGCTTCCGAGCGATGCCAGCGGCGGATAGACCATCGGCCGCCCACTGCGCCATGTCTCGGACTACCGGTGCTTCAACGAGGTCGGGAACCAGCTTTACGACGGTGAGCTCTCCTCGCTGCTCACGCTCGCTGCGAAAGCCGTATGGCGCGATACCCGACACGTGGGAGCCTGCCGCGCGCAGCGTCTCTTTCGTCGCCGTCACGTACGCCGACTTGAGGTCGGATTCCTGCTGTGCCAGTGCGGCGATGAGACCGAAGATGGCGACGCCCATGGGGGTGGACGTGTCCAGGTACGGCTCCTCGACACTGACCAGTCGGACGCCGTGGCGGGAGAGCTCCTCGTTGATCCGCATGGCTTCCAGCGCACCCTGTCGGGTGAGCCGGGACAGCGAGAAGACGACCACCACGTCTACGTGGCCACCACGAACGGCGGCCATCAGTTCCTCGAACTCGGGGCGGGTGACGTTCGGGTCCCAGCCGGACTTGCCGACGTCGGCAAAGTGTCCGGCGATCTCCCAACCCTTGGCCGTGATCAGGGCCTCACACTTTGTCTTCTGTGCCTCAGGGGACGACTTACTGTCGTCTTCCCGCTTCTTCGACTGGCGGATGTAAGAAACTGCTCGCACGTGGTCCAAGTTACGGACCCCAGACTTGAAAGGTGTCATGTGCCTAGTGTGGTCAAGATCAACGTACTGACCGTCCCGGCGGAACAGCGGGAGACCCTCGAGAAGCGGTTCGCCGCACGAGCCCACGCCGTCGAGAACTCCGACGGCTTCGAGTGGTTCGAGCTGCTCCGCCCGGTCGAGGGCACCGACACCTACCTCGTCTACACGCGCTGGCGTGACGAGGAGTCGTTCAAGGCCTGGATGGAGGGCCCCATGAAGTCCGCCCACCGGGGCGGCACGGAGGGGGAGCGCCCCAAGCCCGCGGCCTCGGGCTCCACCCTCTGGTCCTTCGAGGTGGTGCAGCAGACAGCGCCGAAGAGCGAGTAGCCGCCCCCGGGGCGGGGGGCCGCCGCGCCGTCCACCCGCCGCCCCCGGCGGTCCCCGCACCCGCCGGCCCCGGCCGTCGCCCGCACCGGACACTCCCCGTGCCGGACGGCCGCCCCGGACGGCGGCGGGGCGTGCCCGTCCGTCGCGGGACGTTCCGGGCCCCTCAGGACGTCAGGCCGCTCGCCGTCAGCGCGGGCTCGGGGAAGGTGACGCCGGTCAGTTCCTCGGACACGGTCCACAGCCGCACCGCCGCCGCCGGGTCACTGGCCGCCGCGGAGCGGCCGACCAGGGTCGGGGCGCCGCGCATCTCGAAGAGGCCGTCGGGGCCGACGTAGCTCGCGCCGGGCAGGTCCCGGACCGCGGCGTACAGGGTGGGCAGTGCGCCGGCCCGGCTGTCCTGGGCGATGAGCCGGTTGCCCAGCCGCATGGCGAGGCGCCGCAGGAGGCTGGCGTCGTGCCCCTGGAGGTTGGTGGCGGCCCAGCCGGGGTGGGCCGCCACGGCGCGTACGGTCGAGCCCGCCTCGCCGAGCCGCCGCTGGAGTTCGAGGGTGAACAGCAGGTTGGCGAGCTTGGACTGGCTGTAGGCCGTCATGGGGGCGTATTCGCCGCTCAGGTCGAGGTTCTCGAAGTGGATACGGGGACGGCCCGGCATCCGGTGGGCCCCGGACGACAGGACCACCACGCGATCGGTGACGTGCGGCAGCAGCAGGTTGGTCAGGGCGAAGTGGCCCAGGTGGTTGGTGCCGAACTGCGTCTCGAAACCGTCTTTGGTGCGGGCCTCGGGGACGTTCATGACGCCTGCGTTGTTGATGAGCAGATCCAGTTCGCCGCGCCAGCCGGCGGCGAACTCGCGGACCGAGGAGAGGGCGGCCAGGTCGAGCCGGCGCACCTCCACGCTGCCCGGCACGGTCGCGGCCGCCGCCTCGCCGCGCCGCGGGTCCCGCACCGCGAGGACCACGTGGGCGCCGGCGCGGGCCAGCGCCTCGACGGTGGCGAGGCCGAGCCCGCTGTTGGCGCCGGTCACCACTGCGGTGCGGCCGGTCTGGTCGGGGATGTCGGTGGTGTTCCAGGGCTGGGTGGTCTTCATGTCCTTTGCCATGAGCCCAATGTATGCGCTGATTACAATGTTGGCAACGATAACAATGTGGGCGCTGCTCACCCCGGGCTAGGGTGAGGGCATGAAAAGCCGCCCCTACCACCACGGAGACCTCCCTGCGGAGCTGCTCGCACGCGCCGAGCAGACCTTGCGCGAGAGGGGATCGGGAGCACTGTCCCTCAGGGAACTGGCCCGTGACATCGGCGTGAGCCCCGCGGCGCCCAGCCGCCACTTCAAGACCAAGCAGGCGTTGCTGGACGCCCTGGCGCTGACCGGCTTCCAGCGGCTGGCCGCCGTCATCTCGACCGCCCAGGAAGGCGCGGGCGAGTCGTTCGCGGAACGTCTGGACGCCGCGGCCCGGGCCTATGTCGGTTTCGCCGTGACCAACCCCGCGCTGCTCGACCTGATGTTCTCGGCCAAGCACAGCCCGGAGGCCTCCGAGGCGCTGGGCGCGACGGCCCACGCGTGGTCCGACCAGCTTCTCGAGCTGATCCGCGACGGGCAGCGCCGGGGCGAGGTGCGGCAGGGCGAGCTGGAGCGCGTCGCCCTGCCGATCTTCGCGGCGCTGCACGGCTATGCCGGGCTCACCGTGAGCGGGCTGCTGCCCGCGGAGATCACCGGGCCCGGCCTGGACGACGTGATCGCGTCCGTCCTGCGCGGCTGCGAGCCGGAGTAGGGCAGCTCGCGAGCCGCACGGGGCGGGGCCGCACCCACCGGGGTGGCGGGGGCGACGGGGCCGTACGGCAGGGGGCGCAAAGCCGGGGCGATCAGGGGCGGCCGCCCGGGACCGACAGCCCCGGGGCGGGCGGGTTCTCAGGCGACCGGCTCGCCGATGCCCAGGAGGTTGCCCTCGCTGTCCCGGAACCAGACCGCGCGTTCGCCCCGTACGCCCTTGCTCGGGTAGTTGCCGTCGATCTCGGCGACGCCGTCCTTCGTCCTGAGCCCGGGCACGTCGACCTCCTCGAACACCACGCCCCGCCGCTCGAGCTCGGCCACGACCGCGTCGAGGTCCTCGACCTCCCACCCCATCTGGGTGAAGGTGCCGGGCGAGGCTCCCGTCGGAGCGAACAGGGCGAATTCCGTCCCTCCGCATCGGTACAGCAGCCCGCCGGGCCGTGCGTCGACGGGTTCCGGGCCCAGCCGCCCGGCGTAGAAGCGCCGCGCCCGGTCCAGGTCCCGGGCGGGAAGCCTGGTCGCCACGCGTCCCCGGGCCAGAAGATTCCTGTCGTCTGCGTTCATGATTCCACTGTCACCCCGGCGCGCGCCGAACGGCGGGCGACGGCCGGCTCATGACGGTCGTCCGCCGAACTGCCAGTCGTGGACCTCGACGTCGGCAAACCGGTCCGGGGCCAGGACGGCGCGCGCCGAGTCCGGGTCCGGGGCGCGTAGCAGCGCGGCGGCGCCCACCCGGGTGACGCCGTCGTCGGACAGCAGCGGCCCGTAGGCGATCAGTTCGTCCCGGTCGGGCGGCGCGCCGGGGCCGTCGCCCGATTCCGGGCCGAGGCCGATCACCAGGTACCGGCGTCCGCCGTGGCGGCCACCGGGGAAGTCCCACATGGTGCGTCCCAGCGTGTTGTGCCACCGGCGCACCAGCACGTCCCGGTAGACACCGGCCTGGTAGTTGGGCTCGTCGAAGGCGAAGGCGCGGGCGGCGGCGGCATCCGGGAGGTCGAGGATGTGCACGCTGCCGGTGGGCGTGTCTCCTTCGGCGGCGAAGGTCGGGCCCCGGGCGATCATCTGCGCCGCGTACCGGTCCATGTAAGACCAGTGTTTCTCCAGCAGTTCGTCGCGCAGGGCGGCTGAGGCGGGCCGGTCACGGTGGTAGCAGAAGAACTCCATACCTGCAGACCCTTCCCAAGTCCGCCCGGTATCTCAAGTTCCTTTCGGCGAGGGCGACCGCGGGCGGATTTCCCGGGGGCCTCGCCGGTCCGCCGGCCCCGGAAGGGACCCGCTCCGTCCGCCCGGCCGCGCCCGCGCCGACGGTCTCTCACCCTCGTCCGGCAACTCGGATTCGTGACCGATAAGTTGACGCGCCATCATATAGTTGCGACGGCGCGCGGTGCTTCCCCTGTCCCCCGCCGCGCGGCCGGACGCCCACGGGAAAGGCACGACCCTGCGGAACCAACCGCGCAGCGGCACCGACGACGTCTCCGCAGCCCTGACCTCGCCCCGTCGGTCGGTGTTCTCCCCCGCCGCCGACGTCATCGGCTCGGAACTCGATCTGCTGATGACCGGCAGCCACGTCGTGCACGCGCTGACCCCCGGATTCTGCGACGCGGCCGGCGTGTACCTGCTGGAGCGGTGGCGCGTCGAGGAGAACGCGCACGCCGGCGTGGACGCGCCCCGGATCGAGGCACGCCGGACGGCGCTGCGTGTCGGGCCGGACGCGCGGGAGGACTGGGAGGGCATGCTGCCGGTCGGCGAGATGATCGCCTTTCCCCAGGACACGCCGTACGTCCGCGCGCTCGCGACCGGGCAGGCGCAGCTGCTCGACGCGGTGGATCCGCACACGGCCGAGCGGCTCATCGCCTCCGGGGACGGCGAGTCCCGCGTCTGCGACCTCCTGGACGTGGCGGCGTTCCTCGTGGTGCCGCTGCGGCTGCGGGACCTGGCGATCGGCTTCGTCACCTGCACCCGTGGGCCGGGGCGTGTGCCGTTCGGCCCGGCGGACGTGGCCGCCGTGGAGGCGCTGGCCGCGCGGGCCGCCGTGGCCCTCGACAACGCGCGCCGCTACGAGCGCGAGCGACGGACCTCGCTGGCCATCCGCAACAGCCTGCCGCCGGGCACGGCCCCGGAGTTCGGCGGCTGCCGCACCGCGCACGGCTGTCTGCCCGCGGGCCGCGACAACCTCGTCGGCGGGGACTGGTTCGACGTGCTGAAGCGGCCGGGCGACCGGGTGAGCCTGATCGTCGGGGACGCGATGGGGCACGGTCCGGAGTCCGCCGTCGCGATGATCCAGCTGCGCACCGCCGTCCGTACCCTGGCGGCCCTCGACCTCCCCGCGGCCGACCTCATAGGACGGCTCGACACCCTCGCCGGCGACTCCCCCGGAGTCCCCTTCGCGACCTGCATATACGCCGAGTGGGACGCCCGGCGGCGCACCTGCACCCTGGTGGGCGCGGGCCATCCTCCCCCGTTGCTGCGCGGCCCGGACGGCCGCACGGCGCCGGTCAGACTGACCGGGGCGGGCCTGCCTCTCGGGCTCGGGGCGGGCAGCTACGAGGAGACCGTGCTGAGCGTGCCGGATCCCGCCCTGCTGGTGCTCTACAGCGACGGTCTGGTCGAGTCCCGCGACGCCGACATCGACCAGGAGATCAGCCGCCTCGCCCGCACCGTGGACGCGGCGGCCGCCATCGAACCCGGGGACGGCGGCGGGCAGGACGCGCTGCCGTCCCTGTGCCGCCGGCTCCTGCACGCCCCCTCCGGGGCGGCCGGAGCCGACGACCGCACCCTGCTGCTGGCCGAACTGACGCCTGCCGGGTGCTGAGTCGCCGGGGCCGGCCGTCGGGTGCCGGGTTCGCGGGCCGCTCAGCCCGTCATGGTCAGCCAGACCGCGTTGCCGCCGGTGAGCCTCGACCGGCCGACCCCCCAGGTCTCGGCGAGCTGCTCCACGAGGAAGAGGCCGCGCCCGCCCTCGTCGTCCGGTCCGGGCTCGCGGCGGGGCAGCCCCCGTCCCGTACGGTCGTGATCGTGCACCTCAAGGCGCAGGCGGGCGTTCGTGACGAGTCCCACGCCGCACAGGAACCGGGTGCCGAGCGTGTGCCGTACGGCATTGGTTGCCAGCTCGGACACGAGCAGGACGGCGTCCGCGCACAGCTCGCCCGGCAGCCGCCAGGCGGTCAGCCGGGCGCTCAGGGAACGGCGGGCCAGCGAGACGCTGGAGCGGTGCGCCGGGAGTTCGATCCAGTGCGTCCGGTCGGGGCTCCAAGTGTCCAGGGGCTGGGGTGAGGACGTCGTGTGGGGGGACACGGTGGTCGCCTTCCGTGGGGGGCAGCAGCCTGAGGCGGGGAACGGTGAGCAACGGACCTACGGGTGAGGGGTGTTCCGTAGGGATCCGGTACCGCGAACGCCCGAGCGGCCCAACACCGGCGGGGATGGCAGGGGTTGTCGGGGGAACACTCGAGTGGGGCAACACGGTTCACACAAGTAACTATGCTCGCAACGAAGTTCAAGCTGCAACCGACTGCCTGATAATTTCAGCGCGTCGGTATCGGTCCGGCTGCTCCGGCAGGCCGCCGTCGGACCCGCGACGGTGACGGCTCCTCAGGAGGTAGGGCGTGGGCGAAGGCCGTTCGGGCACGGGCAGCACCAGCGCGCCCACCGTGCTGCGCATGATCCTCGGCCGGCGGCTCCGGGAACGGCGCCTGAACGCGGGTGCCACGTTGGAGGACGCGGCCCGGGCGCTGCGGGTGAAGCCCCTGACCGTGCGGCGTCTGGAGAAGGCGGAGGTCGCCCTCAAGCCGCTCTACGTGGAGATCCTGCTGGAGTGCTACGGGGCCGGCCGGCAGGAGATCGACGAGTTCGTCACCCTCGCCGAACGGGCCAACGCGCCCGGCTGGTGGCATCCGTACCGTGATGTGCTGCCGAACTGGTTCAGCGGGTATGTGAGCCTGGAGAGCGGGGCCCGCACCCTGCGCACCTACGAACCCCACTACGTCACGGGGCTGCTCCAGACCCCTCGGTACGCGCGCGCGGTGCTGGGCGGAGGGTTCCCGGGCGAGCCCGACGCGGACCTGCGGCGCCGGGTGGACCTGCGGCTGCGCCGGCAGAGCCTGCTGACCGGGGACGCCGCCCCCACGCTGTGGGTGGTGCTGGAGGAGGCCGTGCTGCACCGGGTGGTCGGCGGCCCCGAGGTGATGCGGGAACAGATGGACCGGCTCCTGGAGGTCTCGGAACTGGACCATGTGAGCGTCGACGTCGTGCCGTTCACGGCCGGCGCCCACCTGGGCGCGTGCGCCCCGTTCACCTATTTCCGGTTCGAGGAGCCCGAGCTGCCCGACATCGTCTACACCGAGATCCTCTCCGGAGCCGTCTACCTGGACCAGCGCTCCGACGTCGCGGCGCATCTGGAGGCGCACAACCGCATGTCCCTGCTGACCTCGGACACGACGAGCAGGGCGCTCCTGACCCGTATGCGCGAGGAGTACTCATGACCGGCACCGACGGCTTCGAGGGCATGACGGGCACGGACGGGCCGGTCGGTCGCGTCTACAACGGCATGCCCGCGTCCGACCTCGGCGAGCAGGGCTGGGAGTCTCCGTGGAGCGGGCCCAACGGGGGCCAGTGCGTGCAGACGAAGCGGCTCGCCGACGGCCGCGTGGCGCTGCGGCAGTCGACGGATCCCGCCGGTCCCGCGCTCATCTACACCTCCGAGGAGATCGCCGCGTTCGTCGCGGGCGTCAAACGGGGTCTCGCCGACCATCTCGCGGCCGGCTGAACCCGAGCACCACGGGCAGGAACCGGCCGCCCCCTCCCCACCCGGCCGCGGCCCCGCCCGCCACCCCCCACGCACACCACCGAAAGGCACCGGCCACGCAATGACCAGCTCGAACGCCCCACGGGACATCGACACCAGCAGGCCGCACTCCGCCCGGATGTACGACTACTACCTCGGTGGAAAGGACCACTTCGACGTCGACGCACAGGCGGCCGAGACCGTCGCGGCGGTCTACCCGGGCATCTTCGTCTGCGCCCGGGAGAACCGGGCCTTCATGCACCGCGCCACCCGGGTACTCGCCCGGGAGCACGGCATCCGCCAGTGGCTGGACATCGGCACCGGCATCCCCACCGAGCCGAACCTGCACCAGGTCGCGCAGTCCGTGGTCCCCGAGGCGCGGGTCGTCTACGCCGACAACGACCCCCTCGTCCTCAAGTACGCCGAACGTCTCATGCGCAGCACGCCCCAGGGACGCACGACCTATCTCGAGGCAGACGTCAACGACGCCGACGCGCTGCTGGGCGCGCCCGCGCTCGCCGAGGTGCTGGATCTGGACCGGCCCGTGGCCCTGTCGCTCAACGCCCTCATGCACTTCGTCACCGACGCCCAGGATCCGTACGGCATCGTCGGCCGCCTGCTGGCCGCGCTTCCCTCCGGCAGCGCGCTGGCCCTGAGCCACTGCACGCCCGACTTCGACCCGGCCACCTGGCATAAGGTCACCGACATCTACACGGGCGCGGGCACCCCGGTCCGGTTCCGCTCGCGTGAGGACGTCGCCCGCTTCTTCGACGGGCTGGAGCTCCTCGACCCCGGCGTCACGGTCGGTCACCGCTGGCGCCCGGACGCCGCCGTCGAGGCCACGGACGCCGAGGTCAGCCTCTGGACGGGCGTCGGCGTCAAGCCGTAGCCGACGCCACGGGCCGGGCCCGGCGCGGGCCCGGCCCCGCGGGTCAGTGTTCGCGGGCGGGAAGGCGGTCCAGGCCCGTCTCGCGCAGGATGCGGTCGACGGTCCGCCGGAGCGTGCTGTCGGCGCCGATGACCGTCTCCACGCAGCCCGGAAGCAGATCGAGCTCCCGGTACCAGGCACGCAGGTCCTCCTCGCCGACCTCATGGGCGATCGGCTTGGTGGCGTGGCGCAGCAGGGTCTCGGCGAGCGGCACATGGAGGTAGTAGCCGTGGGTCGGGCCGCGGTGGTCCGTGCGCAGCCGTTCGAGCATGGCCGCGTACCGGTCGGCGTAGAGGATGCCTTCGAGGAGGACGTGGTAGCCGGCGTCCAGGGCGTAGCGGGCGACGGCCTCGATCAGCCCGATGTTCGCCGCGCCGGGCCGGTCGTGCTCGCGCAGCACGACCCGGCGGAGGTTGTCCTGCCCGACCAGGGCCAGACCCCGGCCGAACCGCTCGCGGAGACCGGCCGCCACCGCCGACTTGCCCGAGGCGCTGTTGCCGCGCAGCACGACCAACCGGGTCTCCGGGGTGCCCACCATCACGGCGGCCACGCTACCGGCACGGCTCACCTCCCACCCCGGCGAAGCGCCGCGACGCGCCGCCGAAGAGCCGGCGGCTTCACCATCCTTACGCACAGGGCGAGTTGCCGGGCATCCTGAAGATGTGCAAGGACACGCCGGACGGGTTCGGCCGGGCCGCCCGACAGGGGCCCGTGGACCCGGAGTTTCACACCCGTGCACTGTTCGAACCGACCGAAAATGTGAACGGGTGTACGTACCAGGGTCGTTGGGACGTAAGTTGTGGCTCGAACTGCCCACGCCTCGGCCGAAAGACGGACGCCCCTCATGACCGACCACGTGACCACGCCCGGATCAGCGGCACATCAGAAGATCGACACCTCGGTGCCGCACTCGGCCCGCATCTGGAACTACTGGCTGGGCGGGAAGGACAACTACCCCGTCGACGAGCAGGCGGGTGACGCGTACACCGCGGTGTTCCCCGGCATCGTCACCATCGCCCGCAGCAGCCGCGCCTTCCTGCGCCGCAACATCACCTACCTGGTCTCCGAGGCGGGCGTACGGCAGTTCCTGGACGTCGGAACCGGTCTGCCGACCGCCGACAACACCCACGAGGTCGCCCAGCGGCTCGCCCCCGAGACCCGGATCGTCTACGTCGACAACGACCCGCTGGTCCTGGCGCACGCCCGCGCCCTGCTCTACTCCACCCCGGAAGGCGCGACCTCCTATGTCGACGCCAACGTGCTGGACCCCGAGCGCATCCTGGCGCGCGCCGCCGAGACCCTGGACTTCAGCCGCCCCACCGCGCTCATCCTCAGCAACATCCTGGGTCACGTCGCCGACCACGACCGGGCCCGGTCCATCGTCACGACCCTGATGGCGGCACTGCCGTCCGGCAGCTACCTCTCCGTCAACGACGGTTCGCGGGGCATCGACCCGGTCTTCGAAGAGGCCCAGGACGCCTACAACGAGACCGGGGCCGTCCCGTACAACCTGCGCACCGTCGACCAGATCACGGCGTACTTCGACGGCCTGGAGCTCCTGGAGCCCGGAGTCGTCTCGGTCCCCCTCTGGCGCCCGGAGGCCACCTCCCCGGCCCCCGAGGTCATCGCCGAACACGGCGGCCTCGGCCGCAAGCCGTAGCCCCATCGGCGCAGCCGTCCTCCTGGCCGGACGGGCGGCGTCCCGCCTGCGCCGTCGCCGCTCCGCCGCACCCGCCGTCACGGCCGGTGCGGCGGAGTCTCAGCAACACCGAACACGGGGTGCAGGCGGATGCGCAGTGGCCGCGGATGCGCGGCCGGCGGATGGCACCGGATCCGATCGCGACGCGGCTGCGGGTGAGCCACACCCTGATCGTCACCGAGACGGGGCTCCAGTCCCTGCCGGAGACACGCCGCCGCGGGGAGGTGTGCCGACCGGTGCACTCCCTCCCGGGAAGTCCACCCCCCATCGGAGGGTGAACGCGCTCACGGCACCGATGACCGGCCCCGGGGCCTGTCCGATGGCTCGTGTGAGCTGGTCATCAGCCACCCACCGGGATGGGGCGGACCATGCTGCCGAGGCACCGAGAAACCCTGACCAGCGGTACGGGTTCAGCTCCACGCGTCCGGTCCGGCTGATCAGCGGCTACGTCCTACGGGTGGCCGGGAACAACTCGGCCACACCCAGGAGGAAGCCGCAGACCTCCCCCGGGTCGGCGCGGACACGATCGCAGGATGGGAGACCGGTCGCCGGCCGCTCACCGCCGTGCCTGTCGGACAGATGCTTACCCTCAGGCACCGGCTGAGGCAGCTCCTCCACCGCTCCCCCGCTCCTTCATGCCTTGGAACGCGCCCTTGAGGCGGACGTCCTTCTCGCCGGCGTCCTGGAAGAGGACCGGCCGGCGGAGGAGAACCCCCTGGGGCGCCATGGTCATGCGGCGCGAGCCGGCCGAGGTGCTGGCGTGGCCCCTCAACGGCGTCGCCCCGCGCCAGATTCGCGCCCCCTCGAGGCCGACCGGATCATTGCGCAGAGCAAGGACGTCAGTACGCCGCCACCGCCGGGCCGACTGCGCAGGATCCCGCTGGGGGCTCCTGGAGAACTCGCAGCCGCAGGGTCGATCTGTACGCCGTGATCCGTCAGGATCACCGGTCGGGCATGTCGAAGCGGGCCGTTGCCAGGGCCAGGAGTTCGGTGGCGGTGCTGCTGCCGTCGACCGGTACGGGCGTGTTCATCAGCCAGGCGGCGGTGTCAGGCTCCGTCGCGGGAGGAACGATGAGCAGCGTGCGAAACCCGTCACGATAGGAGCAGAGCGTGATCTCATGCTGTTCGTGATCGGACACGAACCAGCCCGCGGTCACGAAGTGCCCGCGGACGGGAATCTGGTGCGGGATCTCGGGCCACAGCCCGATCCCCAGAATGACCCTGGTGATGCTGCCCACCCCGTCCATCGCTTCCACCAGAGCGGGAAGTTCAGCGACGAGACTGCGGGAGTACGGCCACCAGGCTCCGTCGAATCCACCCGGGACGGCTGCGTACGGCGCCAGCGAAAGCCGGACCGGCAGCGATGGAGAAGAGCCCACCACGGTGAGCGGGAAATGATCGGCAGTCGGTTCCATGACGTGAACCTGCCTCCAGGTCCGGTCTGAACCGGCCCGGCCTTGATGTCCACCGAAAACAGCACCAGCACGGCACCGGCGCAATATTCCCGGTGACTTCAGCCTACTCCCACGGGCTCCGCCCCGTCCGGCCCGCACACCCCAATCGGGTACGCGACCACGGCAGCACCGGTCGGGAAGACGACAGACGCTGGAATGTCCCTGGCCAGGGGCTGCGAGCGCCGGGCCAGGGACACACAGATGACCGTCTCCCCCAAGAAGGCTCTGCCACCCTGAGCCGTGTCCAGGGTGTCCAACGGGTCAGGTGCTTCAAGAGCATCCCGCGCTCCTGCGCAGCACCGCTGGGGTCCTCTCCATGGATACGCCTTCCGCCATCGCACAGTGAGGGCCGACAGGGCACACCCTGGTACTACCCGGCTTGTTTCGCCGCCTTTTCCCGCCTCGGGCAGCTCCCCAGGAGCCGCAGTCGGCGTACGAGCGGTCCGGGACGTGGATCGTGGTCGAGCGCGGCGAATACGACTCCTGCTGGAGGCGCTCGTGCGCAAGTCAACGCGGGCGGCAGCGCCCGGAACACCGATCTCGCCAGGTAGCGCGGACAGGTGGTCGGGACGGGTCGGCCGACCGGCCCGTCGGGCAGGGAAGAGCGGGCGGGATGCCTGCTGGGTCGCGGTGTTCAAGTTGTCGCGGTCCGCCATGTAGGGGCTGCGACTGGTGCGGGGACGGGTGAAGCGGGCTCCCCGAGTCGCAGCAGCGTGGTCTCTCCTTCGTGGAGCACGTCATCGACCGTCAGTCGGACGATGTGGGTCAGCGGTTGCGCGTAGAGCAGGACGATGGCGCCGGCAAGACGGAGGCGCATCGGTGTCTCGGGGTCGGTCAGGAGCCGGCCGAGTACGTCCAGTTGCTCGTCCTCGCTCAGCGTGGCCCGCCGGGAGACCTTCATCGTGGGGATGGAGAGGGCGCGTCGGCAGCGGCGGCTCTGCATTGCCCAACTGAGGAAGGCTCGCAGGCGGGTGCGGCTGTGCTCGGTGTTCCCGACCCACCAGGCGTCTAGGTGATCCGCCGGAGGCCCTTGCGCAGGGCCGTGCATGTGCGACGGGTGTCACGGGCATCACCCTTTCTTTCGTCTCGAACCCCGGGGCGGGGCAGTTGAGTGGCGGGTGATCAGCTTCACGGGAAGGGTCTTCGGCTGGTCACCACGGACGGCGGCCCCATTGATCAGGCGGAGTACGTCGCGCACCGCGATGTGTCCTTCGGCGCGCAGTGGTGCCGCCACTGTGGTCAGGCCCGGCTGCACCAGGTCGGAGACGAAGATGTCGTCGAACCCGATGACGCTGATGTCGTCCGGGACGCGCACTCCGGCGGCCTGCAAGCCCCGCATCAGCCCGATGGCCACCTGGTCGTTGTAGGCGACGACCGCGCCGGCGCCGCCGCGCAGGATCTCCTCGACGGCCTGGGCACCCCCTGCGACCGTCGGCGGGACGGGGCCGGAGCGCTGGATGCGAAGGCCGGTGGCCGCCGCCTCCCGCAGGCCCCGCCAACGCATCCCGTCGACCCAGGAGGACTCCGGCCCCGCGAGGTAGGCCACGGTCCGGTGGCCGAGCCCGGCCAGGTGGTCCACAGCCAGCCGGGCACCGTGCGGGTTGTCGGTGACGATGCTCGACACGTCGGCGATGTCGCGGTTGAGCACGACCGTGGGCCGCTGCTTGGCGATCACCCGGATAGCCGAGTCCGACATGCGGGTACTGGCCAGCACTATCCCTTCGACGCTCGGTACCGCGCGTTCGATGTTCCGCCGTTCGATCCGGTCGTCCTCCTGGGCGTCGATCAGCAGGATGCTGTAGTCCTCCTCCGCGGCGGCCGCTTCCGCGCCGCGGATGATCTCGGCGTAGAAGGGATTGGTGACGTCGGAGGTCACCAGCGCGAGCATCGAGGTCCGGCCTGTGGGCAGCGCCCTGGCCAGGTAGTTGGTGCGGTAGCCCAGCTCAGCCGCGATGGTCCGGATGCGGTCGGCCGTCTCGGCGTTGACCCGTCCGGGGCGGGAGAAGGCGCGGGACACGGTGGAGGCCGCGACACCCGCGGCCCGCGCGACGTCGTAGATCGTCGGCGGGCGGATGCGGCCCCGGGTGCCGCCTTCGCCGTCATCAGGCGAATCAGGGGTCTCTGCCATGGGTGTCGTCTCCGCTCGTCGGGCTGGACTGCGGCAACTGGTGGCAACCGCTTGCCAGACAGAATTTCGCAGCAGCTTAATGTCTCGGTATCCACCTCGAAACGCTGGCATCGTCGCCGCGCAGCCTAGGAGCCCCCATGCTTCCTCCCCGGGACACCTCGACGCGAGAACGCAGGTCTCTCAACGGCCTGTGGGCCTTCCGCCTCGATCCGGAAGGCACCGGGCGCCAAGCGGGCTGGTGGCGCTCCCGGCTGCCCCAGGCCCGGGAGATGCCGGTACCCGCCAGCTACAACGACGTCGTTCCGGACATCACCGTACGTGATCATGTAGGCGATGCCTGGTACCAGACCATGGTGCGGGTCCCGGCCGGCTGGTCGGGACAGCGCATCGTGCTCCGCTTCGACGCCGCCACCCACCGGGCCGCGGTCTGGGTGAACGACGCCCTGGTGGCCGAGCACGAGGGGGGTTACACGCCCTTCGAAGCCGACATCACCGCCTTGGCGGCCCCGGGGGCCGAGGTCCGCGTGACCGTGGTCGTGAACAACGAGCTGACCTGGACCTCCGTGCCGCCCGGTCATGTCGAGGAGACGGCGCGGGGCCGCCGCCAGCACTACTTCCACGACTTCTTCAACTACGCCGGCCTGCACCGTTCGGTCTGGTTGTGCTCCACCCCGGCCACGTGGATCGGCGGGATCACCGTCGACACCGGCCTTGAGGGCACCACCGGCACGGTCGGCTACGCGGTGCGCCGCGGGGACGGCCGGGACGGCTGTGCGCGGGTCGTGCTGCGGGACGCGGAAGGCATCGAGGTTGCCTCCGCGGACGGCGCGCAGGGTGTGCTGCGGGTGCCGGACGTCCACCCCTGGGCGCCCGGCGACGGCTACCTCTACGCCCTGGAAGCCCGGCTCCTCGACGACGGCGGTCAGGTGGCCGACTCCTACGTGCTGCCGGTCGGTGTGCGGACCGTGGAAGTGCGCGGCACCCAGTTCCTGATCAACGGCGAGCCGTTCCACTTCAAGGGCTTCGGCAAGCACGAGGACGCGCCGGTACGGGGCAAGGGCCACGACGACGCGCTCATGGTCCACGACTTCGAGCTGATGGAATGGATCGGCGCCAACTCATTCCGCACCGCCCACTACCCGTACGCCGAGGAGGTCTTGGAGTACGCGGACCGGCACGGCGTCGTCGTCATCGACGAGACGGCGGCCGTCGGCATGAACCTCAAGCTGCCCGCGATCGCCGGGCACGGGCCGGCCCGGACCACCTACACCAGCGAGACCATCGGCCCGGACACCCGGCGCACCCATCTGCGCGCCGTCCGCGAGCTGATCGAACGGGACCGCAACCACCCGAGCGTCGTCCTGTGGAGCATCGCCAACGAACCGGAGTCGGCGGTGCCCGCCGCCCGGGACTACTTCGCTCCGCTGTTCGAGGAAGCGCGCAGGCTCGACCCGACCCGTCCGGTGGGCTTCGCCAACGTCATGCACGACCCGGCGCGCGCCTGCCTGGTCTCCGAGCTGGCCGACGTCGTCATGATCAACCGGTACTACGGCTGGTACGTCCACGCCGGAGACCTGGCCGCCGCCGAGACCGCTCTGGAGGCCGAGCTGAACGACTGGGCGGATCTGCACCGCAAACCGGTGATCGTCACCGAGTACGGCGTCGACACCCTGCCGGGGCTGCACACGGTGCTGGACGTGCCGTGGTCCGAGGAGTACCAGGAGCGGTTCCTCGCCATGTACCACCGGGTGTTCGACCGGGTCGACGCCGTTGTCGGCGAGCACATCTGGAACTTCGCCGACTTCGCCACCCGCCCCGAGACGGGCCGGGTCGACGGCAACCGCAAGGGCCTGTTCACCCGCGACCGGCGTCCGAAGAGCGCCGCGTTCTCCGTGCGACGCCGTTGGAGGAACGATGTCTGAGACGCAAGCCCGCCGAAGGCCGGAGAGCGGGGCACTGAGCGCCGGTCCGACGGACCGCCTGAGCTTCCTCCGAGTTTTCGGCTACGGCGCGGGCGACGCGGGGAACAACGTCGCCTTCCAGTTCTCCGCGATGTTCCTGCTCCTGTACTACACCGATGTGGTCGGGCTGAGCCCGGCGGCGGTGGGCACGATGTTCCTGGTGATCCGTGCCTGGGACGCGGTCGCCGACCTCGTGGCCGGCCGCCTGGTGGACCGGGTGCAGACCCGCTGGGGCAAGTTCCGCCCGTTCATCCTGTTCGGCTCCCTGCCCCTGCTGCTCCTCAACGTGGCCCTCTTCCACGTCCCGCACATGTCCTCCGGCCTCCAGTTGCTCTACGCCTACGTCACGTACGCGCTGATCGGTCTGGCCTACAGCCTTGTCAACATCCCCTACGGCGCGCTGGCCACCGTGATGACCCAGGCGCCCGACCAGCGGACCCGGCTCAGCGCGGCCCGCGGCATGGGCGCCGTCACGGTGATCATCGCCCTGGGCGCACTCGTCGGCTCCCAGCTCGGCAAGGTCGACATGCAGAGCCTGTTCTCTACGCTGACCTGGTGCTTCGTACCGCTCGGCATGGCGTTCTACCTGTTGACCTTCTGCACCGCCCGGGAGACGGTACGACGCGACCGGCCGCAGGTGTCTCTGCGGCAGACCCTGTCCGTGCTGCGGGTCAACCGCCCACTGCTGCTGCTGTCGCTCAGCACACTGGTCTTCCTCACCGGCTATTCGACGATGATCGGCATCGCGGCCTACTACGCCCGTGACGTGCTCGGCGACTCCAGCCTCTACCTGGTGCTCAACCTGTGCAGCGCGGCCACCCTGCTGCTGATCGTGCCACTGGGACCGCGACTGGTGCGCCGGTTCGGCAAGAAGTCCCTGTTCTCCTGGGGTGCCGGGCTGGCCTGCGTCGGCGGTCTCGGAGTGGTGCTGGCCCCGGCCGCGCCGGTTGCCCTGCCTGTAGTGGCCTGGGTGGCCATGAACCTGGGCCTGAACATGCTCAACACGCTGACGATGAGCTTCGAGGCGGACGCCGTGGAGTACGGGCAGTGGCGCACCGGCCACCGGGCGGAGGGAGCCACATACGCAGTGTTCTCCTTCACCCGCAAGATCGGCCAGGCGCTGGCCGGCGCGGCGCTCGGGTACCTCCTCGCCTTCGGCGGCTACTCCGGCACCACCGCGGTGCAGTCCGACGGCGCGCTGACCTCGATCCGACTGGCCGCCGGCGTGGTGCCCGCTCTCTGTGCCCTGGTGGCGGCTCTGGTGATGCGGTGGTACCCGCTCAGCGACGCCCGTTTCCGGGAGATCCTCGCGGATCTGGCCGAACGGGAGCGCACGGCCACGTCCACCGGTCCCACGGACAAACCCAGCACGGCCTGACGCGACCAACACCATGGCGGCGGCGGCTCGGCGGCCCCCGCACACTCGACACCCGGGCATCGCCCGCCGCTGCCCGGGCACGCACCGCGCAGGAACGAAGGAGAGCACGCATGACAGTCGTGGAGAACGCGCGTCTCACGGGAGCCGACGCCCTGGCGGCCGACCGGGTGGGCGCTCTGCTGCCCAGCACCGGGAGACTGGCCGTGGCCTTCTCCGGCGGGGTGGACTCCTCCGTCCTGCTGGCGCTCGCGGTGCGCGCGCTGGGCGCCGACCGGGTCGCCGCCGTGCTGGGCGTTTCCCCCAGCCTCGCCGCCGACGAACGCGCCGGGGCCCACCGGGTCGCTGCGCACATCGGCGCCGAGGTGGTGGAGGTCGTCACCCATGAGGGAGAACTGCCGGCCTACCGGGCCAACGGCCCCGACCGCTGCTTCCACTGCAAGAACGAACTGTTCACCCGGATCTCCGACGAGGTCGCCGCGGCACACGGGCTGACCGCCGTCGCGTACGGCGAAAACGCCGACGATGTCCGGCGTCCCGACCGGCCCGGCAGCCGCGCCGCCGTCCTGCACGGGGTGCTGCGGCCGCTGGCCGACGCCGGCCTCGGCAAGGAGGCGGTCCGGCGGATCGCCCGCGCCCTGGAGCTCCCGTGCGCCGACAAGCCCGCCGCGCCCTGCCTGGCCTCCCGCGTCCCGCACCACGAGGAGGTGTCGCCACGGAAACTGGCCCAGATCGAGCATGCCGAAGCGTCCCTGCGCCGGCTCGGCTTCGGCGACTGCCGGGTGCGGCACCACGGGGACGTCGCCCGGATCGAACTGCCGATCGTGGAGATCGCGCGGGCCGCCGGCCCCTTGCGCGAGGAGCTGCTGACAGCGGTGCGCGACGCGGGGTTCCGGATGGTGGCGGTGGATCTGGCGGGTATCCAGTCCGGTGCGTTCACCCTGCCGCTGGTGGAGGTGTCGCATGGCTGAGGCCTGGACACCGCCGACGGAGCTGGCCGCCTTCGCCCGGCTCGACCACGACCGGGCCGTCCGGCGAGGCTACCCGGAGGCGGTGTACTGCGAAGGGAAGACCGCCCGCCAGGTGGGCGCCATCGCGGCGGCGGTGCGGTCCCGAAACACGAGCACGCTCTTCACCAGGGCCGGTGCGGAGCACGCGGCCGCCGTCCTGGCCGAACTGCCGGATGCCCGGCACGATCCGGAGGCCCGCCTGCTGGTCTGGCCGCCCGAGCCTCCGGCGCCCTCCGGCGGCCGGGTCATGGTGCTGGCAGCGGGAACGTCCGATCTGCCGGTCGCCCGCGAGGCGGAACTCACTGCCCGTCACCTGGGCCGCTCCTGTGAACTGGTGGTCGATGTGGGGGTGGCAGGTCTGCACCGGGTACTGGCCCACCTCGACCGGCTGCGCGAGGCCCGAGTCGTGGTAGTGGCCGCCGGCATGGACGGCGCGCTGCCCAGTGTGGTGGCGGGCCTGATCGCGGCCCCCGTGGTGGCGGTACCCACCTCCGTCGGGTACGGCGCGGCACTGGGTGGCCTCGCGCCGCTGCTGTCGATGCTCAACTCCTGTTCCCCGGGCGTCGCCGTGGTCAACATCGACAACGGCTACGGGGCCGGGCACCTCGCGGCGCAGATCGCGGCACCCGGCGGAGAATAGCCCCCACACCTAACAGCGCCGTACGCCTGAACACCTGACCGCGATTCCGCGGCGGGCCTCACGGATCAGTCCGCCGCAGGTTCGCCGTACGGCTCCCGGCGCCCCAGCCCCGCCGGCACCGGTGCCCCGGGCGTCAGGCCGCGGTCCGCCGCCGCGGCGGCGGTCTCGGCCAGCACCACCCGGGGCGGCAGGCCCAGATCGGCGGCCAGCCGGGCGACGTCCTCGAACTCCGGGGTGGCCTGCACGATTCTCCCGTCGCGGTGGCCGACCTTCACCGGGAGCCGGGAGCCAAGCACGTCGACGCCGCACCAGCCCCGTTCCAGCGCCGTCTTGCGCACCCGGTGCTCGCGCACCCCGAGGGTGCTCGTCTGCCGGAACACCGTGTCGCGCAGCGCGTCGGCCCGTCCGTACGGCGCCAGCACGCACAACGTGTGGGCCGGCCGCCCCTTCTTCATCAGCACCGGCACCAGCCACGCGTCCGAGGCGCCCCCCGCCAGCAGCGCCGACAGCACCCCGGGCCACAGGCGGGGGTCGAGATCGTCCACGTTCGCTTCCAGGACGACGTCCCCTCCGGGCCCGGCGGTGTCGCCGAAATCCGGGGCGGGGGTGCCCAGAAGCACGCGGACCACATTGGGCCGCCCCGGAATGTCGCGGGTGCCCGCACCCACTCCGGTGGCCTCCAGGCGCATCGGCGGCAGGTCCGAGCACTCCTCGGCGAGGGCCGTGACCAGCGCCGCTCCGGTGGGTGTGGCCAGTTCGCCCCGGCCGCCGGCGAAGACCTGCCAGCCGGTGGCGAGCCGGGCGACGGCGGGGACGGGTACCGGGATCTCACCGTGGGCGGCCCGAACCGTGCCGGCCCCGACAGCAAGGGGGCTGGCCACGACCCGGCCCGCGTCGAGCAGGTGGAGAGCGGCGCAGACCCCGACCACGTCGGCGACCGAGTCCCAGGCACCGACCTCATGGAAGTGGACCTTCTCCGGGTCCACCCCGTGGACATGTGCCTCGGCCTCGGCCAGCCGGGCGAAGACGGCCAGGGCGTTTCCGCGCGCCTGCTCCGGCAGAGCCGGCGGCGCATGTTCCAGGAGGGCCCGGATGGTGCGCCAGGTGCGGCGCGGCTGGTCGGTAGCCGTGGCCAAGACCCGCACGCGGGTGGCGCGCAGCCCGGCCCGGGTGACCTGTTCGCAGGTCAGCCGCACGGTGTACGGGAGCACCGCGTCGACTGCTGCGCGCACGCCGTCCAGGGGGGCGCCCGCATCGAGGAGGGCACCGAGCAGCATGTCGCCGGCGACGCCCGCGGACACGTCGAGCCATGCCGTCCGCATCTCAGTGCCCGCCGCCCGCGCCGGGCTGTCGCAGCCGGTACAGGACCTCGCCGGCCTCGGGCACCACCAAGGTGTCCGGGGCCGCGGCGTACGCCGCGATGTCGACTTCGGCGGGGTCGAGGTGACCGAGATTGGCGGCGCGGACGACGTCCTCCGGGATGCCCGTGGCCAGCGTGACGGTCACCCGGCAGCGCTCCCCGTTCTCCGGGTCCCAGCTGCCGGCCCCGCGCAGGTGGGTGGAGTGCGCGAGGACGCCCCAGTGAAGGTCCTTGAAACGGTCCCACTGCCCGGTGAAGTAGTCACGGCAGTGGTATCCCACCTGTTCGATCTCTGGGTGCATCTCGGAGATCCGGGTCACGTGCGGGGCGTAGAGGATCACCTCACCGCCGTCAGCGACCACCGGTTCAAGCTTGTAGAAGCCCTTGGCGGCGGTCCAGATGTCGTCGTACTTGGCCGGCATCAGCGACAGTACCCTCCGCACTGGAGCGTCGAGATAACGCACATGGGTCTCGGCGGAGACGTCGGCCGCCGCCGACCAGGCGTCCTCCGGGGTGCCGTACGCGGCCGCGTGCAGATCTCCCGTACCGGACCGGGCGACGACGCACAGCGCCCGCCGGCGGCTGGGGACGAGCGCGGCGGCCTCGTCGATCAGGGCCCGTACGGGGGTGATGCCGCGGGTGCCGATGATCTCGGCGCTGGTGATGAGCGCGCCGAGCCAGTGGGAGACGTCGATGATCTCGGGGCCGGCCACACCGGGGAAGAAGTATTTGTTGCCGCCGGAGAAGCCCACCACCTCGTGAGGGAACACCGGTCCCACGACGAGCGCGACGTCGTGCTCCACGACCGCCCGGTTCAGCCGCACGTCGACCTTTTGGCTGAGCAGTCCTCCGGAGAGCTCCTCGACCCGGGAGGCGGGGATGGTGCCCACCGACGCGAAAGCGGCCGGCTCCCACCATTCGTGGTTGACGACCGTCATGCCGGGATAGGTCTCCTCCAGCCGCCCCTCCTGGTAGCCGAGGTGGGCAGCCAGCTCGGGCTCGGCCATGGGAGCGTGGGTGCCGAGCGCGATCAGCACGGTCAGCCGGTTCACCCGTCCGTGGAGGGCGGCGTGGATGCCGGAGAGCAGCAGCGGCAGCGGGCAGCTGCGGGTTCCGTCGGGCACCACCAGGCAGACGCTGCGCCCGTCCAGGTCCTCACCGGCGAGTTGTCCGCCCACGAATCGCCGCAGCCGTTCCTCGGACAGGACCTCGTCCGGCCCCCCGATGCGCGCCGCGGGCAGGGAACCGGCCGCGCCGGCGATCGGGGTGGGAAGCGTCGTCATGACCGCCAGCCGACCACGGTCCCGCCCTGACTGGCAAACGCGCGGGGCAACTCACGGCAACCGGTTGCTGTCCGGCTCCCGGACGTCCGACACTCCACCTCATGCCAGGTTCCATCACTCCCCTTCACCTCTCTCCCGACCGGCTGCTGCCTGCCGATCCGGGGGTCCGCGCGCTCGCACGCCGGCTGTACGACAGTGTGCGCGAGCTGCCGGTCCTCTCCCCGCACGGTCATGTCGACGCCCGGATGCTGGCCGACGACACACCGTTCAGCGATCCGGCCAGCCTGCTGATCACCCCGGACCACTACGTGACCCGGCTCCTGCACGCCGACGGTGTGCCGCTGGAGGAGCTGGGGGTCGGCCGAGGGCCCCTGGAAGAGTCCGAGGCGCGTGCGGTGTGGCACAGGCTCTGCGAGCACTGGGCCGTCTTCCGGGGCACCCCGGTACGCCACTGGCTGGAGTCGGAACTGGCCGGGATCTTCGGCGTCACGGAACGGCCGGGTACCGACAGCGCGGACCGGATCTACGACCAGATCGCCGAGCGGCTCGGCGATGACGCCTTCCGGCCCCGTGCCCTCTTCCGGAGCTTCAACATCGAGGTGCTGGCCACCACCGACGACCCGTGCGACGACCTGGCGGCGCACCGGGAACTCCGTGAGGACCCCGGCTGGCGAGGACGGGTCGTGCCGACCTTCCGCCCCGACCGCTACCTGGAGCCGGGCCGGGCGGACTGGGCCGAGAACATGGCGCGGCTGGGCAAGGCCGCTGACGTCGACACCGGTGACTACGGAGGGTACCTGCGGGCGCTGCGGGACCGCCGCCGCCACTTCGTCGAGCACGGCGCCACCTCCGCCGACCACAGCCACGCGGACGTACGAACCGACCCGCTGCCGCCCGCCGAGGCCGCCCGGATCTACCGGGCCGCCCTCGCGGGTGAGGCGGACGAGGCGCAGAGCACCGCCTTCCGTCGGCACATGCTGCTGGAGATGGCCCGGATGTCCTGCGAGGACGGCCTGGCGATGACCCTGCACCCAGGCGTGCTGCGCGACCACCACGCTGCCACGTTCCACCGGTACGGCCCTGACACCGGTCACGACATCCCCGTGCGGGCCGAGTTCACCAGGGCGCTGCGCCCCCTGCTGCAGCGCTTCGGCACCCGTCCCGGTTTCCGGCTCGTCCTGTTCACCCTGGACGAGAGTGTCTTCTCCCGGGAGATCGCCCCGCTGGCCGGCTTCTATCCGTCGGTGTACGCAGGTGCCCCGTGGTGGTTCCTCGACGCGCCGGACGCCATCCGCCGCTTCCGCGGCGCGGTGACCGAGACCGCGGGATTCACCCGTACATCCGGCTTCGTCGACGACACCCGCGCCTTCTGCTCCATCCCGGCCCGCCACGACATGTCCCGCCGTCTGGACTGCGGATACCTCGCCGGACTCGTCGCCGAGCACCGCCTCACGGAGGACGAGGCGTTCGAGACCGCGACCGAGCTGGTGACCGTCAACCCTCGTAAGGCGTTCAAACTGTGAACTGCGCCCCCGGCACCGCCGTACCGGTCCTGTCCCGGTCCCACCACCGCGACGCCCGGCAGGCCGCCCCTGTCCGCATCCTCCACCTCGGGCTCGGCGGGTTCTTCCGCGCCCACCAGGCCTGGTACACGGACCGCGCTCCGGACGCCGCGGAGTGGGGCATCGCCGCCTTCTCCGGCCGTCGCCCCGACCTCGCCCACGCGCTGGCCTCCCAGGACGGCCTCTACACCCTCGTCACCCGGGGCTCCGACCGGGACCGTCACGAAGTGGTGGGTTCGCTCTCGGCCGCGCATCCGGGCGGCGACCACGCCGCTTGGCTCGCCTACTGGGAGCGGCCCCGGCTCGCCGTGGTCACCCTGACCGTCACCGAGGCCGGCTACACCCGCGGCGGCGACGCCCCCGTCCTCGACACGGGTCGCGCCGACGTCGTCGCCGACATCGCCGCGCTGCGCGCGGACGCGCGGGCCCACGTCGGCACCGCCGCCGCCCGGTTGCTCGGCGGCCTGGCGGCGCGCCAGGCCGCCGGCCACGGACCGGTCGCCCTCGTGTCCTGCGACAACCTGCCCGGCAACGGCCGCGTGCTGCGCCACGTGATGCGGGAACTGGCCGAGGCGACCGGGCGGCCCGACCTCGTCGCCGCCGCCCGGCACGCGTCGTACGTGACCACGATGGTGGACCGCATCACGCCCGCCACCACCGACGAGGACATCGCCGCGCTGCGCACCGTCACCGGCGGCGCGGACGCCGCGCCGGTGCTGACCGAACCGTTCTCCGAGTGGGTGCTGGAGGGGGAGTTCCCCGCAGGACGTCCCGCCTGGGAGAAGGCAGGCGCACGGATGGTCTCCGACGTGTCCCACCACGAGGAGCGCAAGTTGTGGCTGCTCAACGGCGGACACTCGCTCCTCGCCTACACCGGCTCCGCGCTGGGACACGACACAGTGGCGGCGGCGGTCGCCGACCCGCGGTGCCGCGACCGTCTGACCCGGTGGTGGGCCGAGGCCTCCCGTCATCTGCGGCTCCCCCCGGCCGACCTCGCGGCCTACCAGGAAGCCCTGCTGACGCGCTTCGCCAACGCCCGGATACGGCATACCCTCGCCCAGATCGCCACCGACGGTTCGCAGAAGCTCCCGGTCCGCGTGCTGCCCGTATTGCGCGCGGAACGCGCCGAGGGCCGGCTGCCGCCGGCCGCCGTACAAGTGATCGCGGCGTGGCTGCTCCACCTCCGGGGCGTCGGTGCACCGGTCAAGGACATCTCGGCGAACACCGTCACCGCCGCGGCCCGCGGTCCGCTCCCCGAAGCCGCGCGCCGAGTCCTCGGCCACCTCGACCCCGCCCTGGCGCACGACGAGGAGCTCTGCGCTGGCGTGACCGCGTGCGCCGAGGAAGGGTTCGCGTGGTGAACGAGTAAGAGCCGCGTCGCAAGCACCCCTGTCCGCAGTTCCGCGGGCCGGCCACGCACCCTCACCAGGAGCTACCCATGTACCGCATCGAATTCCGGGAACGCGTGGACGGCTCGGGACACCGCGTGACGGAACTGCTGCACGCCGGACGCGTGCTGGGCCACCCGTACACCGAGTCCCCGGCGACGGTCCCGGGTTATCGCTACCTCCCCGTGTTCTTCCTGGCCAACGCCGTCTGTCTGCGCTGGTCGCCCACGCTGCAACGCCTCAGCCCCGGAGCGTTGCTCCCCGACGACCCCGTCGGCGCCGACGGCGAGTCCGCCGAACTGGCGGCCGCCGCACTCGCCCACGTCTTCGCCGTCGACCGGCTGAACACCGACGTGGAGAACCTCCTGGACCCGGATCTCGTCACGGCTGCCACGCGGCTGACCGCCCCCGCCGCTCCCCACCTCGGCACCGCGGACTGGGAATACGCCCTGGGGACGGGGCTACGGGCATGGCGACAGCTCTACGGGGGTTCCGGCGGGGTGGTAGTGGCATCCGTGGAGCGACGCCACCTGTATGTGGGCGAGTGACCGGTGACCTGGCCCCATCGCCGGTGCTCTGCCGAGGCGGGACACCGGCGCCCGTCCGCCCGGTGGTAGAACGCTCGGTCGCGCTGCCGATCAGCGGCTCCCTCCCCCGGGAACACCACCGTCGCTCATTCGATCCGGTCGGCCGGGCCGACCGTGGAGACGGCCGCTGAAGTCCGCTCAGGTGTGCGGACGGTCGGCGCCACAAGGCGCGCGCCATCCCAGAAAGCAGCGCGGGCGGGGTGGCTGTCTCTGCACCGCCCGCCGTCAACGAGATCGAGATGCACCCCAGGTTCCCGCAGGACAATCTGCGCGCCCTGCAGCCGAGCGCTGCATCGCCACCGTCTGCTACAGCCCGCCGGGCCGCGGCAAGGGCCTGATGAACGACCGTGGTGTCACCGATGCCGCCCGGACCCACGGTGTCACCCCGGCCCAGGTGATCCCTCGCCGGCACGTCCAGCTCGGCGCCGTACCGGTGCCGCGGCGCCGGCGCCCCCAGCGCCGGCGCGACAACCTGGACGTGTTCAGATGCACCCTCACCGAGGAGAAGATGGCCATCGTCGGCGACAGACGCCATCGCCGTGTCGGGCATGAGCCGGACGATCACGACGAGTTCTGACCGGTGATGGTGCGCGGAAGGTGAGTCTGCCGGGTCTCCCACGGCCCAGCGCGACGCCGGCGGTCCACTGGATGCGGCCTCGGCGAAGCTCATTCCGGGACCGGCCGGCGTGCCGCGGTCCAGAGGGACAGAACAGATAGGCACCGCCTATACAGGGCATCGATTTTTGGTCGTGGACCCCCTCATCTGTGCCCGGTTCACTGTGGCGAAAGCTGGCGCGGTACCGATCGGGCTCGGTACCGCGCGATCAGGGAGGCTGCAATGACGCATACCCCGGGCAACGAGCGAGCCGGGCAGGCCGCGCGTATCGCGGCCAAGCCGTGGTACCGGCAGTTGTACGTCCAGGTGCTGGTGGCAATAGTGATCGGCATCGTGCTGGGCTGGGGGTGGCCGGATCTGGCCACCGCCATGGAGCCGATCGGTTCGACGTTCATCACCGCGATGAAGATGCTGATCGGCCCGATTGTCTTCCTGACGATCATCGGCGGCATCGTCGGTGTCGCGGACCTGAAGAAGGTCGGCCGCACCGGCATCAAGGCGCTGACCTACTTCCAGGTCGGCACGATCGTGGCGCTGCTGACAGGCCTCGTCGCGATCAATATCTTCCGCCTCGGCGACGGCGTGCACGCCGATCCGTCCACACTGCAGACGTCGGGCGACGCGAGCCAGTACGCCGAGACGGGTGAGCACCAGCACTGGTGGGAGTTCCTCACCAACATCGTGCCGGACAGTTTCTTCGGCCCGTTCGTCGAGGGGAACATCCTCCAGGTCATCTTCCTGGCCGTCGTCTTCGGCATCGCGATCAAGCTGGTCGGGAAGACCGGCGAGCCGATCACGGCGGCCGTGGGAAGGCTGACCGAGGTCGTGTTCAAGGTCCTGTCCTTCGTCATGAAGGCCGCGCCGCTCGGTGCCTTCGGCGCGATGTCGTACGCCATCGGGAAGTTCGGTCTTTCCACGCTGACCAGCCTCGGCTCGCTGGTCGTGCTGTTCTACATCACCTCGGCCCTGTTCGTCGTGGTGGTGCTCGGCGGTGTGCTCGCCCTGTACGTGCGGCTGAACATCTTCCAGCTCTTCCGCTACTTCAAGGAGGAGTTCTGGCTGATCCTCGGCACCTCGACCGCCGAGCCGGCGCTGCCCGGCCTGATGCGCAAGCTTCAGTTCATGGGCGCGGAGCGGTCCACGGTCGGTCTGGTGGTGCCGACCGGCTACAGCTTCAACCTCGACGGCGCCGCGATCTACCTCTCGCTGGCCACCCTCTACATCGCCCAGGCCACCGACACCTCCCTGTCGATCGGGCAGCAACTCGGGCTCCTGGCCGTCATGTTGCTGACGTCGAAGGGAGCGGCGGGCGTCGCGGGCGGCGGGTTCATCGCCCTCACGGCGACCCTCTCGACGGTCGGGTCTGTGCCGGCAGCGGGCATCATGCTCATCTTCGGCATCGACAAGTTCATGTCGGAGTGCCGGGCCCTGGTCAACTTCTTCGGCAACGCCGTCGCCACCCTGTTCGTCGCCCGGTGGGAGAACGGCCTGGACCTGGAGCGGGCCCGGCTGGTGCTGGCCGGCAGGGCAGGCGAGCCACCCCTGACGAGTCAGGCCGAGTTCGAGCCAGAGGCCGAGCCCCGCGTCGAACTCGACAAGCATCGCTCTGCAGTGGCGCAGCCCACGCCCCAGGCGGCCGAGGCGGCCTCCTGATGCCCTCTGTCCTGATCGCCCCGGACAAGTTCAAGGGGTCCCTCACCGCCGACGACGTGGCCCGCGCGCTGGAGCGCGGGCTGCGGGAAGCCGCGCCACACACCCGCGTGACCCGGCTCGCCCTGGCCGACGGGGGCGAGGGCAGCGTGGCCGCCGCCTGCGCGGGTCGCTTCCGCGCCGAGACGGTCACCGTGACCGGGCCGACGGGGGCACCCCTCACGGCTCCCGTCGCGGTCGATGGCCGTACCTTCCTGGTCGAGGCCGCCGCTGTCTGTGGCCTCGGCGTCCTGCGGGAGGGGCGCAAGGCGCCGCTCACGGCCACCAGCCGGGGCATCGGCCAGGCCCTCCGGTATGCGCTCGCGGGCGAGGCCGACACCATCGTCCTCGCCCTCGGCGGGGTCGCGACCACCGACGGCGGCGCCGGCCTGCTGCAGTCCCTCGGCGCGGTGATGACCCGCGAGGACGGCTCCCCGATCGGCCCCGGCGGCCAAGGCCTCGCCGACCTCCACACCGTGGACCTGTCGGAGGCCCACACCGCCCTCGCCGGCGTCGACCTCGTCCTCGCCACCGACGTGGACAATCCGCTGCTCGGAGCGGCAGGCACGGCCGCCGTCTACGGCCCCCAGAAGGGCGCCACCGAAAAGGACGTACGCGAGCTGGACGCGTCCCTCGCCCACTTCGTACGACGGCTGGAGGCAGCCGGAGTGCCGGACGCGGCGCGCCTCGCCCGCACCGCCGGGGCCGGGGCGGCCGGCGGGCTCGGATACGCCGGACTCCTGCTGGGCGGCCGGGTCTGTTCCGGCGCCGGCTACTTCCTCAGCCTGCTGGGCGCCGACGAGTTGATCGCGGGTGCCGACCTGGTCGTCACCGGGGAAGGCAGCCTCGACGAGCAGTCCCTGTCGGGCAAGCTGCCGGTCGCCCTCGCGAGGGTGGCCCGGCGCCAGGGTGTCGCGGTGCACGCCGTCGCCGGCCGCTGCATCCTGCCCCCCGAACGGACCGCCGCCTACTTCCGCTCCGTACAGGCGCTGACGGATCTGACCGACGAGGACTGCGCGCACGACAGCGCCTTGTCCGCCCGGCTGCTCGCGCAGTGCGGACGGACGCTCGCCGAGCGCTGGATCGAAGACGGGGGTCCGGTGGATACATTGGCGCTGCACTAGGACGGATCAGCAGGCGGAGGCACCGTGGACGCCCGACAGCTGGAGTACTTCCTGGCCATCGTGGAGCACGGCGGCTTCAGCAAGGCCGCCGCCGCGCTCCACGTGGCCCAGCCGTCGCTGTCGCAGGCCATGGCGAACCTGGAGGCCGACCTCGGAGTGGCCCTCTTCCACCGAGTCGGACGCGGGGTCGTCCTCAGCGAGGCGGGCACCGAACTGCTGGAGCCCAGCCGCCGCGTCCTGCGCGATCTGGCCGCCGTACGCGACACCGCCGCCGCGCTCGCCGGACTGCACGGCGGCACCGTCGAGCTCGCCACCATGCCCTCGCCCGGCATCGAGCCGCTGACCACCCTCATCCACCGGTTCGCCGAGCTGCACCCCTCGGTGACGGTCAGCACGCAGGCCGCGTTCACTCCAGACGAGGTCGTGGCCCTGGTCCGCAGCGGTGCCTGCGAACTGGGGCTGTTGGGCTCGTCGAGCCCGGTCAATCCTTCAGGGCTGGAGGTCCTGCACGTCGAGGACCAGCCCTTCGTGGTGGTCGCCGCGCCGGGCGGGGCGATCGAGGACGGCGTCGAGATCCGGCCCGAGGAGCTGGCCGGCCAGAAGCTCATCGCCTCGCGCACCGGCAGCCTGATGCGGAGCATCGTGGACGACGTCACCGCGGGCGGCGCCGGCACGGAGATCGTGGCCGTCGTCGACCACCGCACCTCGATCCTGCCGCTGGTCCTGACCGGGGTCGGCCTCGCCGTCCTGCCCTCCTCCTGGACCCGGCTGGCCCGCCGCTGCGGGGCGGTGGTCGCCCCCATCGAGCCGACCGCCCACCTCCATGTGGCGATGGTCAGTCTGCCCGCGCATCTCACACCTGCGGCCCGTGCCTTCCTGACACTCACCAGGTCGCTGGCGGAGCGGCGGGCACGCCTCGCCTGACGCGGGACCGATCGGCCACGCCTATACGTCGTATCGAAAGCAGGTCTTGGACGGGCGGCGACGGCGGTGTGTTGACTCGAGAACGACCGCACGACCGCGAGCCGGAGGGCAAGAAATGACCACCTCACCCCGTACGTTCCGTATCGCCGCCATCCCCGCGGACGGCGTGGGCAAGGAGGTCGTCGCCGCAGGACGTGCCGTCCTCGACGCCCTGGCCGAGGACTCCGGCGGTGCCTTCGCCTTCCAGTGGGAGGAGTTCGACTGGGGCTGCGAGTACTACGAGCGGACCGGCAAGATGATGGACGACGGCGGCCTCGACCGGCTCAAGGACTTCGACGCGATCTACTTCGGCGCCGTCGGCTGGCCCAGCGTCCCCGACCACATCAGCCTCTGGGGCCTGCGCCTGCGGATCTGCCAGAACTTCGACCAGTGGGCCAACGTCCGCCCGGTGCATTTCCTGCCCGGCGTGCAGAGTCCGTTGCGTAAGGCCGACGACACCGAGCTGAACTGGGTCGTCGTGCGGGAGAACAGCGAGGGCGAGTACGCCGGGCTCGGCGGCCGCAACCTCGGCGGTCGCGGGCCGGGCGGTGAAGTCGCCGTCCAGTCGGCCCTGTTCACCGAGGTGGGCTGCGAGCGGATCATGCGCTTCGCCTTCGACCTGGCCCGCACCCGGGCCCACAAGAAGGTCTCCTCGGTCACCAAGAGCAACGCCCAGCAGTACGGCATGGTCCTGTGGGACGACGTCTTCAAGCGGGTCGCGCTCGACTACCCGGACGTGGAGACCGAGAGCGTCCTGGTCGACGCGATGTCGGCGAAGTTCGTGCTGAAGCCCGAGGACCTCTCCGTCGTCGTCGCCTCCAACCTCAATGCAGACATCCTCTCCGACCTCGGCAGCGCCCTCGCGGGCAGCCTGGGGCTGGCCGCC
Source organism: Streptomyces sp. 3330 (assembly GCF_031456635.1). NCBI lineage: Bacteria > Bacillati > Actinomycetota > Actinomycetes > Kitasatosporales > Streptomycetaceae > Streptomyces > Streptomyces sp. 3330. Next base: position 69,365 of record NZ_JAVDVA010000024.1, read on the forward strand.
AGCGCCAACCTCAACCCCGAGCGCCGCTTCCCCAGCATGTTCGAGCCGGTCCACGGCTCCGCCCCGGACATCGCAGGCCAGGGCCTGGCCAACCCCATCGGCGCGGTGGGCAGCGCGGCCCTGATGCTGGAGCACTTCGGGCTGCCGGACCATGCGGCCCGCCTGAACAAGGCGATCGAGGCCACGACCGCCGCGGGCGTTCTCACCCGTGACGTCGGCGGCCACGCCTCGACCGAGGACGTCGTCAAGGCGCTGATCGACGCGCTGAACGCCTGACGGAGAGCGAGGAGGGGATTCCCTGCCACCACGGACCGGAACCCCCGGGGTGGCAGGCGGCACCGGCAGCTTTGGAGGGCGTCTGTCCAGGGCAGGCCCTGGATGCGACTCTCGTCCCTGCCATACTCCGAGAGCCTTCATCCCGTAGGCGGCGAATGACCTTCTCAGGGGCGAACGCTCGGTCACCCGTCTCGTTCGCTTCCGTACCTGGAAGTCTGTTCGCGCCGGACGTGGTCGGAACCGCGGAGCAGATCCTGGAACGGCTGGCCGCGGACCCCGTGGTGTCGGCCGTGTCGGAACTGCGCCTGGAACTGCCGTACGAGTTCCACCGGGGCGACTACGAGCAGATCCCGCACGACGTCCGGCACCTGATCGCGCCGGAGCTGGGCCGGCGTCCCTCCGGTGCGGTCACCCCGGCCGCACGGCCGGTCGCCGCCCGGGGCGGCAGCGGCCGGTGAGCGGGGCCGACCGGTGAACACGGCCGGCCGGTGTGCGGGGCCGGGCAGGGGCCGGGCGGTCAGACCAGCCGTCGGATGTCACCGCGGACCCGGTAGAAGCCACCGGCCGCCGTGTGCAGGGCGTCCACCACGTACCGTGCCCCGGGCTGGCGTATCTCGCGCGGGAACTGGACGTTCCAGGACGTGTCGTAGCCGTCGGACACCACGTGCACCCGGACCCGGCCGGCCTCCTGGACGCACTCGACGACGACCGCTCCGGAGGGCGCCCGGGTCACGGTCGCCACCGTGGCCGCGGCCGTGGCCGGGGCGTACGTCGGCAGCGCCTCGGCGAGCTTGACGTCACGCGCCACCGGCACCGTGCCCTGCTGCGCCGCGGCGATGGCCGTCTCGCTCGCGTCCACGCACACCAGCGAGCCGTCGGTGGTCACCAAATACAGCCGCTCGTCGCGGTACTGCATGGACAGCGCCGAGCCGCCGCCGGTGCCCAGCTTCCACAGGCGCGTGCCGTCCCGGTCGAAGCAGTAGACGGACGACGAGGAGTCACCCGCGAACACGAAGCGCCCGTTGGGCGAGGTGGCGCACGAGTACACCGCGCTGTCGCAGCCGTACGTGGCCTCGACCGCGCCGGTCGTCTTCGACAGCCGCTGCACCACCTTGTGCGCGGTTCCCGCGTACACGGCGTCCTCCTCCTGCCAGCCGAACAGGACACCGCCCCTGGTCGGGGTGTGCCAGAGTTCGCCGCCGCCGTCGGGCGCGTAGGCGGTGACGCCCCGGTGGTGACCGTGGTACACGGCCCGGTCGTCCGCCCGGACCATCCAGGCGTGCTCGCCCTGGCTGCGGCGGGCCCACTGGTGCTCGTCCTCGTGGTCGATGACGGTGAGCCGGCCGTCGCGGTCCGAGACGTTCAGCAGGCCCTCGTGGATGTCCAGCCAGAAGATGTCGACGTCCGCCGCGATGTCGTACGCCGCGAACGGCAGCTTCGAGGAGAGGTCGTAGACCTTGCCGTCGTCGCAGCCCGCGTAGATCCAGAAGTCGTCGGCGACCAGGCACTTCACGCCGTCCGGCAGGCTGAAGCGGGCCAGGACGCCACCCTCGTGGTCCAGGGTGTAGACGTCACCGGACTGGTTGCCGACCCAGCAGCGGTCGTCGTCCACATGGATGCCGAACGCCGAGGAACCGGTGCGGAACCGCCACAGCACCGGGGCCACCGCCCGCGCGGTGGACGGCGCCGAGGCGACCTGACGGCGGGTCACCGCACGCGGGGGACGCTGTCCGGCGACGGCCGGGGCGTATCCCTTGCGGACCTTCTCGCCGACCTTCCGCGCGGCGGCCGCCCGGGCCTTCTCGACGGTGGGGAACGTCGTCGTCTGCAGCTGGCCGGCGGCGCCGATCCGCCCGTACCGCACGGTCACCACCACGCCGTCGACGACCACTTCGTAGAACTTGTGCGCTCCGCCGCCGTCCTGCGACAGCTCCAGATACGTCGTCGACACCGTGCTGGAACCGGTAGCCATGACAAACCCCTCCCCAGGGTGGACCCGCGGCCGTTCCGGCGAGTCCCACTGCCTGAACCGTAGGCCCAGGCACTGACAATCACGTCTGCCGGTGCCCGCCCGCTCAGCCCGCCGGCTCAGCCCGCTCGGCCTCTCGTCGCGTCGGCCGGCCCGGCGCGGAGGGCGATCGTCACGTCAGCTGTCGGGGTCCTTCGCGTCCGTGATGCCCCGGGTGCCCCTGGTGTCCTGCGCGTCCTCGGCGTCTGCCGTGTTCTTCGGGTCCCTGGCGTTCCCGGTGCCCGGCGTGCTCGTCGTCTCCCCGGAGTCCTTCGCGCTCGCCGGATCCTTCGCGTTCTCGGTGTCCGGTGGGCCCGTCGTCTCCTCGGTGTTCTTCGTGGGGCGGCCGGGCGGGGCCTCGCCCGCGGTGAGGTGTTCCAGGACCTCCACCAGTTCCTGACAGGCGCGCTCCACGGAACGTCTGGTGTTGCGCTGTTCGGTGATCACGGCGGAGAGCAGCAGGGCGGTCAGGGCCATCGTGCCGTTGAAGGCCTGGAGCTTGATCATCACCTCGATGCGGCTCAGCCGTTCGAAGGGGCCGACTCTGTCCGTCGCGGCGACGGTGGCCATGACCGACGTGAACAGGGCGCACAGCATGCTGCCGGCGAGCTGGAAGCGCAGGGCGGCCCAGATCAGCAGGGGATAGACGAGGAAGAGCAGGCTGACCCGGCTGTGGGTGGCCAGCGGCACGAGGGCGCAGGTGATGAGGACGAGTCCCGCCGCCTCCTTCCAGCGCGACAGCCGGAGGGGCCGGGTGACCGCGTGCAGCACGAGCAGGACCGGGGTGACGATCAGTACGCCCATCGCGTCGCCGACCCACCAGGCCAGCCACACCGCCCAGAAGCTGTGCGCGGCGAGCTTGTCGGTGAGGACGAGGGTCCCGACGCCGATGGTCGAACTCAGCAGCATCGCGGTGAGCGCGCCCAGGAAGACCAGCGCGAGGCCGTCGCGCAAGCGGGCGAGGTCGTTGCGGAAGCCCACTCTGCGGAGCATGAGGTACGCGCAGACGGGTGCGGCGGTGTTGCCGATGAGGTTGCCGATCACCGCGAGCCGTAGCGAGGTCAGGGACATGATGACGAAGAGCGAGCCGAGGGCGATGCCCGGCCAGGCCCGGATCCCGAGGAGCAGCAGACAGGCGACCGCCACACCGGTGGGCGGCCAGATGGGGGTGAAGACCGCGCCCTCCACGACGAGCTCGCGCCTGAGCCCCAGCCACCCGGCGACGTAGTAGCCCAGGGCAACGGCCAGCGTCTGCAGGGCGAAGACGGCTGGCCGACGCAGATCCGGGGTACCCACCACAGCAGCCATCAGACACCTGCGTGGCGCGGTCTGCGAGGCGAGACGCACGGTGTCCGGCCCTATGGCTGAACCAGGGGGACGTCCGGCGCCACCAGGCCGTCGTGTCCGACCACCAGCACGGCCGCGTCGTCCTCGTGCCCCACGCGCTCGGCGCCCTTGATCACCGCGGCGGCGAGCGAGTCCGCCGACATGCCCGCGACGGCGGCGATGCCGGCGAGCCGCACGACCTGGTCGAGTCCCTTCTCGACGGTCAGGGTCGGCCCCTCCACCACGCCGTCCGTGAGCAGGACGAACACTCCGCCCTTGGTGAGCCGGTAGCGGGTGACCGGGTAGTCCATGCCCTCCTGGACTCCCAGGGGCGGGCCGCACTCGTCCTCGGCGACGCCGGACTTGCCGTCCGCCGTGGCCCACACGCACGGGATGTGCCCGGCCCGGGCGCTCTCCAGGACTCCGGTGGCGGGGTCGAGCCGCATGAAGGTGCAGGTGGCGAAGAGGTCGCTGCCGAGGGAGATGAGCAGGTCGTTGGTCTGGGCGAGGAGCTCGCCGGGCTCGCTGGTGACGGAGGCGAGGGCCCGTAGGCCGACCCGCACCTGACCCATGAACGCGGTCGCCTCTATGTTGTGGCCCTGGACGTCGCCGATGGACAGGCCGATGCGCCCGTCGGGCATCGCGAAGGCGTCGTACCAGTCGCCGCCCACATTGAGGCCGTAGCACGCCGGCGCGTACTTGACGGCCAGCCGGAAGCCGGGCGCCATGGGCAGATCCCTGGGCAGCATGCCGCGCTGGAGGGCGAGGGCCAGCTCCACACGGGAGCGTTGCAGCTCCGCGCGCTCGCGCGCCTGGGCGGTCAGCGAACCGAGTCTGGCCAGCAGCTCGTCGCCGTCGTCCGTGGGGCGCTTGCGGGACATTGATCACTCCGGCGGGACGGCAGCTCGTCGGGAGGGCAGCCCCATCGGGCAAACCTCACATTTTACCTTGAGATGATGATAGCGACCTTGAGGCGCGACCCGACAGGATCGGCATCGCACGGTCCTTCGACGGCCACGACGCGAGGCCTGTACCCGAGGAGAAGTCCCGCGCGTCCGGCACAGTTCTGCCGGTCCGCCCGGGCGCCACGAAGCCGGGCACCGCCCGCCCCCCGCAGGGCCGTCAGCCCGCCGGGGCGAGGGAGGGAAGGGGCCGGGCCGGCGTCCGGCGCGAGCCTGTCAGCGCGCGCCGGACGGCGTGCGGTGCATCAGAGCGCCGACCTCCTCCGCTCCCCTCCCCTCGCCTCCGCTCCCCTCCACATCACTCCCCTCGATACCGCTCCCCTCGATACCGCTCCCCTCGCCTCCGCTCGCGCCCTGGGGCCTGTGGGCCCGGCGCCGGGTGGCCCCGTGAACGGCCCGGCGCGGTCCTCCCGGGCTCACACGCTGAGCGCCGCCCGGACGGTCTGCTCGGCGGCCGTTCCGCCGTCGCCTGTGGAGGTCACGCGGCCCGCCTCCAGCACGTAGTAGCGCTGGGCGGCCCGCATGGCGAAGCCCACGTGCTGTTCGACGAGGAGGACGGAGAGTCCGCCACGCCGGGCGAGGGCCAGGATCGTCTCCTCGATCTCGCCGACGACGGACGGCTGGATGCCCTCGGTCGGTTCGTCCAGCAGCAGCAGCCTCGGCCGGGTGACCAGGGCGCGGGCGATCGCGAGCTGCTGGCGCTGGCCGCCGGAGAGCAGACCGGCCCGGCGGCCGGACAGCTCGCGCAGGACGGGGAACAGGTCCAGGGCCTCGGCGATCGCCTCCTTCCCTCCCCCGCCCCCCGGCCGGCCCCGCGGGGCCCGCGGGCGGCCGTCCGCGACGAGCTGGAGGTTCTCGGCGGTGGTGAGGTGCGGGAAGGACTGCTGACCCTGCGGGACGTAGGCCATCCCGCGTGCGACCCGCTGATGCGGCGCGAGACGGGTGATGTCCTCGCCGTCGAGCAGGACGGTCCCGCCGGTCGGCCTGATCAGGCCCATCGCGGCGCGCAGCAGGGTGCTCTTGCCTGCCCCGTTGTGCCCGAGCACGGCCGCGACGCCGTCCTCGGGGACGGCGACGGTCACCCCGTGCAGCACGGTCGTGCGGTCGTACCCCGCCCGGACGGTGTTGATCTCCAGCATGGGCTTCACGCCTCCTCGGCGACGGCTGCGGGGGCGGGCGCGGGCCGGGAGGCGGGCTCGGGTTCGGAGGCGCGCCCGAGGTAGACCTCCTGGACCTTGGCGTCGGCCTGGACCTCGGCGACGGAACCTTCGCTGAGCACCTTGCCCGCGTGCAGGACGCTGACGCTCCGGGCGTAGGCGCGCATGAAGTCCATGTCGTGCTCGATGACGACGACCGTGCGGTCCTCGCTCACCCGCCGCAAGAGCTCACCGGTGGCCTCGCGTTCGTCATGGCTCATACCGGCCACGGGCTCGTCCAGCAGCAGCAGCCGTACGTCCTGGACGAGCAGCATGCCGATCTCCAGCCACTGCTTCTGCCCGTGGGCCAGCACCCCGGCGGGGCGGTCGCGCAGCTCGCCCAGGCCGATGGTGTCCAGGGCCCTGGCGACGGGCTCGGGCACGCCCTTGCGTCGCCGCAGCATGGTCCGGACGCCCCGGCCGGCACCGGCGGCGATGTCCAGGTTCTGCACGACGGTCAGCTCCTCGAAGACCGTCGCCGTCTGGAACGTGCGGCCGATGCCCAGCCGGGCGATCTTCTGCACGGGCTTGCCCAGCAGGTCCTGGTCACCGAAGCGGACCGATCCCGTCGCCTTGACCAGCCCGGTGACCGCGTCGACGAGGGTGGTCTTGCCCGCGCCGTTCGGTCCGATGAGGAAGCGCAGGTCGCCGGGGCGGATGTCCAGGTCGACGCCGTCGACGGCCGTGAACCCGTCGAACGTCACCCGCAGGTCGCGCACGGTCAGTCCCTCGCCGCTCATGCTGTCTCTCCCGTCGCAGGGGTACGGGTACGGCGCCGCCACAGGACGACGCCGAGGGAGGCGAGGCCGCCCGGCAGGAATCCGACCGCCAGGACGAAGAGCAGGCCCTGGAGGTAGGTCCACGCGCCCGGGAAGGCGTCGGAGAGCGTGCTCTGCGCCCAGGCGACGGCGATCGCTCCGAGCACCGCGCCCACCAGCGAGGCCCGGCCGCCGACCGCGGCCCCGATGACGAACCCGATGGACGGCACGATCCCGATCAGCGCCGGCGAGATGATGCCCACCGCCGGGACGAAGAGGGCTCCGGCGAGGCCCGCCATGCCGGCGGCGACGACGTACGCGACGAGTTTGACGTTGGCAGGGTTGTAGCCGAGGAAACGGACCCGTTCCTCGGAGTCGCGCACGGCGACGAGGAGTTCGCCGTAGCGGCTGACGAACAGCTGGCGGGCGCCCGCCATCAGCAGCAGGAGCACGGCGGCGATGACGAAGTACACCATCCGCTGGTTGACGGGGTCGTCCAGCGAGTAGCCGAAGAAGCCCTGGATGTCGGTCAGGCCGTTGGTGCCGCCGGTGGTGGCCTGCTGGCCGATCAGCCAGATTGACAGGGCAGCGGCCAGGGCCTGGCTGAGGATCGCGAAGTAGGCGCCCTTGACCCGGCGTCGGAAGACGAGGAAGCCGAGCAGCGCGGCGACCGCCATGGGCAGCAGCACGGTCATGGCCAGCGCGAAGGCCGGATCGGCGAACGGCTTCCACCACCAGGGCAGCGCGTCGCCGGTGCCGTACAGCTGCATGAAGTCGGGCAGCGTCTCGCCGGTCGCGGCGGCGTCGGTGAGCTTGAGGTGCATGGCCATGACGTAGCCGCCGAGGCCGAAGAAGACGCCCTGGCCGAGCACCATGAGCCCGCCCCGGCCCCAGGCGAGGCTGACGCCGACGGCCACGATGGCGTAGCAGAGGTACTTGGCGAGGAGGGAGAGACGGAAGTCGGAGAGGGCGAGCGGGGCCACGCCGAGGAGGAGGACGGCGCCGAGGACGAAGGCGCCGGGGACGCGCAGCCGGGCCGTCAGTGGCGCGGGCGGGGTCTCGGTGATCGTCGTCATGCCAGGCTCCTGGTGCGCAGTGTGTACAGGCCCTGGGGTCGCCACTGGAGGAAGGCGACGATCGCCACGAGCACGATGACTTTGGCGACGCTGACCGTCGTCGAGTACTCGAGGACCGACTGGAGGACGCCGAGCGCGAAGGCGGTGATGACGCTGCCCTTGAGCTGCCCGATGCCGCCCACGACGACGACCAGGAAGGCGTCGACGATGTAGTTGGTGCCCATCGTCGGGCCGATCGGGCCGACCAGGGTGAGGGCGACGCCCGCCACGCCCGCGAGGCCCGAGCCGACGAAGAAGGTCACGCGGTCGACCCGGCCCGTGGCGATGCCGGACACCTCGGCAAGGTCGCGGTTCTGCACGACGGCCCGGATCCGGCGGCCGAGCGGGGTGAGCCGCAGGACGATCATGAGGGCGAGGACGCTGAGCAGGGCCAGGCCGAGGATGAACAGGCGGCTGCTGGCGAGGGTGACGCCGCCGCCCATCGAGATGTTGCCGGTGAGCAGGTCCGGGGCGTGGGTCTGCACGTTGGGGGCGCCGAAGACGTCCCGGGCGAGCTGCTGGAGCATCAGGGAGACGCCCCAGGTCACCAGCAGGGTGTCCAGCGGTCGGGTGTAGAGGCGCCGGATGAGCAGCCACTCCAGCAGCGCCCCCATGGCGCCGGCCACCAGGAAGGCCACCGGCAGGGCGACGATCAGGGAGACGCCCGCGCCGCTGATGGACTTCTGGAGGACGTACGTCGTGTAGGCGCCGGTCATGATGAACTCGCCGTGCGCCATGTTGATCACGCCCATCTGACCGAACGTCAGGGTCAGGCCGAGCGCGATGAGCAGGAGGACGGCGCCGATGCTGATGCCGGTGAAGGACTGATTGAGGATGACCGTCATGAAGCGGCTCCTGGTCGGGGACGGGGGTGCGGGCGTGCGAGCGGTCCCGGGGGTGCCCCGGCCCCTGGACGGGGCCGGGTCCACCACGGGAACGGGGAGCGGGGCGCGGGCGGCGAGCCGGGACCGGACCGGACCGCCCGGGGACAGGACACGACGCAGATCAGGACGGGCCGGATGCAGGGCGGGCCGGTATCGGGGCGGGAATCTCGGCGGGGTCAGGACAGGCCGGAGGCCCAGTCGTAGCCCTTGAGGTAGGGGTCCGGCTTGATCGGGCCGCCCGAGTTCCAGACCTCGGTGATGAGGCCGTCCGCGCCGACCTTGCCGATCCGGGCCGTCTTGTAGACGTGCTGGCTCGCTCCGTCGACCGTCACCTTGCCCTCGGGGGCGTCGAAGGTGATGCCGTCCGAGGCCGCCTTGACCTTGGCGACGTCGAAGGAGCCGGCCTTCTCCACCATCGCCTTCCACAGGTGGACGGAGATGTAGGCGGCCTCCATCGGGTCGCTGGTCGGCTTGTCCTTGCCGTATTCGGCCTGGTAGGCCGCCACGAACGTGGTGTTGGCCGCGCCGGGTGTCGTCTCGTAGTAGTTCCACGCGGTCAGCTGGTCCTGGAGGTACTGGGTGCCGATGCTCTTCACCTCTTCCTCGGCGATGGACACCGACAGCACCGGCATGCTCTTCGCGGTCAGCCCGGAGGACTTGTACTCCTTGAAGAAGGCCACGTTGCTGTCACCGTTGAGGGTGTTGAACACGGCGTCCGCGCCCGAGTCCTTGACCTTGTTGACGATGGTGCCGAACTCCGTGGAACCGAGCGGCGCGTAGTCCTCGCCGACCACGGTCATTCCCTTGGCTTTCGCATAAGCCTTGATGATCTTGTTGGCGGTGCGCGGGAACACATAGTCGCTGCCGACCAGGTAAAGCTTGGTCAGGCCCTGCTTCTTGAGATAGTCGAGGGCCGGGACGATCTGCTGGTTGGTGGTCGCGCCGATGTAGAAGATGTACGGCGACTCCTCCAGACCCTCGTACTGCACCGGGTAGAACAGCGGCGACCTGTACCGCTCGAAGACCGGTTTGACGGCCTTGCGGCTGGCCGAGGTCCAGCAGCCGAAGGTGGCCGCGACCTTGTCGTCCTTGATCAGGGCCTCGGCCTTCTCCGCGAAGGTGGGCCAGTCGGAGGCGCCGTCCTGGCTGACGGCCTTGAGCTTCTTGCCGAGCACGCCACCGGCCGCGTTGATCTCCTTGATGGCGAGCAACAGGGCATTGTGGACGGTGACTTCGCTGATGGCCATCGTGCCCGACAGGGAATTCAGCAGACCGACCTTGACCGTGCTGCCGGAGGTGTCGGCGGAGGCGCCGGCCGCGTCCGTCGAGGAGCCCTCACCCGTCTTGGCGCCACAGGCGCTGAGGGCGGCGGAGGCGCCGACCGCCGAGATACCGGCCAGCAGGCCACGCCTGCTGATGCTGAGCCCGGACATACAAAACCTCCATGCCCCGAAGGGCGGTGCGAAGTGAGCGGAAGGACTCTGGGGAGGAAGGGGACACAACGCGCTTCCGTAGCCGCGGCGTTGGCGCACAGCCTGCGAGCAAACTGTTTCCGCCGCGTTTCCGCGCAATTGATGAACAGTTTCCGCTGAAAGCAATAAAGCGCGCATTGATACTTCCTGCGGAAAGGACCATTTACGGTAGGCTCGCGCCCAACCCCGCACGGGGAACCCCGGCTTCGAGCGGAGGAGTGCGATGGCGAGACGGCCCCAGGAACTGCTCCGGCTGCTGACCCGGGCCGAGCGCCTCGCCGCGCGCCGACTCCAGTGCGTGCTGGCGGAGTTCGACTGCTCGGTGGAGGCGTGGTGGGTGCTCGACCTGCTCTCGGACGGGCAGGGACACCACATGACGGCCCTCGCCGAACACGCCTTCATGCCCGCCCCCAGCGCCACCAAGCTCATCGACCAACTCGTCGACCAGAACCTGGTGTTCCGCAGGGTCGACCCCGCCGACCGGCGCCGCGTCCTCGCCTACCTCACCCCGCGGGGCCTGGAGCGCCGGCAGCAGCTGGTCCGCGAGGTGCGGGCCGACCGGGCCCGGTGGGAGCCGCGGTGGGGGGAAGAGCGGGGCGAACGGCTGGAGGTCCTGCTGGACCGGCTCGCGGACGTCCTCGAGGAGGGAGACGGCGCTACGACAGCTCGTGCGGAGCGCGCAGTTGAGCGAGGACGTTGAAGTCGAGGCCGTCCGCCTGCGCCAGATAGATGCGCTGGCGCACATGCCGGCCCTCCAGGCCGACCAGGCCCCTCGGGCCCTCGTACGACACGGTGTCGGCCGCGGCCCCGATGGCGTTCACGTCCAGGGTGCGGGCCCGTTCGACGAGCGCGGCGAGCAGCAGCACGCCCTCGTAGCACGATTCGCCGAGACTGCCCGGGGTCGGGGCCGCCACCCCGAAACGGTCGGCGTAACGGCCGTGGAAATCCAGGGTGTTCCGGTCGGCGAGCGACGCGAAGAAGCCTGCCGTGCTGAACAGGTCGACGGTGGCCTCGGGACCGCTGCCGAGCAGCATGTTCTCGTCCATCAGCGTGCTGAGTCTGAGGCAGCGCTGGTCCAGCCCGGCGGCGGCGAAGGCCCGGTTGAAGCGGACCGCGTCACTGCCGACCAGCAGCATCAGCACGGCGTCGGCGTCGGCCCGCTCGATCCGGCCCAGCACCTCGTGGAAGTCGTCGGCGCCCAGCGGAAGATACGCCTCGCCGCACACCCGGCCGCGGGAGTCGCGTGCGTAGCGGCGGGCGGCCCGGGCGGTGTGCCGGGGCCAGACGTAGTTGTTGCCGACGACGAACCAGCGGCGCACACCTCGCGCCTCGGTCAGCAGCCGCATGGCGGGCAGCAGTTGCCAGGCCGGGGTCTCGCTGGTCAGGAAGACGCCGTCGGTGCGCTCACCGCCCTCGTACAGCGCGGTGTAGACGTACGGCACGCGGTGCGCGATGCGCGGGGCCACCGCCTGCCGCACCGAGGAGATGTGCCAGCCCGTGACCCCCTGCACCGCCCCGGTGGCCACCAGGGCCTCCACGGCCTCGGCGACCTGCTGCGGTGCGGCGCCCCCGTCGACCTCGATGAGCCGCAACTCCTTGCCGAGGACTCCACCCGCCTTGTTGATCTCCTCGGCGGCCAGCCGTGCGCAGGTCTCGCAGGTGGGTCCGAACACCCCGGCGGGGCCCTGCATCGGGTACACGAGCGCGACGTTCAGGGTCGAGTCGTCGACCGTGAACCACTCGGGGGTGCGAAGACGGACGGGCCGGTGCATGGCCCCATGATTGCCGCACCGCTCCGCCGGCCCAAGCGGCGGCCCGGATCGAGACCCATTCTTGAGATGCCCCTGCGACCGATGACCGACGGGCGATGACCGAAGGGTGATGGACCGGTCCGGTCCCGCCGTCTGTTCGGCGGTCCTCCCCCGGCCGGTGGGACGGCGCCCCGGCCGGGCCTCTCGCGGGCGCCGGCCGCCGGCGCCGGTCAGCCGGGCCGTTGGGTGCGGTTCTCGTGGGCGAGCCCGTCCGGGTGGGCGTCCGGGCGCGGACCGAGGTCGAGCGGAAGGACCAGGGCGCGGAGCGCCACGGGGTCCGACGGCCGGAGAGCCTGCTGGTCCGGCGGCCGGCGCACCAGCCCGATGTCCTGCCAGCCCCACGACAGGAAGGCGTCGCAGACCGCCGGACGGCCTTCTTCCACCAACGTCGCCCCGAGCGAGGCGTGATGGTCGGCGAGCAGGCGGTGCTGGAGGCGGCGGGCCAGGCGCCGCTCGTCCGTGTGGGGATGGACGACCGTCTCGGTGATCGCGAACACATGGCCGGACGCGGTGAGTTGCTCGACGCTCCGCGGAAGGGGTCCGTCGAACCCCCGCCACCACGTCCCCTCGCGCCGCACGGGGAATCCGTAGACGCACCCGGCGAAGGCGGTGCTCTCCGCGACGAGCAGGGCGAAGCCGGGCCGGCGGATGTCGCCGGTCAGCCGCCGCAGGAACGCCTCCCGGTCCCGGTACCCCTCCCCGGGTCGCGCACGGGAGGACTCCACGTACAGATCGGCCAGGTCCTCCTTGAGGGTCTCGGCCTGCCAGCGGTTCAGCCGGCGCAGGCGTAACACGTCGACGGCGGACGGTGTGCCACCGTCACCCTGCGGCGGCTGCCACCGCCCCGGGAGCGCCGTCACGGTGCACCGCCCATGACGACGGGGATCCCGGACGGCCGCCCGCCGCCGACGGGAACCGGGTACAGCAGGAAGCCGGAGCCGGTGATCTCGATGACGCGGGCCACGCTCCGCGACGGGTGGTGCAGCCGCAGGGTCCTGCCGCCGTCCGTGGCGAACCGTGATGCCAGGAGGAAGGCGTTGAGTCCGCTGGCGTCGCAGAAGGTGACCGCCGTGAGGTCGACGTCGATGCTGCGGATGTCAGGGCTCAGGCACTCGGCCAGCGCCCTCCTCACCTGCGCCGCCGTGACCAGATCGATCTCTCCCGCGAGGGTGATCAGCGCGCGGGCGCCGCATTCGTACCGGTGGACGTTCAGTTGTGGAAGGGCCATGGCTCCTCTGTCCGGACGCATGAGGACGGGGGTGTTCGTGTGCGGTGCGTGGTGACGGACGGGATGAGCCTCCGGTCCGGCGAACCGAGGTGCTGCCCTCGGCGCTTGAACCCGTTCACGGGACGCGGCCTCCGGCTGCGCAGTGCGCTGGGCGACCTGGGCGCTACCGGTCGGGGGCACCGGGCAGTCGGGACATCCGGTCGACGCGGACGGCGCGAGCGCCGACGATCCGGCGGCCGGGACCGGTGACCCCGGCGCCCGTGCCCCGGACTCCCGTGTCGGGGCCGGCCCGGGCGAGCGAACCTGGTCGACAGGTCGACACGGTGTGTGGTGCGGGGAGTTCGGGGGTGGCGTCCGTCGAGGGGCCGGAAGAAGAGGTGGCGGAGGAGGACGGGGGCCGGTCTTCACATGTCGGCGAGAGAGAGCATGTCGGCGAGGTAGAGACGTTCGCAGTCATGACGCGAGCCCTGCTCCGGACCGATCGCGACCGACCCGGCCTGTTCGATCGCCGAAAACGACACGGGCATGGCAGCCGGTGCGCGAAATATCCTCGGTGTTCTCACCCTACTCCTCGGCGGAGGGGTAGGGACCGGCCGAGGAGCACGGACCGGACAAGGCCCATGATCATCGGGCCGGAAGCACCGCTGCCCGGTGGCGGGCGCGACCTCCCCGCGCCGAGTCCCCGCGCGAACCCCGGCCGACGGGCCGCCGGGAAGAGTGGCTGGTCGTACGCCCCACCCTCGGGGACGGGAGTAAGCTCGAAGCACCGGGAACACCTCGCACACCGGATCAGATGCTGGTGCCGTTCGCGGCGAGCAAAGATGACCGGAACGTCGAAGACGAGCCCGGAGACAGGTTCGCGCCATGACCGCGACCAGCAGCCGAAGTCCCCTCCCCGAACACGCCCCTTCACGTTCCCTCGCGTGCGCTCCGGCCGAGGGGGTGAGGACGTGCACCTCGTCGTCACCGCGGCACTGATCATCGCCGTGATCGTCCTGCGGATCGTCTGGCGGACCGTCCTGGTCCGGCAGCCCGTCACGCTGCACGGCGCGAGCCCCTCGGCCGTCCGCCACGGCGATGTGCTGCCGGGGATCGGTCGTCCGCCGGCGAGGAGTCGCCGGTCGGCGAAGACGTCCGCGGCACCCGCCGTCGCACCGCGTCGCGCCGACACACCTCACGCCGGGTCAGGTCCCGCCGGTGCACCTCCTGCCGGGTCACGTCCCGTCGAGACGCCTCCCGTCGGCCCGCCTCGTGCGGTGGACGCCCGGCCGGCCGATGCCGTGGAGGAACCGGCCGGTCCCCCGGCGGAGGCAGTGGGCAGGCACGGTCGGCGGAACCACCGCGTGGAGTCACCGGAACAGCTGTCCGCCGGGAACGTCGACGTACGCCTCGTCGCCTCGTCCCCCGAGGCCGCCCGCCAGGTCGCGGAGGTTCTCCGTCGCTGCTTCGACTCCTCCGAGCAGCGCAGCTATCCCGGCGCGGTGCCCGGCGGAACCCGCCTCCACCTCACGGTGGACACCGAGCGTACGGCGGAACCCGCGCGCTCGTGGCTGGTCACCAGCCGGTCCTCCGGGAACGGCCGTACGCATACGGACGAAATCCGAACCGACGTCCCCCTGACCACGGTGCGAGCGGACGAGGACACCGGGACGACCGACGCCCGGAACGGACGACAGGCGTGAGAGAACGGCGGGGCGGCCCCCTCCCCAGCCGCCCGGCCGGCGTGGAAGGCCGACCCCGGCGCGTGTCCCGCCGAGGTCGTCGGCACAGCGGCGTGTGAGACCCGGCTGCCAGGGAACTCGCCCTCGGACAGAGGGCCTGCGCTGCCGTGACAGACGAAGCAGACGTCGTCCTTGCTCCGCGGTCGCGCCACGCGCACATCGCAACGGTGGAGGCGCACGCCCACGTACGGCCCGGTCTCAGCACTTCCCGAGGCGGCGCCGAGCCAGTCTGCCTCCTTCGGAAAGAGCTGCATCCTCATGACCACGAACACCCCGGTCCGTCCCCCGCCCGCCGAGACCCCGGGCAGCGACTTCGCCCGGCTGTCGAGAAAGATCACCGATGCCGGCCTGCTGGAGCGCCGTCCCGGCTACTACGCTCTGCGGATCACCGCGGTGGCGGTCCTCTACGTCGGCGGCTGGGCCGCCGTCGGACTCCTCGGCGCCAGCTGGTGGACGCTGGCGGTCGCCGCCTTCCTCGCCGTCGTCTTCGGCCAGGTCGCCCTGCTCGCCCATGACGCCGCCCACCGCCAGGTGTTCCGCCGGCGCCGGGCCAGCGAGACGTCCGGACGCATCGCGGGCGCCGGGGTCGGGATGGGCTACGGGTGGTGGCAGGACAAGCACACCCGCCACCACGCCAACCCCAACCACGAGGGACTCGACCCCGATCTCGACCCCGACCTGCTGGTCTGGTCCGAGGACCAGGCCCGAGTCGCCAAGGGCCTCCCCCGGCTGATCGGCCGCTGGCAGGCGTTCCTATTCTTCCCGCTCCTCACGATGGAAGGCTTCAACCTGCACGTGGCGAGCGTGCGGGCGCTGGCCAACCGCTCGCTCAAGCACCGGGCGCTCGACGGAACCCTGCTGTTCGCGCACTTCGCGCTCTACCTGACGGTCCTGTTCTGGCTGCTGCCGCCCGGCATGGCGATCGCCTTCCTCGCCGTCCACCAGTGCCTGTTCGGCGTGTACCTCGGCTCCCTCTTCGCGCCCAACCACAAGGGCATGCCGATCCTGACCGGCGACGACCGCCCGGACTTCCTCCGCCGTCAGGTGCTCACCTCACGCAACGTGCGCGGCGGCCGCCTCACCGACATCGCTCTCGGCGGGCTGAACCACCAGATCGAGCACCACCTGTTCCCCAGCATGCCGAGCCCCAACCTGCGCAAGGCCCGGACCATCGTCCGACGCCATTGCGAGGAGCTGGGTCTGGAGTACCTGGAGACCGGGCTGATCGCGTCCTACCGGCAGGCCCTCGCCAGCCTCCATCGGGCCGGGGCGCCGCTGCGGCAGACCCGCGTCCCCGCCCAGGCAGCAGCCGTCGGCGGCGGCGACGCCTAGCGGGACCCGGCAGGGCCGGGCCCGAAACGGCGACCGGCGCTGCGGACCCGGCAGGGCCGGGCGCGAAACGGTGACCGGCGCTGCGGGCCCGGCGGCCGCAGCCACGGTCGCCGTGACGACGTGACGCCCGGACGCCGTCCAGCCCGGTGAGGTCCGACGTGGTCACGCAGGCCGCGCGGTCGTGCCGCCGACGGTCAGATCGGTGGCGCCCGGGGCGGTCACCGGTTCCATGGTCACCAGTGGCCGCCCCGCCGCACGTCGGCGATGCTTCCCGGTCGCCCCTGTCGTCGGCCTCGTCCACTCCCCAGGGCGAGCTTCGACCCGGGTGGCTCAGCCGGCGAGTGCGGCGTCGACCACGTCCTTGGCCTCCTCCTGGACCCGCCGCAGGTGCTCGGGACCGTGGAAGGACTCGGCGTAGATCTTGTAGACGTCCTCGGTGCCCGAAGGACGGGCCGCGAACCAGGCGTGGGCGGTGGTCACCTTGATGCCGCCGATTGCCGCGCCGTTGCCCGGGGCCTCGGTGAGCACGCCGGTGACCGGCTCCCCGGCCAGCGTGTCGGCGGTGACCTGCGCGGGCGAGAGCTTGCCGAGCAGCGCCTTCTCCTCCCGGGTGGCCGGGGCGTCGATGCGCGCGTAGGCGGGCGAGCCGAAGCGGTCCGTCAGGGCCGCGTAGTGCTCGGACGGGGTCTTCCCGGTCACCGCCGTGATCTCGGAGGCCAGCAGCGCCAGGATGATGCCGTCCTTGTCGGTCGTCCAGACGGAGCCGTCACGGCGCAGGAAGGAGGCGCCGGCCGACTCCTCCCCGCCGAAGCCGAGCGAGCCGTCGACCAGCCCGTCCACGAACCACTTGAAGCCGACCGGCACTTCGACGAGACGGCGCCCGAGGTCGGCGGCGACCCGGTCGATCATCGAGGACGACACGAGCGTCTTGCCGATCCCCGCGTCGGCCGGCCACTGCTCGCGGTGCGCGAAGAGGTAGGCGATGGCGGCGGCCAGGTAGTGGTTGGGGTTCATCAGGCCGGCGTCCGGGGTGACGATGCCGTGCCGGTCGGCGTCGGCGTCGTTGCCGGTCGCGATCCGGAACCGGTCGCGCTGCTCGATCAGCGAGGCCATCGCGTACGGCGACGAGCAGTCCATGCGGATCTTGCCGTCCCAGTCGAGCGTCATGAAACGCCAGGTGGGGTCGGTGAGCGGGTTGACGACGGTCAGGTCGAGCCGGTGCTCCTCGGCGATCCGGCCCCAGTAGGCGACGGACGCCCCGCCCAGCGGATCGGCGCCGATGCGGACACCGGCGGAGCGGATCGCGTCCAGGTCGAGGACGCTCGGGAGGTCGGCGACATAGGCGCCGAGGAAGTCGTGGCGGCCGGTCGTGGGCGCGGCGAGGGCCCGGGCGTAGGGGATGCGCCGCACGTCCTTCAGGCCGGAGACGATGATCTCGTTGGCCCGGTCCTGGATCCACGACGTGGCGTCGGAGCCGGCCGGGCCACCGCTCGGCGGGTTGTACTTGAAGCCGCCGTCGGCGGGCGGGTTGTGCGACGGGGTGACGACCACGCCGTCGGCGAGCGCGGCGGTGCGGCCGCGGTTGTGGGTGAGGATCGCGTGGGAGACGGCGGGCGTCGGCGTGTAGCCGTCGGCGCTGTCGACGAGCACCGTCACTCCGTTGGCCGCGAACACCTCCAGGGCGGTGACCCGGGCGGGCTCGGACAGGGCGTGGCTGTCGGCGCCCAGGAAGAGGGGGCCGTCGGTGCCCTGCGCGGTCCGGTACTCGCAGATGGCCTGGCTGGTCGCGGCGATGTGGTCCTCGTTGAACGCCGTGTTCAGCGACGATCCCCGGTGCCCCGAGGTGCCGAACGCCACGCGCTGCCCCGGATCGGCCGGGTCCGGGTGCAGCGCGTAGTACGCCGTGACCAGCCGGGCGACGTCGACGAGATCCTCGGGGCCTGCCTTCGTGCCCGCTCGCTCGTGCTGCATGTGCCCGCTCCTCCGCATCGGTCGATCAAGGCTTGCGCCTTCCATCTTCCCTTGTGGGGGCGGCTGTCCGCGAGTACGGGTCGGTTCGCGCCCGGGGCGCTCAGCGCCGGCGGCCGCGCACCGACCATCCGCTGCCTATGCCCGCGACGTGGAGGGCGAGCACGGTCAGGCCGAGGAGCATGAGGTTCGTGGAGGTGAAGGTGTCGTTGGTGGAGATCTCCGCCGCGTTGATCAGAAAGGCGATGAAGAACAGCACTGCCGAGATGATGGCGAGCAAGGGGTCCGTCCCTTCGGTGTGTCGGCTGGTTCGGGGGTGACGCCGGTGCGGTGTCGTTGCTCTTTCCGTGTCGTTGCTCAGCGGATGCCCCCGACCGGGCGGTGAACACCACGTATTCGGCCCTGGTGACCGACTGCCAGGGAGCGGGGAGAGGGCAGGGGCGGGTCCGGTGCGCGTCGTGCGCGCGTGTGCGGCCGAGCCGCGGCGACCGGCGGGGCGTCGAGCGGGGTGCGTCCCGTCGTCAGCCGAGGTCGGGCAGCGGGCGCCGGGCGACGTCGTGGGCGTCCTGCGGCGGGAGGCCCAGCATCCGCAGCAGCATTTCGGCCGGGTTCGAGGCCGCCTTGCTCCGGCCGTCGCATCGCGCCTCGGGGCGCCAGGCCCCGCCCACCGGCCGGTGGGCGTAGTTCGAGGATCGTGGCTCCGGCACCTCCGGCACCTCCGGCACTCCTGGCAACGAAGCTCCACCCACCGGCCTCGGTCACACCCCTACTTGAGTGACCACCACCGGCAGTTCACCTCCAGCGCAGACTGCCCGGCCCGGCTGAACGGACCGCACCCACCGTCACACGCATGCTGCCGGTCACACCCCCCGCGCTGACGCGGGCGAACGCGTTGTCCGACCGGACATGCCACCCCGGGCAACGCTGTCCGATCGGACAGACCCGGGAGGCCGGGTGGGCCCTAGGTTCACCTTCTGTTCGCGTTCTGCGACGACCACCCGTCTGACACCCACCGCCCCGAGCCACCGGAGCATGCCATGAGCACCACCCCACCCGCGCCCACCGCCTCCGCTCTCGCGCCGGAATCCCCGGAACCGAGCAATATGCGTCGGGTCGCCACGGCCAGTTTCATCGGCACGGCGATCGAGTTCTACGACTACTACATCTACGGAACCGCCGCAGCCCTCGTCCTGAACGAGGCGTTCTTCCCCGAACTGTCCAAAGCGGCGGGCACGCTCGCGACCCTGTCCACGTTCGCCATCGGCTTCGCCGCCCGTCCGCTGGGCGCCGCGGTCTTCGGTCACTTCGGTGACCGGGCGGGCCGCAAGGGCGTCCTCGTCGTCTCGCTGCTGATGATGGGCCTCTCCACCGGTCTCATCGGCCTGTTGCCCGGATACGCCACGCTCGGGGTCTGGGCCCCGGTCCTGCTGGTGCTGCTCCGCGTCGTCCAGGGACTCGGCCTCGGCGGGGAGTGGGGCGGAGCGGCCCTTCTCGCCGTCGAGCACGCGCCGAAGAAGAAGCGCGGTCAGTACGCGGCGGCACCCCAGATTGGTTCGCCCGTCGGCTACTTCGCCGCCACCGTCACCTTCCTGGTCATCTCCTCCGTCCTCGACGACGGAGCGTTCCAGAGCTGGGGATGGCGCATCCCCTTCCTGCTCTCCTTCGTCCTGGTGGCCGTCGGCCTGGTCATCCGTCTGAAGATCGCGGAGAGTCCGGCCTTCGCGAAGGTCACCGAACGCCGTGAGACCGCCAAGGCCCCGCTCGCGGAGGCGTTCCGCAGGCATCCGAAGGAGATGCTGCTCGGCGCGGGCATGATCACCGTCGTGTACGTGATGTTCTACACGGCCGCCACCTACTGCATGACCTACACCACCAAGACGCTCGGCATCCCGAAGAACGACATGCTCGCTCTCACCCTGGTCGCCGTGGCGGTCCTCGGTGTCTCGACGTTCTTCGTCGCCCGCTGGTCCGACCGCGTCGGCCGCCGAAAGCTGATCATCGCCGGCGCCGCGTTCGGGGTCGTGTGGGGAGCGGTGCTCTTCCCGCTTCTCGACACCCGCAACTACTTCCTGATCGCCGTCGCGCTCAGCGGCGCCCTGCTCTGCATGGGCATCATCTACGGCCCGGCCGGTGCGTATCTCCCCGAGCTCTTCGCCACCCGCGCGCGCTACTCGGGCGCCGGCTTCTCCTACAACCTCGGAGGTGTCCTGGGCGGGGCGGCCGCACCGCTCATCGTCACCGCGCTGGCCGAGAACTACCGTCCGTCGGTGGGCGGATGGTTCATGAGCGCGATGGCCCTGCTCTCCCTCGTCTGCATCATCGCGCTCCCCGAGACCAGGGAACGCGACCTCGACCTCGTCTGAGACACATGCGACGCACGGACCGCCGCGAGGACGCGCCGGACAGCGGCCGGACAACGGAAGGGGCTGAGACATTCCTCATGGGCAGCACGCGTGACTCCGCCTACCCTGGGCGGGTGGACCACACCTCCGGCGTCATCGCGCGCGGTGACGATGGCGTACAGCTGAGGCAGATCCTCGCCGCGCTCACCGTGCCCGTCGTCGTGGCGGGAGGTGATGCTGTGATCACGGACGTCGTCATGACCGACGTCATCGTCACCGAGCCGGGCGAGCATCTCGGGCCCTCGCACGGAGCACTGGTGCTCGCCGTCGGCGCGCGCGGCGCGGCCACGGTTCCGGTCTTCATGGCGGCCGCTCGTTCGGGCGCCGCCGCCGTGATGGTCAAGGTGGGCGCCGACGGACTTCCCGCACGGCTCCGGGAGGCCGCACGCGAGGCGGACATCGCGGTGCTCGCGGTGCAGGAGCACGCACGCTGGGACCACCTGGCCCAAGAGGTGCGCGCAGGATTGACCCGCCTCGGGGCCTGGCCCGCCACGGCCCCGGGCACACCGGGTGATCTCTCCTCGCTGGCCCAGACTCTGGCCACAGTCACCTACGGAGTGGTCAGCATCGAGGACTCCGCCGGACATGTGCTCGCGTACTCCAGGTCCGGCGAGGAGGCCGACGAGCTGCGGCGACTCACGATTCTGGGGCGCGCCTGCCCCGAGCCGTACCTCAAGGTGCTGCGCGACTCGGGCGTGTTCCAGCGGCTCCGCTCCGGTGAGGAGGTCGTCGAGACCGCGGAGCAGCCGGACCTCGGATACCGGCGCCGGCTGGCGATCGGCATCAACGCCGGCCATCGCCCCCTGGGCATGATCTGGGTCCAGGAAGGGGACCGTCCGCTCTGCGAGAGCAGTGCCGAGACCATGCGGGGAGCCGCACGGCTCGCCGCGCCCCAACTGGTGGATCACTACTACCAGGGGAACGCGTCCGCCCGGTTGGCGTCCCGTGTCGACCTCGCCCACGGTCTGTTGACCGGACGCTTCGACGCCGAGGCTCTCGCCCGTCACCTGGGGCTCGACCCGGCGCAGGGTGCCACCGTGATCGGGGTCGACCTGCGTGAACCACGGCACCCAGGCTCCTCGGCGGCCCTGGACCTACGGCGCGAGGAATCCGCCGGCATCATCTCCCTGCATGCCTCGGCGTTCCGCCGCGACGCCCTCGTCACACAGGCCTGCGGCCAGATCTACGTGCTGCTTCCGGCGAGGAACGGCGCCGCCGACGACACCGCGATCCAGCGCTGGGCCACCGAGCTGGTCACGGTGCTCCGACGGCAGTCCGGTACGCCTGTCCAAGCGGCCCTCGCCGGCCTCGCGCCGCGCCTCGAAGCCGTGCCCACGGTCAAGATGCGCGCTTACCACGCCTTGCAGCTGATGGCACGCACACCCGAACGCGCGGTAGCCACCTGCACGGAGCTCCAGGCGGCGCTGCTCCTCGGGGACATGCTGCGACTGCTCGACGAGCACCCCGACAGCCGCCACGCGGGCCTCGAGACACTCGCCACCCACGACGCCGAACAGGGATCCGAACTGGCCCGCTCCCTACTCGCCTACCTTGACGGCTTCGGAGACGTGACGCGGACCGCCGAGGCACTCAACGTCCACCCGAACACCCTCCGCTACCGGGTCCGCAAGGCGATCTCCCTGAGCGGAATCAGTATCGACGACCCCGATCAGCGGCTCGTGGCCATGCTCCAGCTGCGCCTCGCCCTCAACGGCGGGCCCACGGCAAAGGCCCCTTTCCCAGCCTCGTGACGGCGCCGGGGTGCACGGCCACGCGCGCGGCCGCCGGCCGGTCGATCACTTCCCGGCTCCAGCGGGTCTTCGACCCGGCATCCGATGGGACGTGGGGAAGGATCGTCTCGCGGTGAGGTCACTCCCGTGGTCGATGGCCTGCTACGGTCGCAACTCACGCACTCGGGCGCGGAACACGCGCCAGCGCCTCTCGTTCTCGTGGACGAGTGTCGCCGACTCCGTCATCAGATCGGCGGCCCGGTCGAACAGCTCGGAAGCCGAATAGAGGTAGGCAGGGCTCCTCCGCCCGCCTCGCAGGTCGGCCCGCAGCGACGCCGGGGAGAAGTCGACCTGATCCAGCAGGTCGAGGGCTCGGCGCAGCAGCCGCGCGATCAGAGCCTGCATGCCCGCCGACTGCCAGTCGTCGGCGATGATCCGGTGACGCTCCCCCAGCAGGTCGGCGAGCGCCGGGTAGGCAGCCAGGCTGCCCGCGATCTCCCACGCCTGTTCCATCGCCTGGGCGAGCCAGGCACCGCCCTGCTCGGTTTCATCGGCAAGCATGCCGACTTCACGCTTCATCCTCCGAAGTTCGGCGGGCTCACCCTCCCCTTCCATGAAGAGGATCCCCGACTCCGCAACGAGCCCTGGAGCATTCAGGTCGTCCGCGCCGGCGAACGCGATCCCTGACGCCTGTTCAGCGGCCTCGACTTCACTCCACCGATCAGCCAGCGATTTCAGGGCCCGCGAGCGTCCCTGGAGCTCCGCCGCCTGCCGCAGTGGCGCCTGGGAGTAGTACTCCTCATGTTCCCGATGGAAACGCGAGAGGTTGTCGATCACCTGCAGCAGTGACTCGGGAGGGGTGGAAGGCGCCTCGTCTTCGGGCATGCCAGCAGTCTGCACCACGTCTCACGGCGGCGATATCGGGGCACGCCCATCAGGTCCACACCTGCTCGCCGGGCTGGAGGCGGGACGGGACGGGCCGCGTTACGCCTTACGGAGTGCGGTCCTCGTCGCCCTCGGCGCCTAACGCCCCCGTCGGCCGCGCACCAGCAGGTACAGGAAGTACGGCGTCCCGATGACCGCCGTCATCAGTCCCGCGCCCAGCTGGGCGGGGGCGATGACCGTACGGCCCAGCAGGTCGGCCGTGCAGACGAGCGCGGCCCCGAGGAGGACGGCGACCGGCACCACCCGCACGTGCCGTCGGCCCACGAGGGCACGCGCCGCGTGCGGCGCCACCAGGCCCACGAAGCCGATGGTGCCGGCCGAGGCCACGGCCGTCGCGCTCAGCAGGACGCCCACCACCAGGAACCCGAGCCTGGCCCGGGACAGTCGCAGGCCGAGCAGCAGGGGCGTGTCCGGGTCCAGCGAGACGAGGTCCAGTTCGGTGCGCCGGGCGACGGCGACGGCGAGGCCGGCCGTCAGCACCAGCGCGACGGGCAGGACGTCCGGCATGGTCCGGCCGTACGTCGAACCGGACAGCCAGGTCAGCGCCTTGGTCGCGTTGAACGGGTCGGTGAGCACGATGAGCAGGCTGATCAGCGCCGTGGTGCCGGCCGCCGTGCCGATGCCGACGAGCACCAGCCGGTTCTGCCGGTAGCCGCCCCGGGCGGCGAGCCCGAAGACGAGGACGGAGGTCGCCGCCGCGCCCGCGAACGCGGCGCCCGCGACGCCCCAGGTCCCCGCGACGGGCACGGTGGTCACCAGGAGCACGGCGCCCAGCGCGGCTCCGCCGGACACCCCCAGGACCCCCGGCTCCGCGAGCGGATTGCGCGTCACGGCCTGCACCAGTGTGCCCGCGAGGGCGAGCGCCGCGCCCGCGCACAGCGCCGCGAGGACGCGGGGCACCCGGGTGTCGAGGACGAAGGACACCGCCCGCCCGGCCCGCCCCTGCGCCCAGTTCGCGACATCGCCGAGCAGCAGCTTGCTGTCGCCGAGCAGCACGCCGGCGATCGTCACGCCGACGACCACGACGACGAGCACGGCCACCGTGGCCAGGAACGCCGTCCGGCTGGGGACGCGCAACCGGTCCGGCGCGTCGGCCTCGGCCGTGTCCCGCAGCCGCAGGGCCATCACCACCAGGAACACGGCGCCGACCAGGCTGGTGACGACCCCGGTGGGCACGGCGACCGCCGTGTCGGCGGGCACGAGGGCGCGGAGCAGCACGTCCGCCCCGAGGACCAGTCCCGCGCCGACCAGGCCGGCCACGGGCAGGGTCGTCCGGGCGCGGACGAAGCCGCGGTACCGGCGGGCCAGCGGTCGCACCAGGGCCGGGGCGCACAGCCCGACGAAGCCGATGGGCCCGGCGAGGGTGACGGCCGCCGCGGACAGCAGGGTCGCCAGGACGACCACCGTCAGCCGGGTGGCGCGGACCGGGACGCCCAGCCCGCGCGCCGCGTCGTCGCCGAGGGCCAGCGCGTCGACCCGACGGGCCGTCAGGAGCAGGCCGGTCAGGCCCACCAGCACGACGGGCAGCATCTGGAGGACGCCGTCGAAGCCGTTCTGGCTGATGCTGCCCTGGTTCCACTGGTAGAGGCCCTCGGTCTCCTGGGGGAACAGCAGCAGGAGACCTTCGGTCACGGAGGTCAGCCCCAGCGCCAGCGCGGTGCCGGCGAGGACCAGTCGGACGGTGCCGGTGCCGAGGCCCGACAGGGCGAGCACGACGGTCGCGGCGAGGAGTCCGCCGACGAAGGCGACCCCGGAGGAGGCGATCATCGGCAGCGAGACGCCGGTGACGCCGACCAGCCCGAGCGCCAGGTACGAACCGGCGTTCACCGCGAGGGTGTCGGGAGCGGCGAGCACGTTGCGGCTGACGGCCTGGAGCACGGCGCCCGCCGCGCCGAGGACGACGCCGACCATGATGCCGGCGGTCATCCGCGGCAGCCGGGAGGCGATCACGACGGAGGCGTCCGCCGGATCGGACCGCCCGGTCAGGGCCTTGAACACCTCGGCCGGTCCGACGGCGGCGGTGCCCTGGGTGATGTCGACGACGGCGAGGGCCGCGACCAGGAGGACGAGCGCGGCCGTCACCGCGGCCGCGCCCGTCCGGGACGCGGCGGCCGGCGGACGGAGCGCGGGGGGCGTTGCGGTGACGGCCATGGCACGCGCTACTTCGTCAGGGCGTCGACGACGGCGTCGATGTACGCCTCCATCGACTCGGGACCGCCGAACATCCAGATGCCGTCGGGCAGTCGGTGCACCTCGCCGGCCTTCACGAACGGCAGGGACGTCCACACGGCGTTCTTCGCGAGCGCGCCGGTGAAGGGGGTGCTGCTCGCGTCGTCGTCGTTGCCTATGTAGGCGAACCGCACGTCCTCGGGGAGGCCGGTGAGGCCTTCGACGTCGGTGGTGCCGAGGCCGTAGGCGGCGTCGCCCTTGACCGTCCAGGCGTTCTTCAGGCCGACCGCCTCGTTGACGGCGCCGATGAGCGAACCGCTGGTGTACGGGCGCAGGGAGACCTGGTTGGAGGCGACGTAGCCGTCGGCGAAGGCGTACCGGGCCCCGGCCAGACCGGCGGCGGCGAGGGCCTTCTTGCCCTCGGCGACCTTGGTCTCGAAGGCCGTGCGGGCCGTCTCGGCCTTGCCGGTGGTGCCGGTGGCCTTGGCGATGAGGTCGAGGTTCTCCAGCATCTGCCCGATCTGGTCGGCGGAGTCGGCGGACGTCACCTCCAGCACCGGGGCGACCTTGCGCAGCTGCTTCACCGCGGCGGGGGTCAGATCGGTGGTGGCCACGATCAGGTCGGGCGCGAGCGAGGCGATGGTGTCCATGCTCGGCTCGCCGCGCGTGCCGATGTCCTTCGGCTCGTTCTTCAGCGGGACCGCGGTGTCCCAGGTCTTGTAGCCCTTGACGTCGGCCACGCCGACGGGGTCCACGCCGAGCGTGACGAGGCTCTCGACGACGTTCCACTCGGTGGCGACGACCTTGGTGGCCGGGCCGTCGAGCTTGATCTTCGCTCCGGTGGCGTCGGTGAGGCTGATGGCCTGCGAGGGCTTCTCGGAGCTGTCGGCGGCAGGCTCGGTGGTGCCGCACGCGGCGAGGGTGAGCGCCGCGGCGGTGGTGGCCGCGGTGAGCAGGAGGCGTCTCATGAGGTGGTGCCGAGCCTTTCGGTGCGTGTGCGTCGGGTGTGGTGGCGGCCGATCGGGCGGGTGCGCAGTCGGCCGGTCAGGGGGTCGGTGTCGACGTCGATCCGGATGCCGTAGACAGCCGTCAGACGTTCCGGTGTGAGGACGTCCTCGGGCGGGCCGTCGGCGACGATCCGGCCCGCTTCGAGCAGCGTGATCCGGTCCGCGACGGCCGCCGCCTGGTCGAGGTCGTGCAGGACGACGCCGACGGCGATCCCGTGGTCGTCCGCCAGGTCGCGGACGAGGTCGAGGAGTTCGACCTGGTAGCGCAGGTCGAGATAGGTGGTCGGCTCGTCCAGCAGCAGCACGCCGGTCTCCTGGGCGAGGCAGCCGGCCAGCCAGACCCGCTGGAGCTGGCCGCCCGACAGGTGGTCGGCGCCCCGCTCGGCGAGGTCCGTGACCCCGGTCAGCGCGAGGGCCCGGTCGACCGCGGCCGAGGCGTCCGGATCGGGCCGGCCGAAGCGGCCCCGGTAGGGGTAGCGGCCGAACTCGACGACATCGCGGACGGTCAGTCCGCTGGGCGTGGGGCGACTCTGGGTCAGCAGGGCGACGTGCCGGGCGAACTCACGGGTGGTCAGGGTCAGGCCGTCGGTGCCCGCGTCGATCCTGAGCGTGGCGCGGCGGGCCGGCTGCAGTCGGGCGATGGCCCGCAGGAGCGTCGACTTGCCGCTGCCGTTGGGGCCGACCAGCACGGTCACCTCGCCTGGCCGGAGCACGACCGAGGCGTCGTGCACGACGTCGACGCCGTCGTACGACACGGTCACACCCGTGGCCGACAGTTCATGACCGCGCAGGCGCGGGGTGCCGGCTGCTTCTTCACCAGATCTCACGTGATGAAGGTTAGCCTAACCTAAATAGAAGTCGATCAGGGGTGCCCCGGCCGCGGCTCAGCCGGTCCGCCACGACTCCGGATTCCACACGCCCGAGCGGCGCAGCGACTGCGGGCAGTGCAGGTACACCTCGTCGATCTCCAGGACCACGGCGAGCGCGGGCGGCCGGCCGTCGAGCGCCATGGCCGCGAAGAAGGGCGCGTCGGTGAGGATGCGGGCCCGGCCGTTGACGCGCAGCACCTCCTTGCCCCCGGGGATCAGATAGAGCAGGCCGGCGTGCGGGTTGGCCAGGATGTTGTGGAAGCTGTCCCCCCGGCGGTTGCCCGGCCGGTCGGGCAGGGCGAGGGTGCCTTGGTCGACGACATGGGTGAACCCCGGGGCGTCTCCGCGCGGGGACACGTCGCAGTTGCCGTGCGCGTCGGAGGTGGCCAGCAGACAGAGCGGCGAGCGCGCGAGGATGTCCAGGTCCTGCTCGGTGAGCCGGTCGTGGACCTTCTCGATCACCACGGGCCAGGGCTCGCCGAGGAGGGCCCGCAGTTCGGCCTGCGACCCCAGCTCCACCCACCCCTTCCCGGTCACGGCGTCCGGTGCGGCCCGGGCGGTATCGATGGTGTGCGGCAAGGCCGACTCCCCCTGTGCGTGCGTGCTTCCGGCAGGTAGTTGCACAGAGAACATTATCGGAAGTTAGGCATGGCTCGCCTTACCTGGACAGGCAGCTCCGGCCGGCACATGCGGCCGCGCCTCGCCGAACACGCCGGCGCAGCCGCCGCCCGGGAGTGCCCAGCACCGGCAGCCGCCGCGGACCCAACCGCTGCGCCTCCTCGGGGAGTCGACCGATGCTCCCGGCGCCGAAGACCACCCGCACGGCCAGCGCCTCGTACGTGAACGTCATCGCGACGGCCCCCTCTCCGGCGGTGCTTTCGACCCCGCTTCGGGCGCCAGGACGATGTCGAACCCGGCGTGGGTGAAGGGCACCGTCACTCCGAAGCGTTCGGCCGCGCGCGCGTCGTGCGACTCCGCGAAGTCGGTGATCAGGCCCTGCTTGACGGCGAAGACGGCGTCGGAGTCGAGAGAGGGGCCGCCGGCGACGAAGGTGTGGGTGGTGACCGGCCGGTGGCCCTCGGCGCGCGCGATGAAGTGCACATGGGCGGGCCGGAAGGGATGCCTGCCGGCGGCCCGGAGCAGAGCGCCCACCGGCCCGTCCGTGGGGATCGGGCAGGGGGTCGGCACGACGGTGCGGAACCAGAAGCGGCCCTCGTCGTCGGTGCGGAACAGCCCGCGCCCGTTGCCCGGCGGCTGGACGTCGGGCCGCTGCACGTCGTAGAAGCCCTGCTCGTCGCACTGCCACGCGCCGAGCTCGGCGCCCGGGAGCGGGCTGCCGTCGGTGGCGAGCGTACTGCCGGAGACCACACAGGGGCGGCCGGTGCCGAGGAGGTCGATGCTGTCGCCGAGATCCCTGCGGGACGACTCGGTCATGTGGAAGGGGCCGAGGACAGTGCTCTCGGTGCCCTCCTCCACCCGTTGAGCGTCTCGACGAGCATGGAGACGCCCAGGACGTCGGAGAGCAGGACGAACTCCTGCCGGGTGTCGTCGCACTCGTGCCCGACGGCGGTGAGGAAGTCGATCGCCGCCTCCCACTCCCCCACGGTGGGCCCGACGTCCCGCACGAAGGCGTGGAGGTGGCGGGTCAGGCTCTCCAGCACCTCCCGCAGGCGGGGGTCCTCGGTGCCGCGGAAGCTGTCACGACCGCTGCGGTGGCGGTCTCGACGGCGAAGTCCATGATCGTCCCTAGCGGTTCGGGCCCCCTGGCCGACGGGCCGGCCCTCGGACCAGTCTCCACCGGCACGCAGAGCCCCGGCGCGGGAAGCACCGGCCCGAAGGTCACCGGCCCGGCGGACGCCTGCCGCGAAGGCGATCCGCCGACCGTCCGGACCTCTCCGCCGCCACCTCCGCCCGGGCCGACAGGACGCACCTGGGATCGATATGCCTCGAATATCACAAGAAGGGATAATTCGGGGAACAAGAGGGCGCTCGACCGGCGCCTTCACTGACCAGGAACAGGCAGGTCGGACCATGTCGAAGAAACCACGTTCGTCCGAGCCGCCGCACGGCAAGGGTCCGAGCCGGCACGAGGGCGCCGGGCAGCACGGCTGGTCGCCCGACGTGGACGAGACGCGTCAGCAGGACAACCCGAGCGCCCACCGCTCCTTCCACACCGCCGAGCACGCGGGCGGGAAGGGCCCGGGGCGGACCAGGTCCGCCGAGGAGACGAAGTCCGTGCCCGGTGACACGGTCAAGAGTCGGGGCGCGCGCGGCGAGGAGTACGCCGGCACGGACGAGAAGGGCCGCCGCGACACCGGCCCCAAGGGCCGTTCCCAGCGCCCCAGCGGGACCAGGGACGCGTCCGCCACGACCGGTGTGGACCCGCAGGACCCGCCGCCCGGACACCGATAGGGCCGACGGCCCGCCCGGGGCGTGGACGGCCGGCGCCGCCGCGCCCCGGCGGCCGCGCCGTGGATCCCCACGGTGCGGCCCCGCGGCGCGCTCCACGGCTGCGGAGCGCGCCGACGGATCCGCTCGCGCACCGAGCGGATCCGCGTCAGCAGATCCGCGGCAGTTGCTCCCCGATCGGGAGATCGACCACCCGTGTGCCGCCCAGCCCGGTCCTGGCCACGACCATCCCGGCATGCGCGTCGACCGCCTCGCCGATGATCACGGAGTCGGCGCCCAGCGGATGGGCCCGCATCGCCTCGAGGACGGCGTCGGCGTGCTCGCGCGGGACGAAGGCCACCAGCTTGCCCTCGTTGGCGATGTACATGGGATCCAGCCCCAGGATGGCGCAGGCGTTGGCCACGGCCTGCGGGACCGGGACGTCGCGCTCCCGGATGACCACGCCCGTACCGGAGGCCGCCGCGATCTCGTTGAGCGCGGCCGCCAGACCGCCCCGGGTGGGATCGCGCAGCACGTGCAGATCCGGGGTGACCGCGAGCATGGCGTCGACCAGGCCGCCGAGCGCCGCGCAGTCGCTCTTGATCTCGACCCCGAACTCCAGGCCCTCGCGCACGCTCATGACCGCGACGCCGTGGACGCCGATGGCGCCGCTGACGATCACCACGTCACCGGGGACGACCCGCTGCGGCCGCAGGTCCACGCCCGCGGGGACGACACCGATGCCCGCCGTGTTGACGTAGACGCCGTCGCCGTGTCCGGCCTCCACCACCTTGGTGTCCCCGGTGGCCACCTCCACGCCGGCGGCGCGCGCGGCCGCGCCCAGCGCCTCGGACACCCGCCGGACCACGTCCAGTTCGACGCCCTCCTCCAGGATGAATCCGCAGGAGAGGTAGGCGGCACGGGCGCCGCTCATGGCGAGGTCGTTGACCGTGCCGTTGACCGCCAGGTCGCCGATGCTGCCGCCGGGGAAGAACAGCGGCCGCACCACGTAGGAGTCGGTGGAGAACGCCAGCCGGGCCCCGCCCACGGTCAGGACCGCGGAGTCGCCCAGCTGGGCGAGCACCTCGCCCCCGAAGGCGGGCGCGAAGATCTGCTGGACCAGTTCGGCGGAGAGCACTCCCCCGCCGCCGTGCCCCATGACGACCCGGGGCCGGTCGCGCAGCGGCGCCGGACAGGTCCAGCCCTCGACGTCGAGAGCGGGGGCGGCGCCGGGGGCGGGCAGATCGGTGATGTCAGACAACGGGGGTCGCCTCCCGGGTCTTGGTGGTGGGCATGTCCAGCCGCCGGTAGAGGTAGTACGCGGCGCAGGCGCCCTCGCTGGAGACCATGGTGGCCCCCAGGGGGGTGCGGGGGGTGCACAGGGTGCCGAAGGCCTCGCACTCGTGCGGCTTGAGCAGTCCTTGCAGGACCTCGCCGCTGCGGCACTCGGCCGGCTCCTGCGTCCGGATCCCCTCGACCGAGAAGCGGTGCTCGGCGTCGTGGTCGCGGTACTTCGACGACAGCCGCCAGCCGCTGCCGGGGATCACGCCGATACCGCGCCAGGCCCGGTCGGTGACCTCGAAGACGTCCTCCAGCATGGCCCGGGCTGCCGGATTGCCCTCCGGGCGGACGGCACGGGCGTAGGCGTTGTCGACGGTGTGCTCGCCGCGTTCCAGTTGGCGGACGGCCCGGCGCACGCCTTCGAGGATGTCCAGCGGCTCGAAGCCCGTCACGACGATCGGGACGCGGAAGCGCTCCGCCAGTTCCGGGTACTCCTCCACGCCCATCACGCTGCACACGTGCCCGGCCGCGAGGAAGCCCTGCACCCGGCAACTGGGCGACGACATGATCGCCTCGATGGCCGGGGGAACCCGCACATGGGACACCAGCATGCTGAAGTTCGGGATCCCCAGCTTGCGGGCCTGGTGGACCGTCATGGCGTTGGGAGGTGCGGTCGTCTCGAAGCCGATGCCGAAGAACACCACCTCGCGGTCGGGGTTCTGCCGGGCGATCCGCAGCGCGTCCAGCGGCGAGTAGACGACGCGCACGTCGCCGCCCTCCCCGCGGACCTGGAACAGGTCCCGTCCGGTGCCCGGCACCCGCAGCATGTCCCCGAAGGAGCAGAAGATCACCTCCGGCCGGGAGGCGATCTCCAGGGCCTTGTCGATGACCTCGAGCGGGGTCACGCACACCGGACAGCCCGGGCCGTGGATCAACTCAACCTGTTCCGGGAGGAGTTGGTCGATACCGTGCCGGATGATGCTGTGCGTCTGGCCGCCGCAGACCTCCATGAGCGCCCACGGCCTCGTCACCGTGGCATGGATGTCGTCGAGGAGCCGACGGGCCAGCTCCGGATCCTGGAACTCGTCGATGTACTTCACTGGTGGTGCGCTCCTTCCACCGGCTCCGCGCCCGCCTCGGCCGCCGCCATCTCCCAGGCGTCGCCGAACTCCTCCTGCAGCATGCCGAGTTCGGCGAACAGTTCGAGCGTCTGCCGCGCCGACTCCTCGTCCAGCCGCTGCAGGGCGAAGCCGACGTGGACGATGGCGTACTCGCCGACCTGGAGATCGGGCAGATACTCCAGGCACACCTCCTTGACCACACCGCCGAAGTCGACGGTGGCCATCCGGGTGCCGTCCCGGTCCTCGATGTCCAGCACTCTGCCGGGTACCGCCAGGCACATGAGCCTCTCCTCGCTGTGGGTCGCGCGTTACTCAGTCGGTGGGGGCGGTGCGGGCGGCCACCATCAGCTGGCCCAGTGCCAGACCGCCGTCGCCCGGCGGCACCAGCCGGTGCCGCAGGACCGTGAAGCCGTCCTCGCGCAGGGCGGCGGCACAGGCCGAGGAGAGAAGCGTGTTGGCGAACACGCCTCCGGTCAGGGCGACCGTGTCCAGGCCGTGCCGCTCCCGGGCCCGCGCGCAGATCCGGTGCACCAGGCCGGTCACCGCCCGGTGGAAGCGGGCCGCGATCAGCTCGGGTGCCACGCCGGCCCGCAGGTCGGCGACGATCGCGGCGAGGACGGGCGCGGGGTCGGCCCGTACCGCGTCGCCCGCTGCGCGCCCGGAGGTGCGGAGGCCGAAGGCGTACGCGGCCCGGTCTCCGGCGGGTGCGCGCAGCGCCGCCGCCTCCAGCTCCACGGCGGCCTGCGCCTCGTAGCCGGCGCGGTGGCACACCCCCGCCAGGGAGGACACGGCGTCGAAGAGCCGCCCCATGCTGGAGGTGGGGACACAGTGCAGGCCGCGCTCCACCTGCCGCTCCAGCACCCGCAGTTCGTCGGGAGGGCAGGCGGCCGTGCAGGGGAGGTCGGCCGCCCGGTCGATCCCGGCCGCCCGCAGATGGGCCAGTGCCATGCGGTACGGCCTGCGCACGGCGGTGTCGCCACCGGGCAGCGGGACGTACGCGAGGTGCCCGAACCGGCTGAAGCCGTCGTAGTCCGCGAGCAGGAACTCCCCGCCCCACACGGCTCCGTCGTCCCCGTGGCCCGTGCCGTCGAAGGCGACGCCGATCACCGGGCGGGTGCCGTCCAGTCCGTGCTCGGCCATCGCGGCGGCCACGTGCGCGTGATGGTGCTGGACACGTACGACGGGCCGGTCCGCCGCATGGCGGTCGGCCCAGCGGGCGGAGCGGTAGCCGGGATGCCGGTCGGCCGCCAGGGTGCCGGGCCGTACGCCGGTGAGGGACTCCAGGTGTGCCACCGCGCCCTCGAAGGCCCGCTGGGTCGCGAGGTCGTCCATGTCGCCGATGTGCGCCGACAGCCAGGCGCGCCGGCCGGCCCCGAGGCAGAAGGCGTTCTTCAGGTCGCCGCCGACGGCGAGGGCGGGGCGGACGGGCAGCGGGAGGGAGACCGGCAGCGGGGCGTAACCGCGGGAGCGGCGGATCACCAGCGGCTCCCCGTCGCAGACGCGGACCACGGAGTCGTCGCAGGGGACGTGGATCGGCCGGTCGTGCGCGAGCCAGGCGTCGGCCAGCGGCGCGAGCCGCTCCAGCGCCTCGGTGTCGTCGGTGACGATCGGTTCGCCGGACACGTTCCCGCTGGTCATGACGAGCAGCCGGGGACCGTCCGGGTCGCCGGGCAGGCCGAGCAGGAGATGGTGCAGCGGGGTGTACGGCAGCATCACGCCGAGGTCGGGGCTGCGGGGCGCGACGCCCTCGGCGGGGCGCGGGTCCCCCGCCGCGCACACCGGGTCCGGGCACCGGCGCAGCAGGACGACGGGCCGGACACCGCCTTCGAGCAGCTCGCGCTCCTCGGGGCCGAGCCGGACGAGGTGCTCGACGTCGGCCGCGGCCCGGGCCATCACGGCGAACGGCTTGTCCCCGCGTGCCTTGCGGCGGCGCAGGCGGGCGACCGCCTCCTCGTTCGTGGCGTCGCAGGCCAGGTGGTAGCCGCCCAGTCCCTTGACGGCGAGGATCGCGCCGCCCGACAGCAGCGCGCGGGACTCGGCGACCGGGTCCGTCCCCACGGGTTCGCCGGACGACGGGACCAGCAACCGCAGCCGCGGCCCGCAGGACGGGCAGGCGACCGGCTGGGCGTGGAAGCGGCGGTCGGCCGGATCCGTGTACTCGCGGGCGCAGTCGGGGCACAGGGCGAAGCCGGCCATGGTGGTGTGGGCCCGGTCGTACGGCACGCCGGTGACGATCGTGAAGCGCGGGCCGCAGTGCGTGCAGTTGACGAACGGATGGCGGTACCGCCGGTCCGCCGGGTCGGCCAGCTCGGCGAGGCAGTCGGCGCAGGTGGCGGAGTCCGGGGAGACCAGGGTGCGGGCCGGTCCGCCGGTCCGGGAGGTGAGGATGGCGAACGCGGTGTCGCCGACGGGCGGCAGTTCGTGGTGGTGGACGGACTCGACGCGGGCCAGCGGGGGCGCCTGGGCGGCGATCAGGTCGCAGAACCGGGCCACGGCCGACGCGCTGCCCTCGACCTCCGCGACGACGCCCTCCGGGGTGTTGGTCACGTGTCCGGCCAGCGCCAGCTCGGTGGCGAGACCGTACAGGTAGGGCCGGAAGCCCACGCCCTGCACCACTCCGCGGACGGTGACCCGGCGGCGCAGCGGCGGTTCGCCGACGACGGCCGGCGGGGGCGGAGCGCTCACGAGCGGGTGGGGGCGAGGTCGCCGTCGGTCTCGTCGGCGTGGGTGTGCGGGTGGGGATGGGAGTGCGCGTGACCGGGGTCCGGCCGGCCGGCCATCACCGGCGTGTGCGGGGGCGCGCCCTCCGCGGCGGCGAGCGCCCGGTCGAGCAGCGCGCCCACGCCCTTCCCCCGGCGGGCCGAGGTCAGGACCACCTCGACGCCCGGGTTGACCCGCTGCACGTTCGCGCGGAAGGCGATCTCGTCGAACTCCACGGCCTCCGCGAGGTCGATCTTGGTGACGACGACCAGATGGGCGAGGCCGAACGCGGTGGGGTACTTGAGCGGCTTGTCCTCGCCCTCCGTCACCGAGGCGAGGACGACCCGCAGGGTCTCCCCCAGGTCGTAGCCGGCGGGGCAGACCAGGTTGCCGACGTTCTCCACGAACAGCAGCCGGGTGTCGTCGGGCAGCCACCCGTCCAGGTGCCCGGCGAGCATCCCCGCCTCCAGATGGCACAGTCCGTCGGTGAGGACCTGCTTGACCGGCGCGCCCGACCGGGCCAGCCGGATCGCGTCGTTCTCGGTGGCCAGATCGGCGGTCAGCGCCGCCACGGGCACCGCCCGCTCCCGGGCGCGCAGCAGTTCGCTCTCCAGCAGAGCGGTCTTGCCGCTGCCCGGGCTGGACAGCAGGTTGACGACCGTGGTGCCGTGCGCCGCGAGGCGGGTGCGCAGCGTGTGGGCGCTCGCGTCGTTCTTCGCAAGCACGGCCTGGCGCAGGTCGACGACACGGCACATGGTTCAGCACTCCTCGGAGATCGGTTCGCGGGTGGGCGCGGGGTCGCCGGTCTGCCACTGCACGGCGGCGATCCGCAGTTCCCGGCCCGCGAGCAGATCGGTGGTCGTCCCGTCGCACGCGGGGCAGGTCAGCCGGGGTGGCATGCCGACGGCCCACTCGTGGCCGCAGGGTGTGCAGCGGGCCCGCCCCGGCACCGCCTCGGTGACCAGTTCGGCGCCTTCCAGCAGCGTTCCGGCGCATACGAGTTCGAAGCAGAAGGCGAGCGAGTCGGGTACGACGCCGGCCAGTTCGCCGACCTGGAGCCGTACCGATCGCACCGCCGTGACATCGCCGGCCCGCTCGGCGGCCTCGGCCACCTGGTCGACGACGGCCAGCGCGACGGACATCTCGTGCATGGGTCTCCGTCCTTTCGCGGCCTGCCTCGGGTCGGCCTTCATTAGAGGCGCGCGCGCCGGGGCCGCCCGGTCCGGCACGCCGTCGCCGGCCGCCGGGTACGCCGTTCGACGCAACCGCGCGGCACCCCTGTGGCGGCCGCGGTCACATCCGCCGGATGCGCAGGTAGCGCCGCACGTCGGGAAACACCTCGGCGCCGATGACGACCAGGGCCGCGAGGGCCGCTCCGCCGATGACGATCTTCTTCATCCCGTCTCTCCTCATGTCGAGATCCCGTCGGCCGTGGCCCGCGTCGCGGACTCTCCCGGCTCCCCGTCGCACAGCAGCTCCTCGATCAGCCGGACCGCTTTGGGCACCGCGTCGGACACCGGCGGGCTGAGACCGACGCCCTCGTCCACCGTGGCCGGTTCGCACCCGACGACCAGGACACGCCGTGGCGGCTCGCCGCCGGTCCCGGCGCACAGGGTGCCCAGGAGCGCCAGGACGGCGTCGGGGGTCATCCGGTGGCCGTCCAGGGCGGGCGCCGCGCCGGGCGGCGGGGCGCCGTCGCCGACGTCGTGTTCGATGACGTACAGCGTGCCGGGGGCTTCACCGCGGGCCGTGGCGTCCACCAGGACGAGGGTGTCGTAGCCGTCCAGGAGCTGGTAGGCGAGGTGGACCCCGCGCACGCCGATGTCCACGACCTCGACGTGTCCGGGCAGGTCGCGGTCGGCGAGCAGGCGGGCGGTCTCCACGCCGAAGCCGTCGTCCGAGAGGAACATGTTGCCGATGCCCGCCACGAGGGTGCGCGCAGCGGCCGGTGCGGGAAGGGTCACACGTCCTCCTGCGCCAGGGTGACCTCGTCGGGCTGGAAGTACAGGAACCGGCCCTGTTCGCGGCGGATGTCGGCGCCCGGGTCGCCGTCGACCGTGACGGCCAGGTGCACGCCGCCGTCGACGTCGTGCAGCACCGCCTCGACGGTCGCGGTGCGGCCGCGCAGGAAGATGTCCTGCGCGTCGGTGCGCCGCAGGCCGGGGCGCAGCTCGACGCGGCTGCCCTTGGCCACCGGCCGGCCGTCCACCAGCACCTCGTCCTGCGCCGGGTCGAAGCCCGCCTCGCTCGCGGGATCCCACCAGGGGGTGTCCGGGCGCTGCACGCCGTATTCGTCGGGAAAGCCGCCGTCCGCGGCGGCGGGGGCCGGGCCGGTCGCCTCGCGCAGGCTGCGCACCGCCCCGTGCAGCCGCTCCAGGACCTCGGCCGGCATCGAGTCCGCCAGCTCGATCACCGCGGCCGCCCGCTCGTCGGTGCCGCGGGCCTCGCGTTTCTCCTCGTCGGTGAGGGCCGCGGTGCGCAGTGCGAGGATCTCGTCGATCTCGGTGGCGTCGTAGAGCGCGCCGGGGCTCTCCGGCGCGATGGCCGGATGGTCCTCCAGGATGATCGGCGAGGACAGCACGAGGTCGGCGGTGCCGGGCTCGCCCGCGAGCACGGGCCAGGTGTGCAGGTTGCGGCAGGCGGCGACCGCACCCTTCGCCCACTCGGGGGGATCGGTCATCGACAGGAACGATCCGGCGCTGAGGGCCATGAGGAGGTGGGTGGCCACCAGGGAGCGCGGCAGCGCGGCGTCGCGGCCGGCGTCGGCGGTGTCGGACGGCGTCCAGTCACTGGTGTTCTCGACGACGGCGGTCAGCCGCACGGTCCGGTAGGGGCCGTCGAGCTCACGGGCGGACAGCCGGATCGTCCCGCTGATCTCCTCGCACCGGCGCACGAGCCGGCCGACGGTGCGGCCGGCCGCGTCCAGGACGGGTTCGACGTCCTCCCGGGCGGGACGGCGGAAGGGACGCGTGACGCCGTCGCCGAGGAGTTCGTCCACCGGGGCGACCACCTCGACGCGCTCCTCGCCTCCCTCGTCCCAGGGCATCAGCACCCGGTCGTCGAGGCGGAGTTCGGCGACCGTCTCGAAGCCGCCGTCGGGGCGTGCCCGCTGCACGGTGCGCCGTCGGGCGTGCAGGAAGCGCACCTCGACGGAGAGCGTCGCGCCCGGCTTCGGTTCCATCAGGCACTCGGTGTGCTGGAAATCGTGCTCCTCGCACTCGGCGCCCCAGCCGGGCGGCACCAGCACGCCGAACTGCCAGCGCAGCCGGTTCTTGGCCGCGGAGGCGCGGTACGGATAGAGCACATAGCCCTCGAAGAGGACGGCGTCGGCCACCTGCCGGGCGAGGGCGAACCGCTCCTGCGTCTCGGAGGCGAACGCGGTCACGGTCACGGATCCGTCCTTCCGGTGGTGCCGGTGAGCGCGCGCAGCGGGTCGTGCGGGGGCGGGACCGCGTCGGCTCCTTCGTCGAGCAGGGCCTTGAGGGTGGCGTCCCAGGAGGGCAGCGCGTGCCGGGAGCGGTAGGCGAGGAGCGCGGCCATGGTGTCGCGCGGCAGCCGGAGCCATCCGCACCCGGGGAAGTGCTGCTCGACCATCTCCCGCCAGGTCTCGACCGGCATCCGGAAGGCCGCCTCCCGGTCCCACGGCACCGGCTCGACCCGGAAGCCGCCCTCGCCGGTGAACGCGGTCCCGGAGAACAGCATCAGCAGCGGCACCTCGCCGGTGGTGAGGGCGTCGAGGTAGCGGGTCGCCGCGATGTCCATGTCGTAGGTGCAGGGCACGACGAGGTCCGTCTCGGTCTCTCCGGTGAAGCCGGGGACCATGTGCGAGATCTGCGCGAACTGCACCGGCTGGAGGGTGCTTCCCCAGCGGGAGCGCTCGCCGAAGAGGTCGGCCAGCCCGTCGGCCTCGGCGGGTTCGTAGCCGCGGCGGGCGGGTTCGACCCGGATCTGGCAGCGCAGCGCGAGGGCGTGCACCCGGGCGTCGTCGGCGGCGGTGACCCGCAGCCGGAAGACGAGGGTCGGTCCGGCGGCGTAGCGGTCGGCCCGGACGCCGGTGCAGGAGAAGGAGAACTCCGTCACGGCCGTGCCTCCTCGTCCACCGGCCGGGCCCGTCGCGCGACGTCCGCGAAGAACGCGTCCAGCGCCGCCCTGGCCTCGGCCCCGCCGTCGAAGCCCTGCCACAACAGGCGCATACGGCCGACCAGTTCGTAGCAGATGTCGATCGGCACGAGGTGGCATTCGATGCGGCCGTCGGTGCGGCGCAGCAGCAGCGCCTCCACGTCGGGTTCGAGCAGGGCGGCGAGCCGGCTGCCGCCGAGGACCGCCGTCCAGGTGGCTGGTTCGAGTTCGCTCTCGGTGGCGCCGGCCGGGCTCGGGTAGAGGGCGACCAGCCGGTCGAGGGCCGCGTTGCGGAAGAGGAAGGCGACGCCGACCGGGATCTGCAGCGCGTCCCAGGCGGTGTCGTCGAGGCCGTGCGCGGGGTCGGTGAGACAGCGGGCCGGGACCGTGCGGAAGCGGCCCGCGGCGGCGCCCGGCTGTTCCATCAGCAGCGCGCAGGCCGCACAGGCGCAGACGAGGGCGCGTTTTTCGGTGTCGACCAGATGACGGTGGTCCGCCTCGACCGGCACGGCGCACAGCTCGCACCGTTCGGCCCGCGCAGGCCGCTCGGTGAGGAACCTCCGCAGGCCGGGGGGGCGCGTCGCCGGGGACGCCGTCATCGGGCGCCCGTCGGTGCGGTGCCGATCTGGAGGAGCGTGGGCCCCGACGGCGCTGTCCGCACCTCGACGGTCCTGACCTCCGGTGCGAAGCAGGCGAGGGCCGCCCGCGCGGCCTCCCGGGCGCTGTCGCCCGAGCCGCATCCGCAGCCGCCGGCCTCCCGGGCCCGCAGCGTCAGGGTGCCGCTCTCCTCGTCGAAGTCCTCGACGTCCAGGGCGTGTTCGCGGACGCTGTCGAGGGCGCGGGTGATGCGGGTGTCGCGGTCCTCGGGGTGCAGATCGTGCAGGACGAGCAGGCTCGCGACGAGTTCGTCGCCGAGCAGGCGCGCCAGCGGGTCGCCGCCCGGGGCGGCGGACAGCAGGTGGAGGACGCGGGCCAGGCCGGCGCCGTAGAAGTCCATGAGGGAGCGGACGAGTTCCTCGGCGGCCTGGGCGGCGGCCGGGTCGCCGCTCGCGGCGAGCCGGTCCAGGACCTCCTCGACCCGGCGGCCGGTCTGTTCCGCGTCGACGGGGCGCGCCGTCGTCGGCGCGCTCATCCGCCCAGTCCGCTCAGGCCGGTGGGCACGTGCATCGTCTT
This sequence comes from Streptomyces sp. 3330, assembly GCF_031456635.1. NCBI lineage: Bacteria > Bacillati > Actinomycetota > Actinomycetes > Kitasatosporales > Streptomycetaceae > Streptomyces > Streptomyces sp. 3330. The sequence continues at coordinate 109,326 of NZ_JAVDVA010000024.1, forward strand.
CACCGTCTTGCCGCCGCCGACGTACATGTGGACGCCGCAGGGCAGACAGGGGTCGAAGCTGCGGACGGCGCGCATGATGTCGATGCCCTTGAAATTCTCCGGGGTGTTCTCCTCGAAGATGGGCGTGTTCTGGACGGCGTCCTCGTACGGGCCCGGCGTGCCGAAGGTGTCCCTGGTGCTGGCGTTCCAGGGGGTGGGCGGATACGGGTGGTAGTTGGCGATCTTGCCGTCGCGGATCACCATGTGGTGGGACAGGACCCCGCGGACCGCCTCGGTGAAGCCGACGCCGAGCCCCTCGTCCGGGACCTCGAACTTCTCCCAGGTCTGGGTGCGTCCGGCGCGGACCTCCTCGAGGCCCTTCTCCGCGAAGTGCAGGGCGACGGCGGCGGAGTAGGCCTGGAAGTAGGTGCGCGCGCGGTTGCGCTCCAGCGCGTTGGACCACTTCGGGATCCGCCACTCGAAGCTGGTCTCCGGCTTGGTCATGGTGCGCGGCAGGTTGATGACCACGCTGTGGCCGGTGGCCTTGACGTACCCGATGTCGACGAGCCCGGACAGCGCGGTCGACCACAGGCGGGCGATGGGCCCGCCGCCGGTGTCGAGGGCGAGGTGGTCCTTGCCGTCGAACCAGCGCGGGGACATGACCCAGCTGTACTTGTCGTCGAAGTTCCGCTTCTGCGGGGCGGGGATGGTGTGCTGGTTCCACGGGTGGCGCGGATCCACCGGGTTGCCGAGCGGGTCGTGGGTGACGAACTGCTCCTGGCCCTGCCAGTCCTCGTAGTACGAGCTGCCCAGCAGGATGCGGATGCCGAGGTTGATCTCGGTGAGGTCGTTGGTGACGAGTTTGCCGTCCACGACGACGCCGGGGGTGACGAACATCCGCCGGCCCCAGTCCGTCATGTTGGCGTAGGTGAAGTCGCAGTACTCGGGGTCGTTGAGCGCGCCCCAGCAGCCGAGGAGCACCCGGCGGCGGCCCACCTCCTCGTAGCCCGGCAGCGCCTCGTAGAAGAAGTCGAACAGGTCGTCGTGCAGGGGCACGACGCGCTTCATGAACTCGACGTAGCGCATCAGGCGGCTGAGGTAGTCCGTGAACAGCTGCACCGAGGCGATGGTGCCGACGCCGCCCGGGTACAGCGTGGAGGGGTGCACATGGCGGCCCTCCATCAGGCAGAACATCTCGCGCGTGTAGCGGCTGACCTGGAGGGCCTCGCGGTAGAACTCCCCTTCGAGGGGGTTCAGCGAGCGCATGATGTCGGCGATGGTGCGGTAGCCGTGCTCGGCCGCGTGCGGGGCCTCGGTGCGCTCGGCGAGTTCGAGGACGCCCGGGTTGGTCTCCCTGACCATCTTCTCGCAGTAGTCGACCCCCACCAGGTTCTCCTGGAAGATGTTGTGGTCGAACATGTACTCCGCGGACTCGCCGAGGTTGATGATCCACTCGCCGAGGTGCGGGGGCTTCACGCCGTACGCCATGTTCTGCGCGTACACCGAGCAGGTGGCGTGGTTGTCGCCGCAGATGCCGCAGATGCGGCTGGTGATGAAGTGGGCGTCGCGGGGGTCCTTGCCGCGCATGAAGACGCTGTAGCCGCGGAAGACCGACGAAGTGCTGTAGCACTCCGCGACCCGCTTCTGCTTGAAGTCGATCTTCGTGTGGATGCCCAGGCTGCCCACGATCCGGGTGATCGGATCCCAGGCCATCTCCACCAGGCCGCTGCCGTCGCCGGCCGCCTTCGTCCTTGCCATCGTCTTTGCCGTGCCCTTCGTTGCGCGGGGTTCGGGTGGGGGTGCGCGAAGCAGAAGCGGGTCACTCGCGGTGGGGCGTCACCAGGGGGGCCGGTAGCCGGTGGTGATCTTCTCTCCGGTCCGGCGCCACTTGGGCTCCTGGTCCACCGTCTTCGCCGTGAACGAGCGCAGCTTGCGGACCACGGCTCCGTAGGCGCCGCTGGCGGTGCTGGAGAGCTTGGCTCCGGGCGGCTCGTCCATGAACGGCATGAACTTGTCCGGGAACCCGGGCATGGTGCAGGCGATGCAGATGCCACCGACGTTCGGACAGCCGCCGATGCCGTTCATCCACCCGCGCTTGGGCACGTTGCACTTGACGACCGGACCCCAGCAGCCCAGCTTGACCAGGCACTTCGGCGAGTCGTAGGACAGGGCGAACTCGCCCTGCTCGTAGTAGCCCGCGCGGTCGCAGCCCTCGTGGACGGTGGCCCCGAACAGCCAGGTGGGACGCAGCTTGTCGTCCAGCGGGATCATCGGGGCGGCGCCGGTCGCCTGGTAGAGCAGGTACGTGAGCGTCTCGGAGAAGTTGTCGGGCTGGATGGGGCAGCCGGGGACGCACACGATGGGGATGCCAGCCCGGGACTTCCAGTCCCAGCCGAGGTAGTCCGGCAGGCCCATGGCGCCGGTCGGATTGCCCGCCATGGCGTGGATGCCGCCGTAGGTGGCGCAGGTGCCGATGGCGACGACCGCCAACGCCTTGGGGGCGAGCCGGTCGATCCACTCGCTGGTGGTGATCGGCTGACCGGTCTCCGGGTTGTCGCCGAAGCCGCACCAGTACCCCTCGGGCTTGATCGCCTCGTTGGGGATCGAACCCTCGACGACCAGCACGAACGGGTCGATCTCGCCGCGCTCGCCCTTGAAGAACCACTCGATGAACGTGTCCGCGCCGCCGACCGGACCGCACTCGAAGTCGATCAGCGGCCAGTGGACGGCGACCTTCGGCAGCCCCGGCAGCGCGCCGAGCACGATCTCCTCGATGCTGGGCTGCATGGCCGCCGTCAGGGCGACCGAGTCGCCGTCGCAGCTCAGCCCCGCGTTGATCCAGAGAATGTGGATCGTGGGTGTCTCGTCGGCGGGAGCAGCGCCGACCGTCTTCGTCGTCGCCTCAGTCATGGGACCGCCTCCTGGGGAGGTATGGAATGAAAGCCCCATTTCAGGACTTTCCACGTTCATCGAATTCTTGGTATCAGCCGATGGCCCGCGACGGGATGCCGAGGGGGGCCGTTCCGGTGAATCCGGTGGCGGACGGGCCCGGATCGGTTTGAAAGGCGCAGACATGCGACGGGGTGGCCGCGGGGCGCTCCTTGCGGACGAACGCCCGGCGCAGCGCGTGGTACGGGGCGTCCGGGTCGTCGAAGGTCCGCCGCATCCGGGCGAGCTCCCGCTCCCGGAAGGCGGCCGGCGGGGTCTCGCTCTCCCGCCGCTCCAGCTCCGTCTTCTTGGCGGCGATCCGGGTCGCGGTCGCCGGCCGGGCGGACAGGTGCGCGGCCAGCCGGCCGACCTCCCCCGCGAAGGCTTCCGGACCGGCGTCCACCACCCGGTCGACGAGCCCGAGGCCCAGCGCGCCCGCCGCGCTCACCGGCAGCGCCTCCCGCATGAGGCGTTCCGCCACCGCCGGACCGACCCGGCGGGGCAGGGTGTACGTCCAGTACTCGGAGCCGTACAGGCCCATCAGACGGTAGTGCGGGTTCAGCACGGCGCCCGAGCGGCACCAGACCTCGTCCGCCGCCAGGGCGAGCATCACCCCGCCCGCCGCGGCGTTGCCCGCGACCGCGGCGACCACCAGGCGGTCGGTCGTCGTCAGGACCGCCTCGACCAGGTCGTCGACGGCGTTGATGTTCGCCCAGGACTCGGCCGCGGGGTCGTCGGCGGCCTCGATGACGTTGAGGTGGATCCCGTTGGAGAAGAAGTCCCGCTCGGCGCCCAGGACCAGCACCGACGTGGGCCGCTCGCACGCCTCCCGGTACGCGTCGAGCAGCCGGCGGCACTGCGCGGTGCTCATGGCGCCGCCGGGGAAGGCGAACGACAGGAAGCCGACGTCGCCGCTCTCCCGGTAGCGGATGTCGGACCAGGTGGCCTCCGGCGCCTCGGGCAGCGGCGGCAGCAGGTCGCCGAGGGCCAGGACGGCGGGCAGCTTGTACGTGGGCGGCTGCCCGGCGAGCCGCCGGGGGCGCAGCTCCGGGAGCCACACGGCACCGTCCCCCGTGGCCCGGCAGACTGCTCCGGCCCGGGTCGCCAGCAGCTCGCCCGGGCGTCCGCGCAACGCGCTCTCGGGGTGGCCGCCGTGCAGGTACCACTCGCGGCCGAGCAACGTGTCCAGCACTCCGGGCTGCGAGTCCGCCGCCCTCAGCTTGCGCAGGACCGTGTCGGTCGTGTCCTCGGCCCAGTCGATCCGCCGGACACTCTGGTCGAGGTACGGGCGCGGACGCAGGCGGGCGTCGGCCGCGCGGGCGGCGCCCTGCCGCTGCGGCACATGGGTGCCGCCGGCGAAGCGCTCCACCGCCAGCAGGACGGCATCGAGCGCGGCGTCGGCGACCTCGCCCCGGTACAGCGCGCTCTTGGACACCTGCGAGAGCCGGCAGGGCACACAGGCCCACACGTCACCGGCGTCCATCTCCCCGTCGGCCTGCAGGACGGTGACGCCCCACTCCTCGATGCCCTCGTGGATCGCCCAGTCGAGGGAGGACGGTCCGCGGTCGCCCACGGGGCCGGGGTGGACGACGAGACACGGGTAGGCCGCCCAGACCTCCTCGGGGATCACCGACTTCAGCATCGGCGCCACGACGAGCTGCGGTGCGTGCCGCCGCACGGCGTCCGGCAGCGAGCCGCCCGGCAGGGCGAGTTCCACCGCCACCCGGTGGCCGCGGTCGCGCAGCTCGGCGTGGACACGCTGGGTCAGGCTGTTGAACGCGCTGGCTAGGAGCAGGATGCGCACGGCTGCCTCCGGGCGGGACGATCGGCAGGCAGAGATGACCGCCGACGCGATCCTCGGCCCCAGCGGCCCGCCGCCCCCGGCGACAGGCGGTCGGATCATCCGAAATCATCCGAAAGCGGGCAGCCGTCGGCCGTCCGGTGTCATCGACGGCCGCCGGCCCACCCGCGGTGGCGGCAGCTCGGCGACCCCGGCGTCCCGGGTCGGCCGCCGCAGGGCGTCAGTGGCGGCGCAGTCCGCTGGTGATGCGCTCCCACGGGGAGCGGGTGGCGCCGAAATGCGTCTCGTGGGCCCAGATGTGGGTGCACGACCGGCACTGGAGGTGGAGCAGGCTGCCGGTGTTGGAGAGCAGATAGCGCCAGTGCTCGGAGCAGGTGCGCCCCTGCTCGCACGGGGCGCAGCCACGACGGTCGTCGCAGTGGGGGCAGGCCACCCAGGCCCGGCGCCCGATGTCGGCCTGGGGGTCAAGCGGCAGCATGGCCGTCCCCTCGGCGCGGCAGCACACCGGCCGCCACCAGCTCGTCGTACACGCGCTGCTGCTCCGCGCCGAGATCCGAGTACAGCAGCGCGTACGCCGCCTCCTCGTCGCGCAGCGCGGCGACCGGGTCCCACTCGGGGCCGAGGGCGTCCAGGACGTGGGCGCGCCGGAGCATCTCGTGGGAGGTCAGGTCGATGGTCAGGTCCGCCGGTGCGGGGGCGCCGGGCCGGCCCGTGGTGGGTCCGCCCGCCGCGCCGGATTCGTCCGGCTCGTCAGGAAGGGCACGATCATGGGGGGACATGCGACCGAACGTAGGTAACCCTTCCTCGCCCGGACAAGAGCAGGTGGGAGAAGTCACAGCCCTTGGTCCCGGTCCGCCCCTGCCGGGAAGGGACCACCCAGGCCGGTACGTCCCCGCCCGGGAAGGGGCTCCCGCCGCGCTCGGTCGTGGCGTCGGCGCCCGCGATCGGCGGGATCCCGGCGCCGTGTCGGCCGAGCGGCGGAGGCCGGTACGGCGCGGGCGCGGACGGGCAGCGCGACGGTCGGCCCGTCGGCGCTCGTCCGGGTCGTCCTCGCCCGTCCCCGCAGGGCGGGCCGCCGCGCCGGTGACGCGCGGGCCGCCCTGCGGGAGACGGGCTCGTCTGCCTCGTCGGCCTCGCCGGCCTTGTCCGCGCGGTCGGAGCGGGCCAGGATGCTGCGCGTCGCCCCGCCCGCCGCCGGGGCGCGTCGACCCTCGCCCGCCGACGCCCGCCACGCGGCCGAAGCGGCCCGCCCGGCGGGGAAGAGGCCGAGGTCACAGGGGGCGAGCGGTCAAGGTCACAGCCGCGCCCTCTGCTCTCGCTCGGCCCGTCTGGCCTAGCATCCGAGCATGACGGTCCTGCCCGAAGACGGGCTTTCGCTGGCCGCCGAGTTCCCTGACGCGACTCCTGAGCAGTGGCAGCGCCTCGTGGCGGGTGTGCTGCGCAAGTCGGGCAGGGACGTCTCGGACGCGGCAGCCGAGGAAGCCCTGTCCACCGCGCTGGAGGACGGGCTCCGCCTCCGGCCCCTGTACAGCGCCCACGACCCCGCGCCCGACCCCGGCCTGCCCGGTTTCGCGCCCTTCGTCCGGGGCGGCCGGGCGGAGGGCAACTCCGTCGGCGGCTGGGACGTGCGGCAGCAGCACACGTCCGGCGGCGCGGTCCTCACCGACCTCGAGAACGGCGTCACCTCGCTGTGGCTGGTCCTCGGCGAAGGCGGCATCCCGGTCGCCTCGCTCGAGCGGGTGCTCGACGGCGTGTATCTCGACCTGGCGCCCGTCGTCCTGGACGCCGGAGGCGATGTCGAGTCCGCCGCACGGGAGTTGCTGCGCCTGTACGAGGAGCGAGGTGTCGCCCCGGAGGCGGCGCGCGGCAACCTCGGCGCCGACCCGCTGGGCCACGAGGCCCGTACCGGCCGCGGCCACGACTTCACCCCCGTGACCGGTCTCGCGCGCCTGTGCGCCGAGAGGTATCCCGGGCTGCGGGCGCTGACCGTGGACGCGCTGCCGTATCACGAGGCCGGCGGTTCGGCCGCGCAGGAGCTGGGCTGTTCCATGGCGACCGCCGTGGCCTACCTGCGGGAGCTGACCGAGGCGGGCCTGCCGGCGGATCTCGCCGCCGGCCAGCTGGAGTTCCGGTACGCGGCCACCGCCGACCAGTTCCTGACCGTCGCCAAGCTCCGCGCGGCGCGCCGGCTCTGGGCGCGGGTCACCGAGGTCTGCGGGGCCGCGGCCGGTCAGGTGCAGCACGCCGTGACCTCGCCGGTGATGATGGCCCGGCGCGACCCCTGGGTGAACATGCTGCGCACGACCGTCGCGACGCTCGCGGCCGGGGTGGGCGGCGCCGACGCGGTGACCGTCCTGCCCTTCGACCACTCGCTGGGGCTGCCGGACGCCTTCGCACGGCGCATCGCCCGCAACACGTCCACGATCCTCATCGAGGAGTCCCACCTGGCCCGGGTCGTCGACCCGGCCGGCGGCTCCTGGTACGTGGAGCGGCTCACCGACGAACTCGCCCACGCGGGCTGGGAGTCCTTCCGGGAGATCGAGCGGGCGGGTGGCCAGGCCGCCGCGCTGCGCTCGGGCCGGATCGGCCGGGACCTGGCGGACACCTGGGAGGCCCGCAGCGCCAAGCTGGCCGGGCGACGCGAACCCGTCACCGGCGTCAGCGAGTTCCCGAACCTCGCCGAGCGTCCGGTCGAGCGCGAGCCCGCGCCCGCGCCCCGCTCCGGCGGGCTGCCCCGGGTACGGCGCGACGAGTCGTACGAGAGACTGCGCGCCCGCTCCGACGCCCACCTCGCGGCGACCGGCTCCCGCCCGCGGGTCTTTCTGGCCGCCCTCGGTCCCGCCGCCGCGCACACCGCCCGCCTCGGCTTCGCCGCGAACCTGTTCCAGGCCGGCGGCATCGAGCCCGTCACGGACGGCTCCTTCGCGGACAGCGGCGCCACCGAGGCCGTCCTCTGCTCCAGCGACGCCCTGTACGAGGAGCAGGCGGCGGCCCTGGCCCACGAGCTCCGGGACGCGGGCGCCTCGCACGTGTTCCTGGCGGGCCGCCCGGGGCAGTACCCGGGTGTCGACACGTACGTCTTCGCGGGCTGCGACGCCGTCGCCGTGCTCTCCGCCGCCCTCGACCGCATGGGAGTGTCCTGATGGGAATCCCCGACTTCTCCGGGATCGAGCTGGGGACCCCGGCCGTCGACGGCGGCCCCGACGAGTGGCGTACCGCCGTCAAGCAGGCCACCGGCGGTGACGAGCCGCTGTGGGAGACCCCGGAGGGCATCGCGGTCAAGCCGCTGTACACGGGCCGCGACCTGGAGGGCCTGGACTTCCTGGGCACCTACCCGGGCATCGCCCCGTACCTGCGCGGCCCGTACCCGACGATGTACGTCAACCAGCCCTGGACGATCCGCCAGTACGCGGGCTTCTCCACCGCCGAGGAGTCCAACGCCTTCTACCGGCGCAATCTGGCGGCGGGCCAGAAGGGCCTGTCGGTCGCCTTCGACCTCCCCACCCACCGGGGCTACGACAGCGACCACCCGCGCGTGACCGGCGATGTCGGCATGGCGGGCGTGGCCATCGACTCCATCCTCGACATGCGGCAGCTCTTCGACGGCATCCCGCTGGACAAGATGACGGTGTCGATGACGATGAACGGCGCGGTGCTGCCGGTCCTCGCGCTCTACATCGTGGCGGCGGAGGAACAGGGCGTGCCGCCCGAGAAGCTGGCCGGGACCATCCAGAACGACATCCTCAAGGAGTTCATGGTCCGCAACACCTACATCTACCCACCGAAGCCGTCGATGCGGATCATCTCCGACATCTTCGCGTACACCTCGCAGCGGATGCCCCGCTACAACTCCATCTCCATCTCCGGCTACCACATTCAGGAAGCGGGCGCGACGGCCGACCTGGAACTGGCGTACACGCTGGCCGACGGAGTCGAGTACATCCGGGCCGGGCGGGCGGCGGGGATGGACGTGGACGCGTTCGCGCCGCGGCTGTCGTTCTTCTGGGCGATCGGCATGAACTTCTTCATGGAGATCGCCAAGATGCGGGCGGCGCGGCTGCTGTGGGCGAAGCTGGTCAGGCAGTTCGACCCGCAGAACGCCAAGTCGCTCTCCCTGCGCACCCATTCGCAGACCTCGGGCTGGTCGCTGACCGCGCAGGACGTGTTCAACAACGTGACCCGCACCTGCGTCGAGGCGATGGCGGCGACGCAGGGCCACACGCAGTCGCTGCACACCAACGCCCTGGACGAGGCGCTCGCGCTGCCCACCGACTTCTCGGCGCGCATCGCCCGCAACACCCAGCTGCTGATCCAGCAGGAGTCCGGCACCACCCGGGTGATCGACCCGTGGGGCGGCAGCGCGTACGTCGAGAAGCTGACGTACGACCTGGCCCGCCGGGCCTGGGCGCACATCCAGGAGGTCGAGCAGGCGGGCGGCATGGCCAAGGCCATCGACGCAGGCATCCCCAAGCTGCGCATCGAGGAGGCCGCGGCCCGCACCCAGGCGCGCATCGACTCCGGCCGCCAGCCGGTCATCGGCGTCAACAAGTACCGCGTCGGGACCGACGAGCAGATCGACGTCCTCAAGGTCGACAACTCCTCCGTCCGCACCCAGCAGATCGAGAAACTGCGCCGGCTGCGCGCGGAGCGGGACGAGCGGGCCTGCCAGGACTCGCTGGACGCGCTCACCCGGGCCGCGGGCGGCGACGGCAATCTGCTGGAGCTGGCGGTGGACGCGGCCCGCGCGAAGGCGACCGTCGGCGAGATCTCCGACGCCCTGGAGAAGGTGTACGGACGTCACGCGAGCCAGATCCGTACGATCTCCGGCGTGTACCGCAACGAAGCAGGCGAGTCCCCGTCCGTGGACCGCACCCGCGCTCTCGTGTCCGCGTTCGCGGACGCGGAGGGCCGCCGCCCGCGCATCCTGGTCGCCAAGATGGGCCAGGACGGCCACGACCGCGGCCAGAAGGTGATCGCCACCGCGTTCGCCGACCTCGGCTTCGACGTGGACGTCGGCCCGCTCTTCCAGACCCCGGCCGAGGTGGCCCGCCAGGCGGTGGAGGCGGACGTGCACATCGTGGGCGTCTCGTCGCTGGCCGCCGGCCACCTGACCCTCGTGCCGGCACTCCGCGAGGAGCTGGCGGCGGAGGGCCGGGAGGACATCATGGTCGTGGTCGGCGGGGTCATCCCGCCGCAGGACGTGCCCACGCTCCTGGAGATGGGCGCGGCGGCCGTCTTCCCGCCCGGGACGGTGATCCCGGACGCGGCCTACGACCTGGTGGCACAGTTGTCGGCCGACCTCGGACACGACCGGTGATCGATGTCGACGCCTATGTGAAGGGTGTGCTCGACGGGAAGCGCGCGGTCGTCGCCCGCGCCATCACACTCGTCGAGTCCACCCGGCCCCAACACCGTGCGCTCGCGCAGCAGTTGCTGACCGAACTGCTTCCGCACAGCGGCCGGGCCCGGCGGATCGGCGTCAGCGGGGTGCCCGGCGTGGGCAAGTCGACGTTCATCGACGCGTTCGGCACCCTGCTCACCGGACTCGGCCACCGGGTCGCGGTGCTCGCCGTGGACCCGTCGTCCAGCCGCACCGGCGGCTCGATCCTCGGCGACAAGACCCGCATGGAGCGTCTGGCCGTCGACCCTGCGGCCTTCGTCCGCCCCTCCCCCACCGCCGGCACGCTCGGCGGCGTCGCCAAGGCGACGCGCGAGTCGATCGTGGTGATGGAGGCCGCGGGCTACGACGTGGTGCTGGTCGAGACGGTCGGCGTCGGCCAGTCGGAGACCGCGGTCGCGAACATGGTCGACTCCTTCCTGCTGCTCACCCTCGCCCGCACCGGCGACCAGCTCCAGGGCATCAAGAAGGGCGTCCTGGAACTGGCCGACGTGATCGCCGTCAACAAGGCGGACGGTCCGCACGAGCGCGACGCCCGGACGGCGGCCCGCGAACTGGCGGGCGCGCTGCGCCTGATGCACGGCCGGGACGCGGCCTGGACACCCCCCGTGCTCAGTTGCAGCGCCCGCGAGTCGACCGGCCTGGACACGGTCTGGGAACGCCTGGAGCAGCACCGCACGCTCCTCGACTCCACCGGCCGTCTCGCCGCCAAGCGCCGCGACCAGCAGGTCGACTGGACCTGGACCATGGTCCGCGACGAACTCCTCGGCCGTCTGCACGCCGACCCGGCGGTGCGGGCGCTGGCCCCCCGTCTCGAACAACAGGTCAGGGACGGCGAGTCGACCGCCACCCTGGCCGCGGAGCACATCCTGAAGGCGTTCGGCGCAAAGGAGAACTGACCGGCCCCGGACGACGGCGTCCGCCGGACGTCCGCCCTCGCGGCGAGGTTCGTCCCGCCGCCGAGGACACCCGGGCCGCAATCGCCCTTCCCGCTCGTGCCGTCGGCGTCGCCGCCGACCGGACCGTACGTGACGCGGTCGCGCCGTCACCCCGTCGCGCCGTCACGGAGAAGCCGGGACGCGGACACGCACCCTCACACGCGAAGACACAACCGCCCGCTCAAGGCACCCTTGTGCCAGTATCTGCACCCGAGTTCGCCCTTCGGGGGACGGCGGCGGCACTTTCCCCATATTTTCTACAGTGCTGTAGATTCGATGTGGCGCATCCGCGCACGACATCTCCATCAGACTCGACCATCTCAACCAGGAGGAAGACAGTGGGAGTTTCCCTGTCCAAGGGTGGCAACGTATCCCTCAGCAAGGCGGCGCCCGGCCTGACCGCGGTCCTGGTCGGCCTGGGCTGGGACGTGCGGACGACCACGGGCACCGACTACGACCTCGACGCCTCCGCCCTGCTCCTGGACGCGTCCGGCAAGGTCCTGTCCGACCAGCACTTCGTCTTCTACAACAACCTGAAGAGCCCGGACGGTTCGGTCGAGCACACCGGCGACAACCTCACCGGTGAGGGCGAGGGCGACGACGAGTCGGTCAAGGTGAACCTCGCCGCCGTGCCCGCCGAGGTCGACAAGATCGTCTTCCCGGTCTCCATCCACGACGCCGAGAACCGCGGCCAGAGCTTCGGCCAGGTCCGCAACGCGTTCATCCGCGTCGTCAACCAGGCGGGCGGCCAGGAGATCGCACGGTACGACCTCTCCGAGGACGCCTCGACCGAGACCGCGATGGTCTTCGGCGAGCTGTACCGCAACGGCACGGAGTGGAAGTTCCGCGCCGTGGGCCAGGGGTACGCCTCCGGACTCGCCGGGATCGCCTCCGACTTCGGCGTCAACGTCTGACCGGGGCGGCCTTCTCGGACCCGGCCGCCCCGCCGCGGGGCGGGGCAGGCCGGCCGGCCGCCGGACCGCACCGGCACGCCCGTCTCCTCGCCCGGCGGAGTCGTCCCGACGCCCGGTGCGTCGCCTCCGTGCGCGCGGCCGGACCGGTGTGCTCCCGCCGGCACGGGCGCGGGAAGAGCCAAGGGCGGGGTGGGGACGAGCCGCTCGTCCGGTGCACCCGTCGAGCAGGTGAGTATCCATACTCAGGCGCGTTCCCCGCCCCCGGCACGACACTGAGGCTCCGATCGCCCTTACCGGAGGTTCCCTCGTGTTCAGCCGTGCCGTCATCGCCCTGACACCGTTCTTCGGGCGGCTCACCGTCACCAGTGAGATCAAGCTGCGCCTGCCCGCGGGGACCCTCTTCGTGGCCAACCACGACTCCCTGGCCGACCCCGCCGTCGTGATGACCGCGCTGCGCAGACTGGAGCTCGAACCGGTCGTGATGGCGACCGCGGGACTGTGGCGCATACCGCTGCTCGGCCGGGCGCTGACCCGGGAGGGTCACATCCCGGTCCACCGCCGGACGGCGCACGCGGCGCTCGCGCTCGACGCCGCCGCCGAGGCGCTGGCCGGAGGACGGCACGTGCTCCTCTACGGCGAGGGCCGGCTGCCGCGACGCAGGGACGCGGCGGCCACCGCGCCCGAGCCGTTCCGTACCGGGCTCGCCCGGCTGGCGCAGGCGACCGGCGCGCTGGTGGTGCCGGTGGGGCACGCGGGCGCGCGGCGGATCGCCTCCGGGTCGGCCGCGAAGCAGCTGGCGGGCACCTTGACGGCGCCGGTCAGGCGACCGCACTGCCATGTCCACCTCGGCGCACCGCTGCGGCTGCCCGCGGAGACGGAACGCGGCACGGCGGCCGCCCGGCTCGCCGTCACCACGGCCTGGCGCACGGCGGCCCGCGCCGTGGGCGAACACCCCAGGTAGTCACGGCAGAGGACCCGGGCCGGACGGGGGCGAACCCCCGGGAGGCCCTCGCGACGGCCATGGACGAACACGCGGGCTTTCACGACACGTCGGAAACCCACGACACGTCGGGAACCCGAGACACGTCGGAAACCCACGACAAGGCGGGAACCTGCGACACGGCGCGGCCGACACCCCGCCACTGCCGCACCCACCCGGCGTCCGCCGCTCGCGCCGCGGGCCCCGTCGTCCGGCGCGGCCCTCACCGCTCCGCGGGCGGCGGCGCCGTGCTCTGCCGCATCACCAGCCGCGTCGGCACGAGCGTCGTTCCGTGTTCCGAGCCGTCCGGACGCATCTTGCGCAGCACGGCCTGGACGCAGAGCCGGCCGACCTCCGCGAAGTCCTGGTGCAGGGTGGTGAGCGGGGGCAGGAAGGAGCCGGCCTCGGGGATGTCGTCGAAGCCGATCACGCTGACGTCCTCCGGCACCCGGCGCCCGCCCTCGTGCAGGGCGCGCAGCAGGCCCAGGGCCATCTGGTCGTTGGCCGCGAAGACCGCGGTGCAGTCCTCACGGGCGGCCAGCTCGAGGCCGGCCAGATAGCCGGACTCCGCCGACCAGTCGCCCCTGACCAGGGGCGGGGCGGGGCGGCCCGCTTCGACGAGGGCCGCCCGCCAGGCGTCGGCGCGGCGCTGCGCCGCGAACGAACCCTCGGGACCGCCGAGATGCCAGACGGTCCGATGGCCCAGGTCGAGCAGATGCTGGACGGCGGTCCTGGTGCCGCCCGCCTGGTCGGTGTCCACGACGGTGTAGTGGTCGCCCGCGTCGGAGTCCACGACCACGACCTGGACGTGCGGCGGGAGTTTCACGGTGGCCGCGTCCAGCAGGTGGACCTCCATGATGACGATCACCGCGTCGACGGCCAGTTCCTCCAGCCGGGAGAACGCGCCGCGCACCTCGTCGGTGGTGGGCACCGCCACCGGGAGCAGGGTCACCGCGTAGCCCTCGGCGGCCGCCGAGGTCGCGATCGCCTCCAGGGTGCGCACGTTGCCGGTCGTGGACAGCGTGAACGTGATGACGCCGATCGTGCGGAACTCACCGCGCTTGAGGGCGCGGGCCGCGCTGTTGGGCCGGTAGCCGAGTTCCTTCATGGCCGCGAGGACCTGCTGCCGGGTCTCCTCGTTCACACCCGCGTAACCGTTGGAGACCCGCGAGACGGTCTGCGAGGACACCCCGGCGAGCCGCGCGACGTCCGCCATGGAAGCGGTGGCCCGGGAGCGTCCCTGCACTTGGGCCGGTGTTCTTTCAGCCATGTCCACTCGGTGTGCCCACCTCTCTGTCGGCGCAGGTGCCACGGTCTCCCCGGAGGACCCTTGACCATCGTTATCGGGGCAGTGTAGACATGCCGCCATCAGATGTTTACGTAAACATAACAGCTCGCCGAGCCTCTTGCGTGGCTGATGTTTACGTAAACATCATGGTGGCGGTGGGGCGTTCGGAAATCTCCGCGCACCACCGCCCCGGTTCCAGGACTGGATGAGCGAGGAACGACATGACGACGCTGCAACCGCCGGTGGCCGCCGAGCCGCGGCCGGCACCTCCTCCGGCGAAAGGGGACCGCCGCTCCTGGACGGGGTGGGGTTTCATCGGCCCCTTCGTGGCCGTGTTCGCCCTGGTCTTCCTGGCCCCGATCGCGTACTCGGTCTATCTGAGCCTCTTCCGGGACCAGCTCATCGGCGGCAACCAGTTCGTCGGCCTGGACAACTACACGCGAGCGCTCCAGGACGACGCGTTCTGGTCGGCGGTGGGCCGGGTGGCGCTCTTCCTGGCCGTCCAGGTGCCGATCATGCTCGGCATCGCCCTGCTGGTGGCGCTGGCGCTGGACAGCGGCCGGCTCTACGGCAAGAGCTTCTTCCGGATCACGATCTTCCTGCCGTACGCCGTGCCCGCCGTGGTCGCCACCCTGATGTGGGGCTTCATGTACGGCACCAAGTACGGCCTGGTGGGCGACATCAACTCCGCGTTCGGCGTCACCCTTCCCGACCTGCTCTCCCCCAGCTGGGTGCTCGCCTCCATCGGCAACATCGTGACCTGGGAGTTCGTCGGTTACAACATGCTGATCTTCTACTCGGCGCTGCGGGTCATCCCCACCTCGCTGTACGAGGCGGCGGAGATCGACGGCGCCGGCCAGTGGCGGATCATCAGCTCCATCAAGCTGCCCGCGATCCGGGGCGCGATCGTCATCGCGACGATCTTCTCGATCATCGGCAGCTTCCAGCTCTTCAACGAGCCGAGCATCCTGCGTCCACTGGCGCTGAACGCCATCACCACGGACTACACGCCGAACTTCTACACCTACTCGCTGTCCTTCAACGGCCAGCAGCACAACTACTCCGCGACGGTGGCCATCATCATGGGCGTCATCACGATGATCGTCGCCTACGCCGTCCAGCTGCGCGGCATGCGCAAGGGAGCGTGACCCGATGAGCACCTCTGTCACCGCCTCCCCCGCGAAGAGCTCCGCGCCCAGGCTGCGGACCCCGCGCAAGAAGCACAACCCGGGCAAGCCGAAGCGCAATGTGCTGCTCACGGTGCTGATGGGCCTGATGGTCCTCTACACCGTGGTGCCGTTGATCTGGCTGGTCATCAACGCCACGAAGACCCAGACGGGCCTGGCGTCGTCCAACGGCCTGTGGTTCGCCCACGACTTCGCCCTGTGGGACAACATCCGGGACACCTTCACCTACCACGACGGCATCTTCGGCCGCTGGCTGGTGAACACGCTGCTGTACGTGGTGCTCGGCGCGGGCGGCGCGACGCTGCTGGCCGTGCTGGGCGGTTACGCACTGGCGAAGTTCCAGTTCCCCGGGAAGCGTGCCGTCTTCGCCGTCGTCATCGGCGCGGTGGCCGTGCCGGGTACGGCACTGGCGGTGCCGACCTTCCTCATGTTCAGCAAGATGGGGCTCACCGACACCCCGTGGGCGGTGATCATCCCGTCGCTCGTGTCGCCGTTCGGCCTCTACCTGATGTGGGTGTTCGCCGCGGAGGCGATCCCGACCGAGCTGCTGGAGGCGGCCCGGATGGACGGGGCGAGCGAGGCACGGACCTTCTTCCAGGTCGCGCTGCCGCTGCTGGCCCCCGGGATCGTGACCGTGCTGCTCTTCACCACGGTCGCCACCTGGAACAACTACTTCCTCCCGCTGATCATGCTGAAGGACCCGGACTGGTACCCGCTGACGCTGGGTCTGAGCGCCTGGAGCTCCCAGGCACAGACCATCGGCGGCGACGTGATCTTCAACCTGGTGATCACGGGGTCCCTGCTCACCATCCTCCCCCTGATCGCCGCCTTCCTGTTCCTCCAGAAGTACTGGCAGTCCGGCCTCGCCGCCGGAAGTGTCAAGGAGTGACGTGGGCCGCGTCCACAAGCCCCACATTTGAGCACCACCGGCACCACCCCCACCCTCACCTGTCCCACCCACGAAGAAGTGGAAGCAGCCCCATGCGCAGAACAACGAGCCGCATCCTGCGCGGCATCGCCCTCGTCTCGACCCTCGCCCTGGGCGTCACCGCCTGCGGTGGCTCGGACGACGACTCCGACACGAAGGCCGTCTCGGCCGGCGACATCCAGGCCGCGCTGGACAAGGGCGGCGACATCACGGTCTGGGCCTGGGAGCCCACCCTGAAGACCGTGGCCGCCGACTTCCAGAAGAAGTACCCGAAGGTCAAGATCAACCTGGTCGGCGAGCGCTCCGGTGACAAGCACTACACCGCGCTGTCCAACGCGATCTCGGCCGGCAAGGGCGTCCCCGACGTGGCCCAGGTCGAGTACTTCGCGCTCGGCCAGTACTCGCTGACCAAGGGCCTGACCGACCTGGCTCCCTACGGCGCCGACAAGCTCGCCTCGAAGTACACGCCCGGCCCGTGGAACGCGGTCAGCGACGGCGACAAGGTGTACGGCCTGCCGATGGACTCGGGCCCGATGGCGCTGTTCTACAACAAGACCGTCTTCGACAAGTACAAGATCGCCGTCCCCACCACCTGGGACGAGTACCTGGACGCGGCCCGCAAGCTCCACAAGGCCGACCCCAAGGCCTACATCGCCAACGACCTCGGTGACGCGGGCTTCACCACCTCCCTGCTGTGGCAGGCCGGTTCGCGCCCCTACAAGGTCGACGGCACCACGGTCGCCATCGACTTCGACGACGCGGGCGCCAAGAAGTTCGAGACGGTCTGGCAGAAGCTGATCGACGAGAAGCTGCTCGCCCCCGTCAACGGCTGGACCGACGACTGGTACAAGGGTCTGGGCGACGGCACCATCGCCACCCTGGCCACCGGCGCGTGGATGCCCGCCAACTTCGTCACGGGCGTCCCGAACGCCAAGGGCCAGTGGCGCGCGGCGGCGATGCCGGCCTGGACCGCGGGCGACAAGGCGAGCGCGGAGAACGGCGGCAGCTCGCTGGCGGTCCCGGCGCTGGCCAAGAACAAGGAACTGGCCTACGCCTTCACCGAGTACGCCAACTCCGGCGCCGGTGTCGCCACCCGCGTCGGCGAGGGCGCCTTCCCCGCCACCAAGGCGGAGCTCGAGTCGGCCGCGTTCCAGAGCAAGAAGTTCGACTACTTCGACGGCCAGGAGGCGAACAAGATCTTCGCCGAGTCCGCCGCGAACGTGGCGAGCGACTGGTCGTACCTCCCGTTCCAGCCGTACGCGAACTCGATCTTCAACGACACCGTCGGCAAGGCCTACGTCTCCAGCACCAAGCTGGCGGACGGCCTGAAGGCCTGGCAGGACGCCTCGATCAAGTACGGCGAGGAGCAGGGCTTCACCGTCGAGAAGTAGTCGGCGAGCAGTCGGCCGACATACGACACGCACTCGGCAAGCAGCCGAGAAGCACCAAACGCCGGGCGGCGCGGCTCCCGGGCCGCGCCGCCCCCGTGCACCACCTCCGGAAGGACCGCCATGATCTCCACCCTCCAGTCCCGCATGCTGCGCGGGGCGGACGGTGACCCCGCTCCGCGCCTGGCCTACGGCGCCGACTACAACCCCGAGCAGTGGCCCCGGGACGTGTGGGAGGAGGACGTGCGGCTGATGCGGGAGGCCGGCGTCACCGTCGTCTCCGTGGGGATCTTCTCCTGGGCCCGCATCCAGCCGGGGCCGGACACCTGGGACTTCGGCTGGCTCGACGAGATCATGGACCTGCTGCACGCGGGCGGGATCGGCGTCGACCTGGCCACCGCCACCGCTTCCCCGCCGCCCTGGCTCACCACCGCCCACCCGGAGATCCTGCCGGTCACGGCGAACGGCGAGACGCTCTGGCCGGGCGCGCGCCAGCACTGGCGGCCCACGTCGCCCGTCTTCCGCGAGCACGCCCTGCGGCTGGTCCGGAAGATCGCCGACCGGTACCAGGACCACCCGGCCCTGGTCGCCTGGCATGTCTCCAACGAGCTGGGCTGCCACAACATCTACGACCACTCGGACGACGCGGCCCGCGCCTTCCGGGTCTGGCTGCGCGCCCGCTACGGCTCGCTCGACGCCCTCAACCACGCCTGGGGCACCGCGTTCTGGTCGCAGCGCTACAGCGACTGGGAGCAGATCCTGCCGCCCCGGCTGGCCGCCTCGCACCCGAACCCCACCCAGCAGCTGGACTTCAAGCGGTTCTCCTCGGACGCGCTGAAGGACCACCTGGTCGCGGAGCGGGAGATCCTGCGGGAGATCACGCCGGACATCCCGGTCACCACCAACTTCATGGTGATGGGCGGCACCAAGGGCATGAACTACCCGGACTGGGCGGGCGAGATCGACTTCGTCTCCAACGACCACTACGTCCACCCCGGCCCGCAGGACCGCGACGAGCTGTCCTTCTCCGCGAACCTCGTCAGCGGCATCGCGAGCGGCCGGCCCTGGTTCCTGATGGAGCACTCCACCAGCGCCGTCAACTGGCAGCCCGTCAACGTCGCCAAGCGGCCCGGCGACCTGGCCCGTGACTCGCTGCTGCACGTGGCGCACGGCGCGGACGCGGTGTGCTTCTTCCAGTGGCGGCAGTCGGCGGCCGGCGCCGAGAAGTACCACTCGGCGATGGTCCCGCACGCCGGCGAGGACAGCGACCTGTTCCGCGCGGTGGTCGAGCTCGGCGCCACGCTGAAGGCCCTCGCCCCGGTGGCGGGTTCGGAGCGGGAGCCGGCGGCCGTCGGCATCCTCTACGACTGGGAGTCGTGGTGGGCCAGTGAGCAGGACTCCCACCCCACCGCCCTGCTGGACTACCGGCAGGAGGCCCTCGACTGGTACTCGGCGCTGCTCGCCCTCGGCATCCGCGCCGACCTCGTCACCACCCGCGCCGACCTCTCCCGGCACCAGGTGCTGATCGCGCCCGTGCTGCACGTGGTGCCGGCCGAACTGGCCAAGGACCTCACGCGCTACGCCGAGCAGGGCGGCCACCTCGTCACCACGTATTTCTCCGGGGTCGTCGACGAGAACGACCACATCTGGCTCGGCGGCTACCCGGGCGCCCTGCGCGACCTGCTCGGCATCCGCATCGAGGAGTTCGGCCCGCTGCTCGCCGGGGAGTCCGTGGAACTGGACGACGCCACGTCGGGCAGCCTGTGGACCGACCGGATCACCGTCACCGACGGCGACACCGAGGTACTGGCGCACTACCGCACCGGGGTGTACGCCGGACGGCCCGCCGTCACCCGGCGCCCGACGGGCGGCGGATCCGCCTCGTACGTCTCCACCCGGCTCGGCGTCGACGGGCTCACCTCGCTGCTGCCCCGGCTGCTGGAGCCGGCCGGGGTCGGCAGTGAACTCCCGGCGGACATCCGGGGGTCGGTCGAGCTGACCGTCCGGCGCGGCGCCCAGGAGCGGTTCCTGTTCCTCGTCAACCGGACCGACGACACGGTTCCGGTGACCGGGCTGGCCGGAGAGATCCTGATCGGCACCCGCGGCACGGAGGGCGCCCTCGTCCTCGGCCCGCGGGAGGTCGCCGTACTGAGCAGGCCCGGCGACTGACGTCACGCACCCGCACCGCCCACGACTCCTCGGCGCGGAACGCACCCGCGCCGAGGGCCATCCCCTCCTGCCCGCGCGGCAGAAGGGGCCCACCACAGCGACCGCACCGCAGTTGGGAGCACAGATGGCACGCCGTACCCGCAGCAGACGCAACCTCGGGGCCGCCGCACTCACCGCGCTGGCCACCGGGGCCGCCCTCCTCAGCGTCCCCGTGCAGGCGCACGCCGAGGCCGCCGTCACCGTGACGCCGGACCCGTCGTACCAGCAGCAGAAGTTCGAGGGCTGGGGCACCAGTCTGGTCTGGTTCGCCAACGCCACCGGGGACTATCCCCCGGCGATCCGCGAGAAGCTCGCCGATCTGCTGTTCGGCGACGACGGCCTCGCGCTGAACATCGCCCGGTACAACATCGGCGGCGGGAACGCCCCGGACGTCACGGACTATCTGCGGGCCGGCGGTGCCGTCGAGGGCTGGTGGAAGGCACCCGCGGGCACCACCCGCGAGGACACCGACTGGTGGAGCGCGGACGACCCGGCCGACTGGAACAAGGACGCCGACGCCACCCAGCGCTGGTGGGTGGACCGCATCAAGAAGGACATCACCCACTGGGAGACGTTCAGCAACTCCCCTCCGTGGTTCATGACCGAGAGCGGGTACGTCTCCGGCGGCTTCAACGCCGGCACCGACCAGCTCAAGGCCGACTCGGTCGACGACTTCGCCGCCTATCTGGCGGGTGCGACGAAGCGGCTGGAGAAGGCCGAGGGCATCAAGGTCGACACCGTCGACCCGTTCAACGAGCCCAACACCGGCTACTGGAGCACCCGGCTGGACGCGAACGGCCGGCCCGTCGGCGGCCGCCAGGAGGGCGCCCACATCGGCCCCGAGCTCCAGCAGAAGGTGCTCGCCGCGCTGGCGCCCGCGCTGCAGAAGGCGAAGACGAAGGCCGGGATATCGGCGATGGACGAGACCAACCCGTCCCTCTTCGCGACGAACTGGAACGCCTACTCGCAGGCCTCCAAGGACCTCGTCGACCGGATGAACGTCCATACCTACGGCACCGGACAGCGCACCACCGTGCGCGACCTCGCCAAGGCCGCCGACAAGCCGCTGTGGATGAGCGAGGTCGAGGGCGACTGGGGCGACGGGCAGAGCTTCACGGACATGCGTCCGGGCCTCGGGCTGGCCCAGCAGATGGTGAACGACCTGCGCGAACTGGAGCCCACCGCCTGGGTGTTCTGGCAGCCGGTCGAGGACTACGACAACATGAAGCCGGGCGGCGAGTCCGCGAAGGGCGGCAACTGGGGTTCCATCCAGCTCCCGTTCAGCTGCACGAGCACGGACACCCTCCAGTCCTGCCCGATCCACACCAACACCAAGTTCGACACGGCCCGGAACTTCACGCACTTCATCAAGCCCGGCGACAAGCTGATCAAGGTGGACGACACCTCCAGCGCCGCCGCCGTGACCCGGGACGGCAAGGGTGCCTCGGTCGTCCACGTCAACAGCACCACCGAGGCCCGTACGGTCACCCTCGACCTGTCCAGGTTCCGCACCGTCAAGGGCAACGCGACCGTCACCCCGACGGTGACCAGCGCCGACGGCAAGCTGCAGCGGCAGGCCCCGGTCAAGGTCGTCGACGGCAAGGCCACCTACACCGTCCCCGCCCAGTCCGTGACCTCCTTCGCCGTCAAGGGCGTCTCCGGTGTGGCGAAGGACGCGGGTCTGTTCAGCAAGGGCCACTCCTACACGCTGACCGGTGTGCAGAGCGGCAAGGCGGTGACTGTCGCGGCCGACGGCACGAACCTGGTCATCGGTTCGGCGAACGGCAGCACCGCGCAGCAGTGGCGGCTGGACGCCCGGTACGGCACGACAGGCGCCCGCCGGCACTACGTCTTCGCCGACCCGGCGGAGGGCAGGCGCCTCGCCGTCCGCGACAACGTGCCGGTGGTCGAACCCGACACCGGCGAGCGTGACCCGGCCACCGAGTGGATCATGTCGACCACCGGCGACGGGACGTGGACCCTGGTCAACGTGGCCACCGGACGCCTCCTCGAAGTCGGCGGCCAGGCGACCGGCGAGGGCGCGGCCGTCACGACCTGGCAGGCCAACTCCGGTTCCAACCAGCGCTGGAGGGTCACGGACGTGACGCCGTAGCCCCCGGTCCGTCCGGCAGGATCTCCCGGTCCGTCGTCTCCGCCCGCATCGCGATCCTCGTGCTGCGGGCGGAGTGCTGTGCGGGGACGGCTGCCGGGATCCGCTCCAGGACCCCGCCCGCGAAGACGTCGTACAGCGGCAGCGTCTCGAGGTGGACGTAGCCGATGTGGCAGTCGCACACGGCGAGCGGACAGGGGCGGGGGCGCAGCGCGGCGCGGTACGAACCGTCGTACAGGTTGCCGAGTTCCGCGCGGACGAAGTGGCAGCGCCGGACGGTGCCCTCGCCGTCGACCGAGATCACCGAGTCGCCGGTGCGGCAGGGCAGGCCGGCGCTGGTGTGCGGACGGCGGCTGTACGGGAAGAGCGGGTCGAGGGCGGTCCACCGGTCGGCCTCGGCGTCCTCGTAGGCGTGGCCCTCGGCGGCGTTGATCCACAGGTAGACGTGCGCGGGCAGGTCGGCGCGCAGGCGGCGGGCCGCGTCGAGGTGCTCGGGCAGTCCGACGACGCCGACGCTGAAGCGGATGCCCCGCTCCGCCAGGCCGCGGCACTTGGCGAGGAAGCGGTCGTACGGCGTCTGGCCCGGGTGGTACGTGCACCACAGGGCCAGGGTGTCGGGGTCGGCCTCGGCGAGCCAGTCGGTGCGGCAGCTGAGGTTGGTCTGGATGGCCACCCGCCGGATGTGCGGGAGGCGGGAGAGGTCGGCGAGGGTGCGCCGGTACCAGGAGCGGACCAGACCCTCGCCCCACGGGGTGAACAGGAGCGAGAGCCGGTCGTCGGTGTGCGCGGCGGCCCATCGCGCGAACCGTTCGAGCGCGGCCCGGTCGGCGCGCAGCTGTTCCGTGCTGTCGCGCCGCTTGGCGAACGGGCAGTAGGGGCAGTCGTAGTCGCAGGAGGCGAGGGGGCCGCGGTAGAGCAGGGTCAGATCCATGGCGGCGGGGTCACTTCCGCTCGTAGGCGGCCATGGCCGCCCGCACGGCCGGGGAGAACAGCTCGGGGCCGATGGCGTCGGAATGGGCCAGGCCTTCGGGGGTGAGCCTGAGGACCGTCGGGTCGGTGTCGGTCAGCCAGCCGCGGTCGGCGAAGCGTTCGAGTTCGGGACCGAAGTCGTCGGCGGGGGCTCCGCCGAACCGGGCCCGGTAGTCGTCGAGGCGCAGGCCCTCGGCCTGGAGGAGCGACTGGAGGAGGTGACGGCGGCGCGCCTCCCGGGGGTCCATGGGGTGGCCGACCTCGGCATGGGCGAAGCCGGACGCGTCGGTGGCGACGTAGTCGTCGATGATGCCCCGGATCTGGTGCATGCCGACGGCGTAGTCGAAGGAGTAGTGCAGGCCGGCCGTGTAGGAGCGGGCGCCGCAGCCGAGGCCGATCATGCCGTCGGTCTGGCAGGCGTAGTCGTCCGCGCCCTGCGGCGGGGCGTCGGCGCGGCGGAACATGCGCATGGACTGCTGGGTGTAGCCGTGCGCGAGCAGGTGGTCGCGGCCCGCGCGGTACAGACGCAAGCGCTGCTCGTCCCAGGCCGGGTCGGGGGCAGCGGTCCGGTCCGGGCCGCGGCGGTCGAGGCCGGTCAGCGGACGGACGTAGAGCGGGTACAGGTAGAGCTCCTCGGGCCGCCAGGCCAGGGCCGCGTCGAGGGACTGCAGCCAGGTCCGCTCGTTCTGGCCGTCGATGCCGTAGATGAGGTCGATGTTGAGGACCGGGAGGGCGGCGTCGCGCACGCGGGCGAGAGCCGCCTCGACCTCGGCGCGGCGCTGCGGGCGAACGGCGGCCCGGGCCTCGGAGTCGACGAAGCTCTGGACGCCCAGGCTCAGCCGGGTGGCGCCCCGGTCTGCCAGGACGGCGAGGCGGTCGGCGGTGGCCGTGGCGGGGGAGGCCTCAACCGACAGCGGGACCGCGCGGAGGTAGGCGCCCATGCGGTGCTCGGCGATGTCGCAGAGCCGGTCCAGCTCCGCCGCGGTGAGGAAGGTGGGGGTGCCGCCACCGAAGGCGGCCGTGGCGAAGCGGACCTCTTCCGTCTCCCCCAGTGCCTCCCGCACGGCGGTCGCCTGCCGTTCCAGGGCGTCCAGATAGGCGCCGGTCAGCCCGTCGGGGGCGCCGATGCGGGTGAAGAGGTTGCAGAAGCCGCAGCGGACCTCGCAGAACGGTATGTGCAGGTAGAGGGAGAGCGCGTCCTTGGGCTCGGCCGCCCAGAGGGCTTTCAGCGACGGGCGGTCGGGGAGCTCGCGGTAGGCCGTCTTGTGCGGGTAGGCGTAGACGTAGTGCTGGTAGGGGCTGACGCGGGTGGCCGCTTCGGCGGTGGTCATCGGGCGGCCTCCGCCGGACGGGGTGCGGGGTCGAGGAAGAAGTGGGCGTACGGCACGGTCCACACGGACTCGTGGCCGAGGCGGTGGCCGGTGTAGCCGTCGTCGCCGTAGGCGGTGCCGTGGTCGGAGCAGACGATGGCGAAGCAGCGGCGCCTGCTGCTCGCGGCGGCGAACAGGCGCCCGATGTGCCGGTCCACGTACTCCAGCGCGGCGGCGTGCGTTTCCCTGCTGTCGCCGGTCTGCCGGGTCGCGCCGGGCAGATGGAACCAGTTCGGCTGGTGCAGGGCGGACACGTTGACGAAGAGGAACAGCCGCTGTTCGTGCGGGAGGCGGCCGATGACGCGCTCGGCGTGGGCGACCTGGTTCTCGAAGGAATCGGGTGAGGTGACCCCGAACTCCGGTGCCCAGTGGGACTCGTGGAAGAGCCCGGGCAACACCGAGCCCAGCGGCCCCTGCTTGTTGAAGAAGCCCACTCCCCCGATGCACACGGTGTGGTACCCGTCCTGGGCGAGGCCGGAGACGAGGTCGGGGGTCTCGTAGACGTAGGTGCCGTCCGCGGTGGTCTCGCTGCCCGCGAAGCTCGCCGCGAACAGGCGCGGATGCGGTCCGGGAGCGGCCGGGGTCGGCAGGAAGCCCGCGAAGATCGCCTGGTGGCTGGCGTAGGTGAAGCTGCCCGGCGCGTGCCGCTCCTCCCAGCGGCCGCCGGGGAGGTGGCGGGCCAGGTGGGGGATGCGGCCCTCGGCGGCCAGCTCGGCGGCGACGTCGTGGCGGAGGGTGTCCAGGGTGACGAGCAGCAGGTCGTGGCTGCCCACCACCTCGTTCATGTCGGGCTCAGGCATGCGGTGTTCCTGTTCTGTACCGGGCGGTGTCACCCAGGACGGCGGCCACTTGGGCCGCGTAGGTGTCGAGGCCCTCCGCGCCGCTGCCGGGCAGCCCGGTGAGCCGGGGCAGCAGGTCGCCGAAGGCGTTGACCTCGCCGATCGCGGCCCTGCGCCAGCCGACGGCCGGCAGCACGTCGACGCCGACGCACAGGGTGCGCGGGAAGCAGGCCGCGGCCCGCTCGCACACGTCCAGCAGGTCGGTCCAGCGGGCGCCCGCCGCCTCGACGGCCTCCCGGGCCGCGTCCAGGTCGCCCCGGCGGCCGCCGAGATGGAGGTTGGTCAGGGGCGTACGGCTGGTGCGGACCACCGCGTGGGTGGCGCGGCCGGCCACGGCGACGACCCTGAGGTCGGCGGCCCGGCCGCCCTGTGAGGCCTTCGGCAGCCAGCGCTCGAGGTGCAGTCCGTCCGGCGCGAGGGCGTCGACGATGGCCGCGATGTCCTGCTCGCGTTCGTAGCGGCGCGTTCTGAGGGAGTTGTACAGGCCGCCGTCGGCGGCGAGTTCCACGGAGGTGGTGGCCCTGATCCGGCCGCCGCCGCCCGATTCGACGGCGAGGACGCCCGAGGCGGACGATCCGTGGGCGGGCTTCACGAAGAGCCGGGGCATCCGGTGCTCGCGCATCGACGCGCGTACGTCGTCCCAGCCGCGTACCGGCGCGCCCCGCGGGCCCGAGGTGGGTGAGGCGGGCACCGGGACGCCCGCCGCGTCCAGGACGGCGTGGCAGAGCCGCTTGTCGAACAGCACCGCGAGCTCGTCCGGGTCGTCGAGGCGGACGCCGCCGCGCAGGCTGCGCACCGCGCCGGTGAAGCGGGCGTACCAGCGGCCCGAGCCCTCGACGCGCGTCGGATCGACGGCACCGCGCAGCAGCCGGTCGACCTCGGGGTTCTCGCCGGGCGAGTCCAGGCGGACGATCTCCTCGGTCCCGAAGTCGGCGCCGCCGGCGCTCAGTACGTCCGCCCACGGCACGACACGCGGGGCCGGCAGGCCGGCCGCGCGTACCGCGTCCTCGAAGAGGGCGACCCGGCGGTTCTCCGGGTTGCCGACCACCGCCAGGCGCGGCTCGGACGGCCGCCCCCGGCGGAGCTCTTCGAGGGAGGGGGGACGGTGGCCCATGGACGGGGTGCTCACTCCCCGACGGCGACGTAGCGCCACGGCGTGCCGTCGTCGTCGGCGTCCTCCTCGGCGTCGTCGGGGTCGAGGTCCACCTCGACGCCCGCGGTCTCCACCGTCCGCCGGACGCGCTCCTGGAGGGTTTCGCTCAGGTAGTGGTAGTGCAGGTCGAGCTTCTTGAGGTGGGTGAGCGGCTGGCCGCCGAGCAGGGCGGCCGCGCCCTCGTCGGTCAGCACGCCCATGGAGAGGTCCAGCACCTCCAGCCGGGCCACCACGGGCGCGGAGGCGACCGCCGCGGCCACGGCGTCCTGCATCTCGCTGTTGCGCAGGGCGAGGTGACGCAGGCTCGGCAGACGCGCGCCGGACAGGATGGGCTCCAGGTCGGCGACCTCGGCGTCGCCGCCGTACTCGGGGGTGCCGAGCCACAGGTCGAGGTGGACCAGCTCGGGCAGATCGCTGCCGCCGACGCCGCGCACGACCTCGGCGGGCAGCCCGCCCGTCTCGATGACGAGCCTGCGCAGCGCGCGGTGGCTCACGGCGGGGAACCGCAGCCCGGACCCGCCGCGCACGCCGAGTTCCTCCAGCGCGGGGTAGGCGGCCAGGACCGGGGTCACGTCGCTCTGGTTGATCCAGGAGATCTCGCACTCCTCCCCCACCATGTCGCCGAGGAACACCGCCCGCAGCGCGGGGAACCGGTCCCGGGCGGCCACCAGCGCCTCGATGACGTCGGAGGGGTCCGTGTCGTAGGCCTCCTGCCAGGCGCCGACGATCAGGGCGCGCACGCGGGTGGTGTCGACGGCGGAGCAGAAGCGGGCGAACGCCTTCGTCCAGTCCTCGTCGGCGTCGTAGACGTCGCTGGCGACGCGCCAGGCGACGGTCTCGGGGTCGGGCAGGCCGTCCGTCCTGCCACCGGGACCCGGGAAGGTGTGGGCGGGCAGCCGGTACAGAGTGTGCAGGTGGTCGGTGACGGTCATGCGGCTGCTCCCCGGGAAAAAAGATGCGCGGTCCGTGATGTGTCCGCAGTTCTACCAACAGGCACTGACAGCCTCCCTCGGCGGGTCCTCGGTTCGGAGGCGTTGTCAGTAGTGGTCCGTACCGTCTTCGTCATGAGGCCGGTGCGCGAGGCGCCCGGCGGGCAGACGCGCTGATCGTGCCCTTCGCGGAGGAGGCGGCGCACAGCTTCACCGGCGGCACGGGCACCGTGCCGCGGCCCTTTTCTCATGATCGGGGCCGCAGACACCGACGACGGTCCGTTCAGACGACCGCTGACAGACGATGCAGCGCGTGCGTGGGCTCTCCACAGCCGGTTCCCCCCACGAGGAGTGGGACGCCGCTCACGGTTCCGAGCGGTTGGACTTCCCCGACCCCGCGCCGGCGGGAGGGGGCTCGTTGTGGCAACTGGCTGTCGAGCCCTCGCCAAGAGGCACCGGTCTGGGACGACGACTGCTGGCTCCGGCCGAGTCACGCATTGTCGCCCTCGGGTCGACACAGGTCGTCATCGACACCTCCTCGCAGGCAACAGACCTCGTCGACCGGTACTGCCGGCGAGGCTACGCGCCGGTCGGCACTTGGCGGTGGGACGTCACCAAGTACGACAGCGTCGTCCTGATGAAGAACCTGCCGCCGACAACCTCGTGATCGCCCCCGACAAGTCCTGGGTGTATTGCCCGCGCGCCTTGATCGTGGACGGCACCCTCGTCTCGGCTCCGGCGGGGCCGCCCGGTTCGGTGGGCGGGCGGCCCGCGGGAGCGGCGGGTCAGAGGAGTTCGAGGAGCTTGTCGGTGAACTCCGCCGTGGAGGCGGTCCCGCCGAGGTCGCGGGTGCGGACGTCGGTCTTGGCAAGGACGGCGGCGATCGCGTCGGTGATGTCCTTCGCGGCCCGGGGGTGGCCAAGGTGGTCGAGCATCATGGACGCCGACCAGATGGCGCCCAACGGGTTCGCGATGCCCTGGCCGGCGATGTCGGGGGCGGAGCCGTGCACCGGCTCGAACATGGACGGGAAATTCCGCTCCGGGTTGAGGTTGGCGGCCGGGGCGATTCCGATGGACCCGGCGACCGCGGCGGCGAGGTCGCTGAGGATGTCCCCGAAGAGGTTGGAGCCGACGACGACGTCGAAGCGGGCGGGCTCCAGGACGAACTTGGCCGCGAGCGCGTCGATGTGCTCCTGGTCCCAGGACACCTCAGCGAAGCCCTCGGCCCGCTCGGCGACCAGCTCGTCCCAGAACGGCATGGTGTGCACGATGCCGTTGGACTTGGTCGCGGAGGTCAGCCGGCCACGGCGGCGGGCGGCCAGGCCGAAGGCGTAGTCCAGGACCCGGGTGACGCCTGCCCGGGTGAACACGGTCTCCTGCACGGCCATCTCGTCGGCGAAGCCGCGGTTGAGCCGGCCGCCGACCTCGCTGTACTCGCCTTCGACATTCTCGCGGACCACGACGAAGTCGACCTCGCCAGGGCCGGCGCCGCGCACGGGGCTGTCGATGCCCTCGAAGACGCGGATGGGCCGGAGGTTGACGTACTGGCGGAAGCCGCGGCGGATCGGGATCAGCAGCCCCCACAGCGAGATGTGGTCGGGCACTCCCGGGTAGCCCACCGCGCCGAGCAGGAGGGCGTCCTTGTCGCGGAGCTGGTCGAGGCCGTCCTCGGGCATCATCGCGCCCTCGCGCAGGTACCGCTCGCACGACCAGTCGTCGTACGACGTGTACCCGAGGGTGAAACCGTGCCGGCGGCCGAGGACATCGAGTACCTGCTGCGCAGGAGGCAGCACCTCGGCGCCGATTCCGTCGCCGGGGATCAGGGCAATGCGGTGGTTGGTCATGGCCTCGATCTCAGCAACGTGCCCGGCACCGCGTCCAAGACCCGCTGCGTATCTGCCTTATAAGCAGCGCCTATCAGGCAGGTGCCGCAGTGGCGCTCGCCGTCGCCAGGAAGGCCGCGGCGGCTGGGGACACCGGCCCGCGACGGCTGACCAGGCCGATGTGCAGGGCGGTCGCCGGCTCGATGTCCAGGACGTGGGCGCCGGCCCTCCAGGCCAGGTCCCGCCAGGAGTCGGTGACCACGGCCAGCCCGAGGCCGGCCAGGACCAGGGGCAGCACGGCCACCCGGTGCTCGATCTCGGCGGCGACGGAGAACGCGACGCCCTGATCGCGCAGGGAGTCGACGTACGCGCGCATGCCCGTTCCCGGTTGGCCGACGATGAGTCTTCGCCCGGACAGTTCCTCGCTCGTCAGACTCCCCCGCCCACCGAACGGGTCGCCGGGCGGAACCAGCAGCACGAACCGCTGCCTCCCCAGGTCCAGGGTGGCCACCTCGGTGCACGGCAGCGGCCCTGCGGTCGCCAGCAGGCCCAGTTCCACGGTCCCGGTGCGGACGGCTTCGGTGACGTCCCGGGCGGTGAAGACCGCCTTCACCGTGACCACCACGCCGGGGTGGCGGTCGCTGAAGGCGCTGATGAGGGTGGTGAGCGGTTCGACCGCCTGGGAGGGCATGGACGCCACGTCCAGGCGGCCGGTGCGCAGTTCGTGGACCGACGCGACGCTCGCGCGGGCGGTCTCCAGACTGCGGACGGCCGCCCGGGCCGGTTCGATCAGCGCCCGGCCGGCCTCGGTGAGCACGACACGCCGCCCGATCCGGTGGAACAGGTCGGACCCGAGATCACGCTCCAGTGTCCGCACCGCCTGGGAGAGCGAAGGTTGCGACACGTACAGGGCCGAGGCCGCCCTGTTGAAACCGCCGGAGTCGACGATGGCGAGGAAGTACTCCAGCTGTCGGATGTCCATGGGCTCACTCCGCGCGGGTCAGCGGTGTCACAGCGTCTTCAGGGGGACGATCCCTCGCGGTACTCCAGGGCGCTGATGGCGGTGGCGGTGAGGCTGTGGTTGATGTGGTCGCGCATCAGCTGTCCGGCGTCCTCGGCCTGTCCCGCCTCGATGAGGTCGACCAGCTGGTGGTGCTCCTGGAGATCGCGGGTGCGGGGCTCGTCGCCGGGCGGGAGTTCGAGGCCGAGGCGACGGTAGCGGTCGGACTTGTCCCACAGGTCGTCCAGGAGACGCACGAGGACGTCATTGTGCGAGGCCCGGTAGAGGGCCCGGTGGAACGTGCGGTGTGCCGTGAGCGCTTCCTCACCCCACTGGCGGGTGACGGGCAGCAGTCGGTCGACGGCGGCCCGCATGGACGCCACATCGTCCTCGGTACGCCGCCGCGCCGCGAGTTCCGCGGCGGTCGGGTCCAGGGACAGCCGGACCTCGAACAACTGCCGGGCCTCGTCCGAATTCATCACGGAGACCCGCACGTCACGATGGGTCTCGACGGTCAGCAGCCCTTCGCTGCTGAGGCGGCGGATCGCCTCCCGCAACGGGGTGATGCTCATGTTCAACGACTGCGCGAGGTCGTACTGCGCGAGCCGCGCTCCGGCGGCAAGAGAGCCGGACAGGATCTGTCCGCGCAGCTCCGCGTAGGCGTAATCACTCTTGCTGACGAACAGGTTCGTGTCGGCCATCGCCCCCGAAATTTCCTTCCCGGGTGCTCGCACCCCTCTTGACAGCCCCCGTGATGTCACCTCAGCCTAACACCGACGCAACTTATAAGATATGAGAAAGGCGCCACCGTGAAGATCACCAACGTGTACGAGGGCGTAGTCCCGATCAGCTCCTCGATCCGCAACGCCTGGATCGACTTCAGCTCCATGGACTGCTCGATCGTGGCGATCGAGAGCGACGTCATCCGTGACGGCAAGCCCGTCGTCGGCTACGGCTTCAACTCCAACGGCCGCTACAGCGCCGGCGAGATCCTGCGCCGCCGCGTCCTGCCCCGCCTCACCGCCGCCGAGCCCGGCAGCCTCCTGGACCAGCAGGGCCGCTTCGACCACGCCAAGGCGTGGGACGTCATGATGAACAACGAGAAGCCCGGCGGCCACGGCGAGCGCTCGGTCGCCGTCGGCGTCGTCGACATGGCCCTGTTCGACCTCGCCTCCAAGATCGAGGGCAAGCCGCTGTACCGCTACCTGTCCGAGCGCTACGGCGACGGTCAGCCGGACGACTCCGTCTTCGTCTACGCGGCCGGCGGCTACTACGCCCCCGGCAAGACCCTCACCGACCTTCAGGACGAGATGCGCCGCTTCCTCGACCTCGGGTACGACGTCGTCAAGATGAAGATCGGCGGCGCCGACCTCGCCGAGGACCTGCGTCGCATCGAGGCCGTCATCGACGTCCTCGACGGCGACGGCTCCCGCCTGGCCGTCGACGTCAACGGCCGTTTCAATCTGAACACCGCCCTCGAGTACGGCCGGGCCATCGAGCCCTACGGCCTGTTCTGGTACGAGGAGATCGGCGATCCGCTCGACTACCACCTCAACGCCACCGTCGCCGAGCACTACAGCGGCGCCATCGCCACCGGTGAGAACCTCTTCTCCCTCCAGGACGCCCGCAACCTGATCCGCTACGGCGGCATGCGCCCCGACCGCGACACCCTCCAGTTCGACCCCGCGCTCTCCTACGGCCTGGTGGAGTACCTGCGCATCCAGGACATGCTGCGCCAGCACGGCTGGTCCTCGCGTCGCTGCATCCCGCACGGCGGGCACCAGTTCTCCCTGCACATCGCCGCCGCCCTCAAGCTCGGGGGCAACGAGTCCTACCCGGGCGAGTTCCAGCCCACCGGCGGCTTCGCCGACGACGCCGTCGTCGAGAAGAGCCGCGTCGGCCTGACCGACACCCCCGGCATCGGCTTCGAAAGCAAGGCCGCCTTCTACAAGGTGCTGCGCGCCCTGCACGGCTGACCGGCACCACGGCGGCAGCACGACTCGTGCTCGCCGCGAGCCTCAGCCGCTCTGCGCGCGCCACGTACGAACCCGGGGGACGCACGTCGCGTCCCCCGGCGCACACCCCCCACGGGACAGGGCTACACACGATCGTCGTGCAAGGGAGCACCAACGATGACAAGCACCACCCCGACCGCGGCCGGCCGCCCGCAACGGTCACGGCTGAACCGACTGATACGTGAGCTGTGGTTCCAGGTCGTCCTGGCCGCAGTCCTCGGCATCGCCGTCGGCATTCTCGCCCCCGGGCTCGGCGAGGAACTCAAGCCGCTCAACGACTGGTTCATCGCTCTCGTCAAGATGATCGTGATCCCGGTCGTCTTCTGCGTGGTGACCACGGGCATCGCCTCCATGGACAACCTGCGCAAGGCGGGCCGGATCGGCGTGAAGGCGATCGGCTACTTCCTGGTGCTGTCCCTGGTGTCCATGCTCATCGGCCTGGTCGTCGCCAACATCTTCCAGCCCGGCTCCGGCCTGCACGTCGACCCCTCCTCGCTCAACGCCGACGACATCCCCCAGACCGCCACCGAACACGCCACCTTCACCGGGTTCGTCTCCTCCCTCATCCCCGCCTCCCTGCTCGGCGCGATCACCGGCGACGCCATTCTGGCCGCGCTCATGGTCTCCATCGTCTTCGGCGTCGCCCTGAACATGGCCGGCGAGGACGGCGCACCCCTGACCCGTGGTATCAAAGCCCTCTCCGACGTCGTCTTCCGCATCGTCGGCTGGGTGATGCGGCTGGCGCCGCTGGGTACCTTCGGAGCGCTGGCGACCGTGGTCGCCACCTACGGCGCCGAAAGCCTCAAACAGCTCGGCTACCTGATCATCCTGTTCACCGCGACCTGCGTCGTCTACGTCCTGGTCGTCCTCGGGGCCATCATGCGGGCCTGCCGCCTGAGCCTGTTCGGCCTGATGCGCTTCCTCAAGGCCGAGCTGCTCGTCGCCCTGAGCACCTGTTCCAGCGAGGCCGTGCTGCCGCAGCTGGTGCGCAAGCTGGAGATCCTCGGCATCGGCAGGCCCGTGGTCGGCATCGTCATCCCCTCGGGCTTCTCCTTCAACCTGGACGGTTCCGCGGTCTACCTCACGATGGCCTCGCTGTTCCTGGCCCAGGCCATGGGCATCGACCTGTCCTGGCAGCAGCAGCTCGTCATGGTCGGCGTCATGATGCTCACCAGCAAGGGCACCGCGGGCATCGCGGGCGGCGCGTTCATCGTGCTCGCCAGCACCGTCACCGCCGTCGGTCACATCCCGCTGGCCGCGCTCTCCCTCATCGTCGGCATCGACCGCATCCTCAACGAGGGCCGCGTCTTCATCAACGTCCTCGGCAACGCGGTGGCCACGATCGTGATCGGCAAGTGGGAGAACGACTTCGACGCCGACCGGGCCCGCAGGATCCTGAAGTCCGGCGAGGAAACCCCACCGCCCGCGGCAACGGCCGACGCGGACACCCCCAAAGTGGGCGCCGACACCTGACATCCCCCGCCAGTCATCGGGCGGCGGACCAACTCCGCCGCCCCGCACCATCGCAGAAACAGAAGAAGAGGACAGGTCCCATGAGCGCGCCCAGCGTCTCCTACTCGATCACCGTACGGCTCGAAGTGCCCGCGGGCGGCAGTGCCGTCTCGCAGCTGACAGCCACCATGGAGGCGCTGGGCGGCTCGGTCACCGCCCTCGATGTCATCCACTCCGACGCCGACCGTCTCGGCATCGACGTGACCCTCTCAGCCACCTCCACCGCCCACGCCGACGAGATCGTCGAGCAGCTGCGCGGCATCGAGGGCGTCACCCTCGGCAAGGTCTCCGACCGTACGTTCCTGAT